>NC_018656.1:1352724-1690905 GCF_000299395.1 Candidatus Nitrosopumilus sediminis
GTGAAACACCGCGATTTGATTACTTAGATTGATAGTAACGCCTAGTATTACATAATATACTATCATCTCAGGTTCTGTTATAGATGGTTTAAAATTATCAATAAACTAAATTGTCATATAATGAATTTTTTTAAATTTTTTCCATAATCTTTACAATTATTAAGAAATTCATGAATTAAGGTTATTTTTAGGCTAGTGTTTTAAGAATTAATGAGAAATTTTGACAATTTTTATTCAGACAGTTATTTGAAATTTATTCAATTGGACGAATAAAAAATTATGAATTACACAAAACTTTGTTCATTAGTTTCAGGTTTAGAACCTGCTATTAGAGGGGTTTTTGTTTATCATTTTAGTGGGGAATTGTTAGCAGGAGGTATGTTAGAGGATGTTAAGTCATATCTACCCAATGAAGAAATTACAAAATCTATTCGCAACACTATCTCACGCTGGAAATCCCGTGAATCTCTTTATCCTTTTTTAGGTACTGGAAAATACTCTATCACTGAATATGAGAAAATAAAAAGAATCACGTTTCTTTTAGAAACACATGTTATTCTTGTTATAAGTATGGAGGTTGAAGTTGATCATGATCTTGTAATTAAAAAAGTACTTCAATTAATTAAGCAAAAAATATGAAATTACTGATTTTTTATATTGAAATTAAACATATGTTCATTATTTTTACAATATAATTTTTATTCCATATTAATACACAATATCTAGTAGTAATCAACTGAATGAAAACGTGGATACGCCAAGAATTATCAACGTGCAAGAGTTATGACCTTGTGTAAGTTTTCAGAAGATTACTACATCATAATTTATACATATAAAATATTATTTGTGATGATGACTATAATCAATTATGGGTGAAGAATCATCTAAAGAAATTGATGAAATTATGTTTGAGACGAATTATAAAATTATGACAATTGTAGATGAAATGAGGTTGTTCAAATTCTCAAAAATGGATGAGGGGGAAAAGCAGACCAAATATGATGCATTAAGAAAAGAATTTGAAAAAACTATGTACTTAGAAGAAGAAAAAGTCAAAAAAATCATGGAAGGTTTTCCTTAAATTTCAATATAGAAACTAGACACAAGATATATCAAAAACAAGAAATTTGTTTGATGAAATTCTAAAAAATGAATAAATTTTTACTTCTACTGTATTCTACTTTATTGGTAACAAAGTCATAATTACATCACATTGAATATTTACGATACAAAATCTCTTGTATGCTCTATTTGTAAAGAGGTGATTGGAGAGGTAGATTATGATGCGGAGATCATTCGTCCAAAATGTGGCCAGTGTTCAAATCCTACTCCTCATGTCAAAGATAAAATGCCTTATTTGGTCCCTCATTAGAAATTGTCTGATAGTAATGTATATGAAAATAGTTATAATTGTTTAATTTTTTATATATAATCTTAATATTTTTAAATATTTAATAGAGTTTTACTTAAATATTTTTTTGACATTTTTTGACTGTGGAAACTGCATATGTTTTAGTTAATTGCAAATTAGGTTCTGAGGAGAGTATTCTTGATTCTTTAAAATACTTGGAATCAGTCAAAGAAGTACAGGGAACATTTGGAGTATATGACATTATAGCAAAGATAGAAAATTCAGATAAAGACAAACTTCGAGAAACTGTCACTTGGGGAATACGCAAACTTGAAAATGTACGATCTACGCTTACACTAATGGGAATTGAAGGTCAAAATTAGGAGAACGTATGGACAAAGCATATGTTCTAATTGTTAATGAATCTGGAAAAGAAGATTCTGTAATATCTAATCTAAAAAATATCCCTAGCATAACAAATGCTTTTGGCACGTTTGGCTCATATGATATTTTGACAAAGCTAGAATCATCAAGTGAACAAAATATTCAAAATGATATTTCAAAAGGAATTAGAAAAATTTCAAACATAAGGGCAACACTCACATTATTGGTAGATAAAAACCCAGGAATAATAAAAACGAATGAAATTGAACGAGAAGTGTTAGACACTTACATGGCTCAAGCTTTTGTTACAATTCATTGTTTAAGATCATATGAATCAAAAATATTAGAATCACTAGAAAACATACCTGAGATAATAGAAGCTGACAGATTAATTGGAAATTATGAGATAATCTGTAAGATTGCAGCTCCTACGTATAATGAAATCTCTGAAATTATTAGCAAAAAGATTAGAAAGATACCTGGAATTAAATCTACAATTACAATGAACATAGTAAACAATCAAGGATTTAGCAGGCAGTCGTTTCTAAGTTAAATGATACTTTAGATTATTTACTGTTTTTTTGATTATTTCAGCCATTTTTTCATACATCTCCATGGTCTCCTTATCTACAAAAAGATCTTTTTGGAGTTTCCACTTTGATTGAATAATAATTTTTGAATTTGTCATAATTGTGTTTGACTCATGTCTTGGTTCATATCTGGAAACAGTGATTATTCTTTCTCCAAGCAAACATTTAATCATCAATTGTCTTAATCTTTTGTTCTGATCTAGGGGTTCAACTACATTGTCTCGCACTAAGCCTGGAGGTAATGTTGTGAGTTTTGGATAACCATTCCACATAAAATCCTCGATTTCTGAATGAAAAAGTCCTTTTTTAATAGTAGAAATTGTTCCTATATCAAATGGACCTATATGAATAGAATCTGCAAATGCTAGAAAAAAATTCATTTTCCACCAAGAATGTTTATGAATGCCCATTCCAACATGACTACCTACAGCAAAATCACAGTTTGCGTATTCTTGTTTTTTGATAATCTGAATATAATCAATAGGTGAATTTTCTAGTTTTAATGCCCCAACATTCCCAATACCATCTTTACCACCTAAAAGAGAGATATCTAAATAATCCGATTCAAAATCTAATTCTTTTTCAGATATTGTAGATTTTATTCCATATTTCATCAGATGGGTTTGAATCTTCTCTAATATCGGATCATAAGATAGTAATTGTTTCATTGTATATAATTACAAATAGATGATTATAAGGTATATTGCTATTTAACATTACATTTGTATGTAAAATATTAATATTCTTAAATATTTGTACAATTAATTTGTAATATGGAAATTGATGATAAAGATCTTCAAATTCTAAAACATCTTCTAGTTGATGCAAGACAATCTGCAAGACAACTCTCTCAAAGATTAGATGTATCTACAGTTACAATGATTTCCAGAATAAAAAAACTCGAAGAAAAAAAAATAATCAAAGGATATTCTGCTCGTCTTGATCATGATTTGTTAGGATATGACATCACTGCAATAATTGAAATTAAAACTAGTCAAGGAAAAATGTTGGAAGTTGAAGATATTATTGCAAAAGAGGACAATGTGATTTCTGTGTACGATATAACAGGAGATGCAGATACTTTGGTGATTGCAAAATTCAAAAATAGAAAGAATCTGAGTAATTTTGTAAAAAAATTATCAGCTATACCAAATATTGAAAATACTGTAACTCATATTGTACTAAATACGATAAAAGAAGACAGTAGATTAATCTGAGATTGATCATATAGATATGTACAAGTTCATCTTGCCAATCTTTCTTTGTTGATAATTTCACCTGAACGATTATCTACTTCCATTGCAATTTCCAAGTAATCATTACTTACAATAACACTAGTAATGTTTGGAGTATTTAGGGAGACTATTGACTTTAATTCAAAATTATTAAAACCGTCTTTATCTAATTCTTCTTTAATGATATCTAGTATTTTTTCATCATCAAATAATTTTGTTTTATCTTTTGATGCTCTTATTCCAAGTCCAATTAAAATTAGAATCAAAAGCAAACCAAATCCTACTTGAAACCAAAAAAGTATTGACATAGTCCACCAATTTCAATTATCTTAAATCGCTCCATTTAATTGGCTTTAAATTACATCTACAATTCTCTCTTTTGCCACATTTAGGACAATTACAATCACATAACAATAATGATGCATTACAACTAATGCATTTTGTATATTCTGCAAAATCTTCCTTCATCTCAACGTCGTATTGCAACATTATGAAAATTAAATGTTAAATTATTTTACTTAAAATTTATTCAAAATGGAATAATTTTTCTTTAAATTTTTCAACCTCCTGTTGCAGCATCAAACAATGCACATTCACAATCATCACGTTTTCCACAATAAGGACACTTACAATGACAATGTGGTAAGGGGTTATGACATGCATGGCAATCAGTATAATCATCAAATTCTTGAATGGATGTTTTTTGAGTCATAATGTTTTATCACCCTAATTTTTCATTCCTGTTGGTGTAAATGTAGTTTTGAGAGAAGGCAAACTTTTGATTTTACATGGAATGTCTTCTTGAAGAACATCAAGATAATTATTTGTCTCTTCTATAATGATTTCAAGAGATCCATGTACTTTTACGGATTTGATATTTTGTAATGAATGTAAAATATCATCTTCTTTTCCTAAATTACAATTAATTAATACATATGCTTTTTCCATAATCGTTGTTAAATTAAATCATATTTTAATTCGGTCAAAAAATTCTTTAAATATTTTTGAAAATTGAAAAATAATTTTATGAATTTACATTAAATTTTTGCCATACTTTTGTATGATTTTGTTTAAATAATCTTATGTCTGTGACAAAATCTGAAAAATATCATAAACTTTATGAAACGATTCAAAATCTTGATTCAAAAATTAGATTTGTAACTATAATTGATTATTCGGGTCGATTGCTATTTGGGGGTCAAAGAGAAGGTGTAACAGACTATCTAAAACCAGATTTACAAAAAGAATCTCTAAGACATGCCATGGACGCATGGAAACTTCGAAATAAATTTTCTGATTTTATTGGAAGAGGAAAATATGCAATTGCAGAATATGAAAAGCTAAAAAGAATTACCATCCCGTTAGAGCAAGATAAGTTGATTTACATTACATGTGAACCTCAAACTAATCATGATATGTTAATTAAATCGATTCTTAAATTAATTGAATAGACATTTTATTACAAAGAAATAGGATTAGTCAGAAAATATTGTCCTAATTTTTGCTTGATTTTTGTTAGAATATTAAAAATTTAATCTTCATCATCGTAATCTTCTTCAGGCTCATCATCTAAATCATTATCTTCCTTTTCTGAGGATTGTTCTTCTAAGGGTTTTTTCTGTTCAGGTATTACATCAGGTTCTATTTCACGCAAGTCTGACTTTACATCCTCAGATTCAGTTGGAATAAGAGTCAGTGTAGAATTAACATCATCTAGTTTTCGGATTTGATCAGAAATAATATTTTCAAGTTGGGATTTATCATCAGATTCTATTCTTGCTACAATATCATAAACACCATATGTTCCTTGAACATCAACTACATTTTTCATTTCCCTTAATTGCTTGAGAATAGAGGGTTCTTTACCAGGTTCACAATTAATTAAAACAAAAGCCTTGTCCATGATAATAATAAAGCATTATCAAATTTCTTCTTTGTGGTTAAACAGCAATTAATCTAAAATCATATAATCACGTACATGGAAAATTCACTGTGGTAACAGGCATACAGTTAATGGAAAAAGTTTTGTTTAAAATAGCAAAACAATGGATAGCAGGAAATTCCATAGATGATGCTCTAGTATCAGCAAAAGAAGCATACCAATTAGGACGATATGCAATTATCAATAAACTTGGAGAATATCATACTTCAAAAAAACAGATTTCATCAACAATAGATGAATATCAAAAAATCATAAACTCATTTAGAAAATGGAAGGTGCGTGGAGCAATATCAGTCAAACCAACACAGATAGGTCTTTCAATTAGTCAGAAAGAATGTTATCGCAATTTTGAGAAAATCATACAAAAGGCTCGTGATGCTCATGTCTTTGTTTGGTTGGACATGGAATCTTCTGAGCATACAGATGAGACAATAGAGATTTACAATACGTACTTTACAAAATATGAAAGGCTTGGAATTGCTCTGCAAGCAAATCTCAAGAGAACAGAAGATGATCTGATTAACTTGTTACAAATCGGTGCAAAGATACGTCTGGTGAAAGGCGCTTACAGAGAAAAGGCAAGTGTATCTTTCAAATCGAAAGAAGATGTGGATAAAAATTACATAAAACTTATGAGAACACTGTTCAAGAACGGTAATGAGTTTGCAATAGCATCACATGATGGAAAAATCATACAAAAGGCAGAAAACCTATCAAAAAAATATCCCAAAAAATTTGAATTTCAGATGCTAAAAGGAATAAGAGAAGAGCTAAAGCCAGAATTGATTAAAAAGAAGTTTGTTGTTTCAGATTACATCCCTTATGGCGCAAATTGGTTGCCATATTCAGTTCGACGAATCAAGGAAAGAAAAAGAAACATTTTATTGCTCGGGAGTTCGTGGATTCAATCACAACGAGTCTGAGTCTGACTGTGCATGAACTGTTGCAAATAGTTTTCACCACCTGCCCCTTTTCCAGTGGAGCCTGAATGTTTCCATCCAACAAAGGGCTGACTAGAAACTAATGCTGCAGTTGTTGCACTTGCAAAACGATTAGCATACACAACGCCTGCTTGAATTTTTGAAAAGAATTCTTCTAACTGTTTATCATCATTACTGAAAATTCCTGCAGTCAGTCCATATTCTGTCTTGTTTGCAAGTTTTATGGCATCATCAAAGGTATCATATCTTTGAATGCACAAAAAGGGCAAAAACAATTCTTCTTTGACAAGTTTGTGATCATCTGGTAATTTTGTAACTATTGTGGGTTCAACAAAATAACCATTCTCAAATTCTGAAGAAGACAGAACATTTCCTCCTGTAAGAACCTCTCCATCTTGTTTTGCAAGAGTTACGGCATTCTCAAATTTTGTTTTTGCACCCTTGTTAATTACAGGACCCAAGAATACATCCTGTTTCCAAGGCATTCCAATTCGTAGTTTCTTTGTCTTCTCAACAATCTTTGAAATGAATTGATCCGCAACATCATTTTGAACATAAACTCTAGAGCATGCACTGCATTTTTGTCCAGCAAATCCAAATGCCGCATTCATTATTCCATCAGTAGCTTTGTTCAAATCAGCATGCTTAGTAACAATCGCGGGATTTTTTCCGCCCATTTCAGAGATGAAAGGTTTTGCAGTCTCTTTTGTAAATTCTTGAAATCCTTTCATGCCAACCTCATAAGATCCAGTGAATGCTATACCATCAACGTCTTTGCTTTCAATGATGGTTTTTCCAACTGTTCCTCCAGAACCTGTAACAAAATTAATCGCACCATTGGGAATTTCAGAATAAATAATTTTTGCAAACTGAAATGAAGACAGTGGGGCATCACTTGCAGGTTTTAGAACAGCGGTATTTCCTGTAATTAGTGCTGCAGTAGTCATTCCTATCGCAATTGCAGAAGGAAAGTTAAATGGGGCAATTATTCCCCACACACCAAAAGGCTTCATTATAGTTTGAGTTTTCTCATAAGGGTTTGGATGAGTGGTTTGCTTGCAGAACCCTTGGTTTTTTTCTAGTTGTAGTGCATAAAATCGCATAAAGTCTATTGTTTCATCAATATCACCCATGGCTTCAAGGCGATTTTTTCCATTCTCAAATGTCATTAATGCGGACAAAAAGAATTTTTGTTTGGAAAACACATCAGCACAATTCCTGAAAATTTCAACTCTTTTTTGGTATGTAGTGCTACTCCACTTTTCAAATGAGTTTTTTGCACTAGATATGGCATTTTCGGTGTCATGAATAGATGTTTTTGGAAATTTTGCCACAACAATTCTAGTATCAGAAGGAGATCTTACTGTAAAGCAATCATCATAATAGATTTCTTGTCCATTAATGATTATAGGATATTTTTTGCCAAGTTCATCTCGGACTTTGTCAATTGCCTTGTCAAAATTTTCTTGGAATTTTTCAGTAGAATTACTTGCAACAGCCTTACCCCAAGTGTATTCATTTTGAAATTCAGACAAGTTATGTTTCTCCTGACGAATAAAGAGCCTCAGAGATTATTCGAGAAGCCAAGTGAGATGTCCTATCTTTTACATCAAAACTAGGACAAACTTCCATCATATCCATACCTACAATACCTTTCTTTACTATCTCTTTTAACAGATAGACGGCATCTGTACTGTTCAAACCCACAGGTACAGGAACAGAAACACCAGGAGCAAATGCTGGATCAATGCAATCCATATCAAATGAAATGTACACTTTATCACCTAATCTGCTTGTAACAGAGTTTGCCACTTGTTTGATTCCTTGTTCTCTTATGTCAAAAGGCGTAATCACTTTTAGATCGAATTTTTTAATATTGTCCAATTCCTCTTGTTCAGGGGCTCTAATTCCTATTTGAACACTAGAGGAAATTTCAATATTTGAAAGAATATCATTGACTACTGAGCCATAATAGTTTGTAGTAGAACTTACAAAGTCAGGATGAGCATCAAAATATACCAAAGAAATTTTCCCGTATCTTTTTGTTATTGTATTAATTATTTGTCGGGTAATAGAATGATCACCTCCAATCGAGATTGGGATTTTTGAAGATGCAGATATTTCATCATAGGTATTTTCAATCTGTTCTCGGTTTATGTTTCCCATATCATAGATTTTTTTTTCTGAGCCTTGAAAAGGACGACCAAGAGAGATTCGTCCACCATGTTCAAAAGAATCACGGAGATTAGAGATTTGTCTAATTTTAGATGGAGCTTCTTCTGTTCCTTTTCTTAATGCATGGGATTGGGATTCATCAGGAACGCCAATGACTACAAATTTAGACTCTTCAAAATTATCGGTATTTGCCCAACATATTTTTTCCATCATCTCTGTTAGCAAATTATAGAATTTGTGCTTTTAGTATAAGAGAATATTCCTAACAAGTGCAATCATCATCTTTCTTAGGATTACAAATTTCACAGTCTAACAAACACTTGTCTTCAGGGCAATAACCACAAAATTGCTTCTTTTTAGACTCCAATACTTTGCTTATTCCCTCAAATTAGAAAAGGATTTTCCAGATTTAGGCCATCAAAGGATCTTTGGCAAATTAAATTTAGGCATAAATCTTGGTAATAGAAATCCCAAATTTTAATGAGATAATCAGGAATAGGATTTTTGAAAAACGAATGAAATAAAAAACGAGGCCTATCGGAAAACATATCGAATTTATGATGCTGCCATCATTTCTCGTGTTTTCCTTTTGTTCTATCTGGCTGCATCCTCAAAGTCTTTTCTCCGATTCTACAGATATGATAGTTCCTCGTCGTTATTATTACACAAAAATAAGATTTAAGTATTTTTGATATTATTATAATATTTATTCATAATTTTATATTAAATTTATACAAATGTAAGTGGTATAGGGAATCCAGTTTATTATTTAATTTAGTAAACACTAAACGAAGACAAAATAATGGCACAGTATCTTATTGTCGTGTTACATGTCAATGCATGCAGCAAGGCAGAGTAAAGAACAACTCAAAAAACTATCTTCTAAACCCACATATCAATTTTAACGAAATTACCTTGTAGTGTTCAGATGGAGATTGCGATGATGAAATAAAACAAAATTAGATTTAATACATAAAGTTCAAAACATGGCACATGGGAACATAATTTATTTTAGTTAAAACAAGATCTACGTTATTTAATTCAGAATATTCAAACACTTTCAAAAGAATTAAAATTTCAAGTTATTTAATTTGTTAATTTTTGCTGCAAAAATTGTCAGTTCCTGTATGATTTATTGAAAATTCCATCATGCTCAAAATACACATGCATGTATTGTGATAGCCAACATTTTATCAAAAAAACTAATTCATTAAAATAAAATAAATCATAATTTTGTACTTGTTTGCGTCCATTTCTATCCCCAAAATGGGTGGACGTCATCATTAGATTCCACATCATCTAAGCTGTAGAGGTTACTTTAACAGCTCTATCTCTTTTACAAATAGCACAATACTCTTCTTTTGAATGACTGTTAATCGGAGTCAAACAATCACAACAATATTTCATGATTATAGGAATTGAACTGATTATATTAAGAATTTTCAAGATTACACATTTGATATAAACTGCAATTTCCGCTTTAAAATCTAGATTTCAGGAATTCAAGAATATGGGAGTTTGGAATCTAATCTTTATTTTTTTCATTGTATTTTTGTATTTCATCTAATGGTATAGTGATTGTTCTATCTGAGCCTTTACAATAATTTTTTCCTTTGAAATGTTTATGGATTTTAACTTTAGCCATCAAAATACTATCTATTCCATAGTTTCCATGATGATCTGTAATTTCCTGACTAACAATATGACAAGTTTTAGAAACATTACACCATTTACATATAATTTTCATTTTTTTATCATCAGTCACAAAGTTTCTAGTCTTAGATGGGAGTATTTGAGATTTGAATCTTATGAGTGCAAAACAGATGTAAAATGGAATTGTTACATGTTAATTAACTAGAACAGCCCTAGTATTGTATGGTACTTGCATCAAATACACTTACAGAATTATTAAATGAGATTGGAGATGAGCTTACCAATCAAATATCTTTAGCAAAAAATGCAGATGCGGTTATAGATACAAGAAAACTTTTTCATCAGTCAACTACACTAAATGATCTAATTATGACATCTGATCTATCTAATGAAAACAAATTGATGCTGCAGAAGTTCTCTGCCACTCTAGTACAAGATGATCCAGGGGTCAAAAGCTTAAGATATGAAAAACGAGATCTTGAAAGAGTACTTTCTAACTTAAGTGGAATCTAAAATATCATTATTCAATATTCTTAAGGAATTAGTAAAGGCTTGAATTTTTGTGTTAATTTTTGGTGGCTTTAACCAAATTAACAAAATATTTGTGAATTGCTAAATCCTCAGTCAGTTCTGGGTGAAAAGAAGTTCCAATTATGTTACCTTTTTTGATTGCAACGATCTTCTCGTTAAATTTTGCAAGAACTTCAATGTCATTTGAAGCAGTAGTTATTGTTGGTGCACGAATAAAGACGCCATTATAGTTAGAAATCCCAATAGAGTCCATTGAGATATTAGCTTCAAAGGATTCACGTTGTCTTCCAAAAGAGTTTCTCTCAAGATCAACATCTAGAAAACCAAATAGGGGTTGCTCGGTTTTGCCTATAACTTTGTCACTGGCATTGTTTGCAAGTAATACCATTCCTGCACATATTCCTAAAACAGGCATTCCTGATTCGACTTTTTGTTTAATTTCTTTCAAAGAGCCATTTACTAGAGATAATTGTCCAATAGTTGTGCTTTCTCCTCCAGGAATAATCAAACCATCTAGTTGGGAGATTTCTTCAGGAGTTTTTACAATATTTACAGTTGCATCTTGATTTAATTCAGTTACAGAATTCTCTAAAGAAGATACGTTTTCAGCAACATCGCCTTGAATAGCTAAAACACCTAGTTTTAGAGTCATGCAGAACCTCCACGATCTTGCATGCGTAATTCAAGAGTGTTTACATCTAATCCTATCATGGATTGTCTTTCATCAATCATTTTTTGTGCCTCTTTGACTTTATCAGATTCATTCCAAAAAGTAGTAGCTAAAACTATTGCACGTGCTCTTTCTCTTGCATCATCAGAATTAAAAATTCCAGAGCCGACAAATATTCCATCACACCCAAGTGACATAAGATATGCTGCATCAGCAGGGGTTGCTATTCCACCTGCAGCAAAATTTACAACTGGCAATCTTCCGAGTTTTGCAGTTTGTTCAACAATATCATAAGATACTTTGAATTCTCTTGCCATTCTAACTAAATCTTGATTGTCACCAGAATCATAAATTGATTTTATTGTTCTTAGTTCATCATTTACTTTTTTGATATGTTTGATTGCTTCAGCAACATTACCAGTTCCAGGTTCTCCTTTAGTTCTAATCATCGAAGCACCTTCTTCAATTCTTCTCAAAGCTTCAGCCAATGATCTTGCACCATTAACAACAGGTGTTGTAAAATCCCATTTCCAAATATGACGAAGTTCATCAGCAGGTGTTAAAACTTCAGATTCGTCAATCATATCAACATCGGTTTCTTGCAAAACTAGTGCTTCATTGACATGACCAATTCTACACTTTGCCATGACGGGGATGGTAACAGAATCCATTATGTCTTCAATAATTCTAATACTTGCAGTTCGTGCAACCCCACCGGCTTTTCTTACCTCAGATGGAAGCTTGTCTAATACCATAACAGAAACTGCACCAGCTTCTTCGGCTATTTGTGCTTGCTCCACAGTTGTAACATCCATTACAACTCCATTTTTTAGCATATGAGCAAAACCTCGTTTAACAGTAGAAGAACCACGTAAAGTATCAACGGAGTTTATTTTATCAAAAATAATTCCTTTAGCATCTTTTCGTTCACCAGATAATGGTAACATGTCCTAATTTTTCCTAGAGACTATTTGTATCTATTCACTAAATTCAGACATAATCTGATCTAGTTCAGATTCTACCATGGTGATTATCGGAGGGATAAAACCCTCAGTGACATTTTGTTGTGGCCAATGGATTTGATTGACTTTTCCATTAAGAGTCACTTTAACATTTGATTTTTGATATTCAGTTACATTCTCCATAACTGGAAAAGATTCAGAAGGAATTGAGATAAAACCGGTTTCTTTAATCAAAGCTTTGATCTTGTTTAGCTTTGCTTCATCTAATTGTGAGCGAACATCAGGTTTTAGATATCCGTTTTCAGTTACTGAATATTTTAATTCACCATCATTTTTGATGTAGAGAATTTCAGTTTTTTGTGCTCCAGTTCTTTCTGTGACACCGTAAGAGATTTTCTTTAACTGATGTTTAGTGTATTCAATTTCAATATTATCAGTATAGTTTGAAGCTGATGTAGGAATTTCATTTTTTAACAATAATGGAGTGACAAGTAGAAGAGCTACAATTACAGGAATAGCACCTAGTACCAAGTAAACTGGTCTTACCATTTTACTGCAAATACTGCCGTTTTGCAAATAAATCTTAGTAATAGTTAAAATTCAAGCAGAATATTTCGATTCTTGTGGGTCTGTAGTCTAGCCTGGTAGGACGATGGTCTCCAAAACCATCGGTCGTCGGTTCAAATCCGTCTGGGCCCACCATTATTTTATTATCTATTTCTCAAAACATTAAGAGCAGAACCAGCTTTGAACCACTCTATCTGAGCTTGATTGTAAGAGTGATTTAACATGATTTCTTCTTTGTTTCCATCATTGTGAGTAATGATGCATTTGACTTGTTTACCAGGTTGTAAGTTATTCAAGTCAACTAGACTGATTCTATCATCTTCTAGGATTTTTTCATAATCATCAGGATTGTTAAATGTCAATGCCAACAGACCTTGTTTTTTCAAATTGGTTTCATGAATTCTTGCAAGACTCTTTGTAATCACTGCAGCACATCCCAAGAATCGGGGAGTCATTGCTGCATGTTCTCTGCTGCTTCCTTCACCGTAATTGTTATCACCAATGATTACCCATCTCATCTGTTTTTCTTTGTACTGTCTTGCAATTTTTGAAAATGATTCAAGTTTATTGTTTAGAACGTTTTTGCCTTTTCCAACTTCATCATTAAATGCATTAACTGCACCAAGCAACATATTATCACTGAGATTATCCAAGTGTCCACGAAGAGACAACCATGCACCAGCAGGAGAGATATGATCAGTTGTACATTTTCCTTTGGCTTTCACCATAATTGGAAGTTCTTCAAAGTCATTTCCATCCCATTTTGTGAACGGTTCTAGTTTTTGCAATCGTTTACTGTTAGGATCAATAATTACTTCAACATCGTCAGAGTTTTCTGGCGGTGCAACAAAGATTCCTTCAGGTCTTACGAATCCCTCTTTAGGAACTTCAGGAGCAGGTTTTGGAGGTTCTAATTTGAATTTTGTTCCATCAGCTGCAGTTAGTTCGTCAACTAGTGGATTAAAGGAAAGTTTTCCGCCCAAAGAAAGTGCAATAATCATTTCAGGACTACCAATGAAGTTCAATGTATTTCGGTGTCCGTCATTTCTTCCAGGGAAATTTCTGTTAAAGGTTGTAACAATGGTATTTTTTTCATCATTATTTAGTTCAGGTCTGTTCCATTGACCAATACAAGGACCACATGCATTTGCTAATACAGTTGCACCAATGTCTTTTAGAGAATCCATCTGTCCATCACGTTCGATTGTTCCTCTAATTTGCTCAGAGCCAGGAGTAACTAGTAATGGGATTTTTGCTTTGATTCCTTTTTGTTTTGCTTGTTCAGCTAAACTTGCAGCTCTTGACATGTCTTCATAAGATGAGTTTGTACAACTTCCAATTAGTGCAACAGAGATTGGATCAACATAATCATTTGATTTTACATCATCAGATAATTCAGAAATGGAACGTGCCAAGTCAGGAGTGTGAGGCCCTACAATGTGTGGCTCTAATGTTGAAAGATTAATTTCAATTACTTTATCAAAGAATTTTTCAGGGTTTGATTCAACTTCAGGATCAGCTACAAGTGATTCTTTGTTTTGGTTTGCAAGCTCTGCAATGTCACCTCTGTTTGTATATTTGAGATAAGTTTCCATTCTTTCATCATATGGGAAAATAGAACATGTTGCACCAATCTCAGCACCCATGTTAGTGATTGTGGCTTTACCAGTACAGCTAATTGATTTTGTTCCAGGTCCAAAGTATTCAACAATAGAATTAGTTCCACCTGAAACTGTTAGTTTTTCTGCAACTTTTAGGATAATGTCTTTAGGTGCAGTCCAACCATTTAGTTCGCCAGTTAGTTTTACACCGATTCTTTTTGGATATAGTAATTCCCAAGGCATACCAGCCATTGTTTCTGCTGCATCTAATCCACCTACACCGATTGCAACCATTCCAAGGCCACCTGCATTTGGAGTGTGGGAATCAGTTCCAATCATCAGTCCACCAGGAAATGCATAATTCTCAAGAACAACCTGGTGGATAATTCCTGCTCCTGGTTTCCAGAAACCACAACCATACTTTGCAGCAGCTGATTGCAAAAATTTGAAAACTTCGCTGTTTTCATCAAGAGATACTTTCATGTCAATGTCACCTTGAACTTCAGCTCGAATCAAATGATCACAGTGAACAGTTGTTGGCAAAGCTGCTTGTTTGAGTCCTGCTTGCATGAACTGCAACATTACCATTTGTCCTGTTACGTCTTGTAATGCGACTCTATCGGGTTTTAGAAAAACATAATCTTTTCCGCCAGTATAATTTTTGTCATCGATTTCGTTGAAATGCCCAGATAGGATTTTTTCAGTAAGTGTTAGCGGTCTTCCAGTAACATTTCTGAATTTTGCAATATTTTCTTTTAATTTAGCATAAACACCAGAAACAAGTTCTGGAGTAGAATCAATATTCATATTATGCAAAAAATGTATCCCGAATTTAATATTTACAATTTAAAAATCAAGTAAATTGTTTCAATAGGCATGTAAATTCTTAACAATTATAAGCCAAAAGCCGCTTTTTAATACAGTGTTAGTCGGTAGATTTTCTATAGTGAGGTATAATCATGGTCAATAAAGGATTCCCTAAATTTGGCATGTCACAAGCTGGAGCATTTGTTGCAGCCCTTAAAAATTACAATTTGCCAGATTTTATTCTAGTCTTAGTAGCAAAAGAGTGTAAATCAGAACTACTTGAAAGAGGTCGAATTGATGACAGATTACAAAGTATGAATGATGATGCTTTAGAATTACTACACAAAGTATTTGTTGGCTGTGAAGAAGACGCTGCAGGAAAATATGCCCAATACCGATTCTATGCATATGTATCAAGCATGTACCACAAGTGTGAGGTTATAGTTAACGATACAATTCCTGGTGCATCAGGTAAAAATCATAAGGTTCCGGTTGCAGTTAAAAATAATGGAATGTACATAGCAGTTGCATTCAATAAAGCAACTGGAAATCCAGTAAATAAAAAAGAAACAGCCAGATTTTATGACATGGTTGACGATATCAAAAAAGGAGATCATGGAACAATGTTGACTGATGGAATTTACGGTTCTTCTGTAGGTTTTAGAGGGGATGCATTGGTAGAACTTGAAACACTTAGTAAATCAAGAAACGATGATCCTGAAAATAAATTAGATTTCAAAACTGCAAATTTTGAAAATAATATTTATTCAGTTACAAAATGTTAATTGTGTAAATTTTAATTATAAATTAAATTGTGTTGTGTCCATTGTTAGAAACATTGGCTTACCATCAGTTTTTTTAAAATCTTCACCATACTGTTCAAATTCTAATTGTTCAAAAAGATGTTTAGTCCAAACATCATGGACTTCTTGAATGAATTTTTTATGTCCTGTTACTCTCAATAATTCATGAAGTAATTCATGGGATACAGTAGTACAATTTTTTTCTGCAAGAAATAAAGTATCATTAGGTTCTTTTGGAGATTGCCAAAACACCATTCCAAAATTTTCAGCATGATATCCTTCACAAGTACAATCAGTCCACCATGGTCTGAAATGAGTTAGATAGAAATGAAAGATGTCTTTTCCTCTTTGTTCATGATCACGTACTAATGTATGAGTATCAAGACGTTGAAGAATGCTTCTAGATGTTGTGATCATCTCATCACATTGAATTTCATAATCTCTGTCAAATTTTTCTTTTATCCAAACCTGATAAAATTTGCTCATTTTCTTAATGTATTCAAATTCAAATTGTCGTTTTTCACGATCTTCTTCAGGCACTACAAAAATAAAATGTAGAATCATAATAAGAAAAAAGGGTGTTTATGTTTGGCCTTCAATACCCATCAAGGTAAGAGTTGAACGAATCTTTTCAATTTTTCGGATTTTCCAAGTAATTGTTTCTCTAAGTTTTTCAACAGTATCAGATTCGATCTTGGCCAAAATATCGTATGCACCAAAAGTTCCATGAACTTCCTTAACACCTTCTAAGCCCTTTAGTTGCTGAATAATAGCTTCTTCTGAACCTAGTTCACAGTTTATTAAAACATAAGCTGTTGCCATACAGAAATTAAATAAATCGACTATATCAATAAACCGATCATGGTCAGGTTTGAGATATCTTTAGGATTGCATCCCAGATTGGCTTTGGTACCGGCATTACAGACAATCTTGAAATTCTAATCAGTTCCCAATCTTTGAATTTTTTCTCTTTTTTCATTTCATCAAGAGTTACTGGTCGTTTTAGAGATCTTTTGTATTTTACATCTACTACAATAAAACGCTCAACATCTTCTTTCGGATTTGAATATGGTTTTGAAGTAACTTGCATTATTCCTACAGCTTGCCTTTCATCACCTGTATGATAAAATAAAACAAGATCACCTGGTTTCATTTCCCTCATATGTTTTAGTGCAAGATTATTGTGTACTCCATCCCATACTGTAGTTTTTTCTTTTTTCAGTTGTTCAAAATTATATCCTCTGGGGCCACTCGGTTCTTGTTTTGCTAACCAATAATTTACCATTTTATTTTCTGTATTATTTTCATGGTTTAATGGTTTTGAAAATAGAAATGTTCCCCGGTTCTGACTCGCACAAAATCATTGGTCATAGCCATACGCCTCCTCGCGTTCTAAAACCGGGGTTGCCCATAATGTAGCACACCTGGGTGAATTAGAAATCACTGGTATCATTACGATCGACTCATCCTAATCCGTCTGCATGCCTGCTCTTGGGCGATTAATTATAGAATCACTCCTACTAAAAACCATTGAAGGAATAATTTGTCAAAAAGGGTTTCTAAAATAATTAATTTTGATTTTTAAGAATAGATTCAGATAGAGATATTTCAAATCCTACTACAGGAACCCGAATTTTGTAATTTTCAACAATCTTTGAATTAATTTTTCCAATGGTTCCAATTGGTACATTATTTAGAGTAATTGATGCACAATGACCTTCTTCAAAAGTAGGATTTGCAGCAGTTTTTGTTTCAATTTGAATCCCAAATCCAATTTTTAATGCAGATTGGATTATTGATTTTATTTCAGTGAAATTTGCATCCTTATGAGCACTAATTCCAGAAAAATTAATTTTTTCAGATATAGGACTATCAAGAGTAAAAACAGTTCCAGTTTCAAACATTTTTTGTGGATAAGATTCATGAATATTTCTTGAAAGATTTTCTAGTAAACCAGGAAGGATAGAATCTCGTAAAATTGTGTGCTCTTGACTTTTTGAATCCAATACAGAAATTATTTTTGATGAATCTCTATTTGTCATATCATATAATACTCGTTTACTAGTCAAACTTGAATTCAAAGCTTCAAGAAAACCAAGTCCAATCATTGTTTGATCAAGAGATTTCAATTGTAATGATATAGGATTAGTTTTTCCTACGGTTTGTGAAGGAGACAATGTGGGTTCAAGATTTTGAATACCATATCCTAACGCAACTTCTTCAACCAAATCCATGGGTCCAAAAATATCGAATCTATATGGCGGGATTGTACAAATAATGTTTGATCCTTTAGAAGATGCATCTAATCTGGATTTCTTCAATGATGAAATTATTTTAGCAGTATTAAGATTCAAACCGAGAATTTGATTAATTAATGAAGAACTAACAGAGATTTTCTTTTGTTCTAGTTTTGGTGTTGAATTTTTTGCACCAGAAATTTTCACCGATTCCAAACTAAATCCAGCAGTTTGCAAAATTGTCGCTACAACAGCTAGCATATCTTCAGCATCTTCTTTATTTATTCCAGTTACCTCAACAAAGAGATTTTTCGTTTTGGTGGTTACTGTTGTGACTGCAGCGTTAATTATTGGTGGAAATGATACAGGGTTTTGATTTTCATCAAAAATAATAGGCACTTGAGAAGATTGTCCAAGTAAAGAACCATAATCTTTCCCAACATCGGTATTTTCAAGTATTCCAGAAATAGAAATTTCTTGTTCAGAAGCTAATGGAATGAATTTATGATTTCTATTTGTAGTAGTGTAGACCAAAGGAAATGAAATTTTATCTAAATCATGTATTCCAATCGAGGATTTTTTCCTCTTTCGTCCTATTCCAAAATGAAGATCTTCTTGCATTGTCATCAATTGTTTAATTGTTTTATCATCAATTTTGCCATTTTTTGCAACAATACCAGTTACAAATGGTCTAATCTTTGAAACATCAGATTTTACAGAAATTGGATATTTGTTAGATTTTTTGACATTAAGTTTTACCATACCAGTTTTGATTCCAAGTAAACCTTGCAAGCCAAGTGCTATTCCAAAATCGGTAGAATAGTCAGGTCTGTTTGGGCTGTATTCAATTCTAACCAGATCTTTATTTTCAGATTCTATATCCAATCCAAGAAAAGGTAAAGAATCAGAAATTTGTTTTTTAGATACTTTGCCTACCAATTTTTGAAGACGTGTATATGATAGTTCAACTACTGGCATTTTGTAGCACTCCTCAACCAACCTAAATTGTTGTTGTAAAATTCTCTAACATCATCTAGATCATATTTTAACATGGCAATTCTTTCAATGCCACCACCCCAAGCTAAAACAGGTTTGGTTATTCCAAGAGGTTTTGTGACTTCGGGTCTAAAAATACCCATTCCAAATAATTCAATCCATTTTCCTAATTTTTCATTATATACCATTGTCTGCAATGAGGGTTCAGTGTAAGGGAAAAATGTCGGCCAAAATTTTATTTTAGTTATTCCAATTCGTTTGTAAAACTCTCTCTGAATCCCCATTAGATTTCTTAAAGATGCATCTTTCCCTACTACGACTCCCTCAATTTGATTAAATTCAACAAGATGTTTGTAGCTGACCTTCTCATTACGAAAAACACGACCCAATGAGAAAATTCGTGCCTCATCTGGTTTATTTTCAGCTAAATGTTTGATTGTAACGCAAGTCGTGTGAGTTCTCAAAACCATCTTTCTTGCTTCATTGATATCCCATTGATATCGCCAATTTTTCTTATGAGATTCAGAAACTTTCCTAATTTGATCAGGTGTTCCAATTTTTTTAGCATTTATTTTATCTAGATAAAATGTATCTTGCAATTCTCTTGCAGGATGATCCTGTGGTGTGAATAGCGCATCAAAGTTCCAAAAGCTTGATTGAGTCATGTTTCCAAAAATTTCCGAAAAACCTAACGTAACAAATATTTCACGAATTTCGTTTATGGTATCTTTTAGAGGGTGAGTTCTTGCAACAAATACTTCTGGAACTTTAGCTTCAACATCAATTTCTCCAGCAGTATCTGAAAGTTCTATAGACTTGGCAGAATCAGATAAAGAAACTTCTTTGGACTTTATAATATCTTCAATAATAAAATCAGGTCTTTTTAAAAGTCCAGATAAATCGTTTGGATCAAGTTTATCTTTAGATAATTTTTCATTTCCAATAAGTTTGAGAGTTTTTTCACCAGGAAGTTCAGACGGGAAATTTTTAATAGAAATTTGATCAGATGATGCTTCAATCCAATTATTTTTTCGAGCTAATCCTATAGAAGGCCCAAAAACAAACCCCAGTTCTTTTTGTAAATCAGATAATTTTTTTGGTCCAGATTTTAGTAAATCCAGTAATCTTCTTTCAGGCAATCCTTTTTGAAAAGATTCAATCCCGTTTTTGCCTAGACTAATAACACTTGATTGTGATTCAGTAACAATAGCAAGATCTTTTAATTTTAACCACTCAATTCCACGTCTAATTTGATCCGGTGAAAGATGTGTAGATTTTTCTAATGATTCAGGAGTTTGTTTCGGATTATCTCTCAAAGAGGCAATAATTTTTTTTTCAATCTCATGAAAAACTTGCGACAACAGCAAAGAATTTGAAAAAGACTTTTTAAACCTTAACCTAAGTCAAGATGAATGTCAGCTGATGACTTTATTGTAACTCCTTGGCATGTTGAAGGCGATATCGACTATGACAAATTAATCAAGCAATTTGGGACTGAAAAGATTTCCTCAGAATTACTTGATAAAATTAAGAGAATTACAGGCGAGGATTATTTCATGCTAAGAAGAGGCATTTTCTTTTCTCATAGAGAAATGAATAGGATTGTAGATGAATATGAGAAAGGTAAAAAATTCTTTCTATATACAGGAAGAGGCCCATCAGGACACACCCATATTGGTCATTTAGTACCATGGGTGTTTGCAAAATGGTTACAAGAGAAATTTGATGTTAACATGTATTTTCAGCTTACCGATGATGAGAAATTTTATTCAAAATCGGATCTTACTTTAGAAGATACAAAAAAATTTGCATATGAAAATGCATTAGACTTTATTGCATTAGGATTCAAACCAGAAAAAACAAAAATTATCATCAATACAAGAAATATTCAATCATTATATCCAATTGCAGCTCAAGTAGCAAAGAAAATAAATTTCTCAAACACTAAAGCAACGTTTGGATTTACAAATGATACAAACATAGGAATGATTTTTTATACATCGTTACAATCAGCTCCTTGTTTTATTGAAGATAAACCAGTTCTTATCCCATTAGGAGTTGATCAGGATCCTCACTTTAGATTAACCAGAGACATTGCGCCAAAGATTGGGAAACAAAAACCTGCATTAATTCATAACATTATGATCCCTAGTTTGGAAGGACCAGGAGGAAAAATGTCAGCATCAGCTGAAAATGGAACGATATACACAACAGATTCTCCAGATGTAGTTAAAAAGAAAATTAACAAGCATGCATTTTCAGGTGGACAACCAGATATTGAACAACATAGAAAACTAGGAGGCAATCCAGACATTGATGTTTCATATCAATATCTTAGAATATTTTTTGAGCCAGATGATAACAAATTAAAAACAATTTATGAAGATTACAAATCTGGAAAATTACTTTCTGGAGAATTAAAAGCAATTTTGATTGAAAAGATTAATGCGTTTCTAAAGATTCATCAAGAAAACAGAGAAAAAGCTAAAAATCAGATTGACCAATTTCTATTTGAGAATAAATGAAAATCAGTATTGCATGTGATGATAAATATGAGGCTAAAAAATTAGCTAGTTTCATTTTCATCAAAGAGGGCAAAGAGACTTACATTACAGGAATACTAAATGTGATCAAAAATGAAATGGTAATTTCGTTAAAAGATAAATCTGCACATAGCATATTACTCAAGGATGAAGAAAATGTGGAAAATTTTGCAGATTTTATTCAATCAGTTATAGATAAAGAAAACATGTTAACGTCAACTGAAATAATTGAAAATGTTGTGGAAATAGTCAAAGAGTAATTTATAGACCAAATGCAGCATATAATGCCACAATTCCAACAACGACAATTAGAGAAATTCCTAATGCCTTGAAATCACTATTCATGTATTGATTCTAAAATAATTATAATTAAAGTGTTAATAAATTCTCAAAGATGATTCTGTTAGTTATCTAGGAAAATATTTACTCTTTTTTGATTTTGGTCTAGATCCTTCTCGAGTTTTCTTTGGGACAGGTTCTCTAATTTGATTACAATTTAGACAAAATACTCTTAATTCTTCTCTAGCAAGATCAGGTGCTGAAATATATTTTCCCCAAGAGGCCACATCACCTCCACGCCCTGAATTATCAGAAGTGACATTTTCAGAAATAGGGCTTATTCCTAAAGCTCTCTCATCCTTAAAGCCACAATTAGAACAAATTTTTCCACCCAAAATTTCATATAATTTTTCCTTGATAGTCTCAAAAAATTTGTCTGAACCACCTGAAAAAAAGCTCTCTTGTTTTCTCAAAAATTTATCACTTCGTGGCTTACTAGGTCTAGCATTATTCCTAGATTCCCTTCTTGATGAACGCCTGAATTTCTAAAAGAACGATATGGTTTGTTTTCTCGTCTGGAATTTCTTCCATCAGTTTTTCCGTCTGAATACTTTGATTTGTGTAGTTCCATGGATAGAGAATTTGGGATCGATTGGTTATAGATACCTAGAGCTTTGATTTGTGCCTAGAAGAAAAAAATTGTATTAAACTAGAGATTTATCCATTTCAGAAGACATTATTTCTTGTACTTTAAGAAAATAGAGTTTTGTTGAATAAGGCATATCGTCCAAATTATTGTCAACGACAATCATGAAATATCTAACAGCACGTTTTGAGATATCTAAGTTAAACTTCATAGTCAAGACCGGATCTTGATGAACCTTGATTTTGTCCTGAAGCCATGGAGGAGCCATTTCGATTGTTTCTTTGATGATTTTGTCATACCAATATGAAAGATTTTGAGGGTGCAGACCCTGTTTTAGATTCGCTACGTCAGTATCAATTTTTTTCATCATATGGTTGATGATTGCCATGAGCATCAATTCAGGAATTTTGTTTTATTCGAACTACTCAAAGTTCGATAAGCTACTTGTCAATTGATAGCAAGTTTCCATCAGCATCAATTTCTGAATTTTTGATTCTAGTCGTTGATATTCTAGTTCCATCTTTTGCCAGATACATTGGAACTATGACAATTTGAACTAAAGGAAGGTTCTTTTCTTTTCTTAATTCATTGAGTTTGTTGCCTTGATTGCTTGTCTCATCACTTACAATTAGAGCTTCAACTTCTTTTTCTAATACGGCAGGCCCAAAATCATTTTCTAATTTACTGATTTCAAAAGAGGCATTTGGAAATTCTCTAGAGATTACAGTTGTTAAATTTTCAAGACGTTGCTCATATTTGTTTGTGGTAATTTTTCCTCTTTTTGCAGCAAGCTCATCACTTGTAAGGCCTATGATTACTTTGTTTGAAATATCAAATGCATTTGATAATAATTTTAGATGACCTTTATGAATAAGATCAAAAGTTCCACCCATTGCAGTAAGAGAGTATTTCGACATGTAAATTGATAATTTTCTTTGAAAATAAATCTACTAGTAGGTTTTGAGTCTAAATCAGAGATTATTTTTATAATTTCATGAATCCTTCTTTTATTAAGAATTGAATTCCTTGTACAAATGAACTGTCATCTATATCACCAGCAGCCCACCATCCTGCATTGTTCTTAATCCAATCTGGGATTTTGTTATTTTGAGATGATCCTTGTTCAGTTATTGGAATTTTCATAAAGTTTTCTTTGATTAAAAATTGAATTCCTTGTACAAATGAACTGTCATCTATATCACCAGCAGCCCACCATCCTGCATTGTTCTTAATCCAATCTGGGATTTTGTTATTTTGAGATGATGTATTATCATTTGAATTCACTACAAACGAAATAATTGCAATTGTTGTTTTTGTATTTCCATATTGAGCCTTGACTGTAAATTTACCTTCACTAAATTTTTCATTCAGAGGAATCTCATGAGTGAATGTTCCATCAACATCTACAGGTGTTTTTTGAGTTACAGCTAGATTACTTCCACTAAAAATTGAAATTCGCAAACTTCTTTCTGCATCATACTTGTTGACATTACCTGAAAATATTACAGAATCCCCAAGTGAGTATGATTCATGATCAGATTTTATTTCCACAGTGTAGTTGTTGGCACTGGTTTGTTCAGGAGGTCCGCCATATCCTAAAACGTCAGGGCCAGAAGAAAATACAAAAAATAGAGAAATCACAGAAATAATGAAAAAATACTTTGTTATCATAATCAACATAGCACATTTGTTTCTGCATTTAAAGGGTGAGTAGATGAGAAATTAATGAAGTATTTCTAACTCACAACTACCAGAACAAATGGGCCTTGATCTGCAATTGGAACATTGTTTCTATCCCAGACAAAAGTTTCAATAAAGAACAATCCAGTTTTTTCTGGAATCCAATCAATTGTTTGAGTTTCTAGTCCGGTTCCAATAAAGCGTCCATCAAATTTCCCAACATATTCAACATAAGGTAATTTGCCAGATTCTTTTACCTGAACGTAGTAAGTATATGCTGTCTCATCAGATTGTTGATCTGCTGCAAATTGAATCCAAGTTTCACTCTTGATATTAACTGGCGAGCCAACGCTTAGTTCAGATAATTTGTTTCCGTTAGAATCTTCCAAGAATACATTAGAAATAGTTACCAGTTTATCAGGTATTTGTGATGGGGGAATTTTGATATCAACAAGATCAGAACTGAAAATATTTGATTCTGCAAATAAGAAAAATCCCACAGCTCTTGAATCAATAACTTCATTAAATTCAAAGGAAATCTCAGCGTTTGGATCTACATCACCAAGTTCTATTGTATATACTCCAAGAAATCGAGGGGGTTCAAATCCGTCATAAAATGCAAGATAGACATTTGTGTCAGAATTTGGAGCGCCTCCATTTTCAAGTATACCTGAAAATCTAAATGAATAATCTGAAAAGACACTAGTTGAATAAACGGTTAATCCTTTCTGTTTTGCTTCTGAAGAATCAAATCCCAAAAGAGAAACAGATGCCTGAGTTATGTTAGGATTTGGGGTTTGAGAGCGTATAGAATATGTAGACTTTCCATTAGGAGCAATTACTTCAAGTGTAGTATATCCCTGTACTACTTCTAAAGGAGCAGAGTCATAATCATCATAGAAGTTTACTTGAATTTTGACATTAGTCACAGGGGTTAGCGGATTTTTGTTTTCAGCGAGTCCAACGACAACCGTATATCCTTCTGCATCTTGATATACAAATTGAGATTCATTCTTCAGAGACACAGTTAGGGTAGAGGGAGTATCAGTAACTTCCGCAGAAAATGCTTGTGAAAAAGGAACCAAAAGCAAAATCAAAAATGTGCACAAAATCACCTTCATCATGATTTTCTTTAAGAAATGAGATTAATTTCAGGTAACATAACAAATAGTGAACAAGAAAGGTAACAACGTTAAACCTAGTTTACACTGATGGATAGTTAGAATAAAAATAAATTAAAAATAGATTTTAATTTTATTTTCTCTTTGCGGTAATTGCTAACCAGTAAATTAATCCTGGAGTTAAACCAACAATGAGTGGTATGAATACCGGCCATGCGTCTGCTGCACTTGTCATAAGTAAAAACGAAAACTTATCCTATTTAAATCCATCCAGTAGTCTGAATTCCTTTACAGATCGGAGAGACTGAAAAGTGGACCGGACGGAATTTGAATCCGTGACCCCCCGCGTGCAAGGCGGGTATACTACCAGGCTATACTACCGGCCCACACGAAGAATGAATAAAGTGTGGATTTTAATTGTTGTCTTCTTGGCAAGGATTTTATTTGAAAACATGATTGTTTGAACATGGTACTTTTAGAATCACAAATCAAGCTAAAAACTGGAGATATTGCACCAGATTTTGAATTGATGGGAATTGATGATAAAAAACATTCATTGAGTGATTATAACAATTACAAGGGAATTTTAATAATTTTCATGTGTAATCATTGTCCATATGTTAAAGCAAAAGTAGATGCATTAAACGAGTTATATGAAAAATGCGGCAAAGACATTGCAATGATAGGAATTAACAGCAATGATTCTACGGATTATCCAGAAGATAGTTTTGATGCCATGAAACAAACAGCAAAAGAGAAAGGATTTGAATTTGATTATTTAGTAGATGAAACACAAGAGGTTGCAAGGAAATATGGTGCAATGTGTACTCCAGATCCTTTCTTATTCAATGCACAAAAAGAGTTAGTTTTTCATGGAAAAATAGACAATGCTATGAAACCAGATGATGAGGCAACCGAGAAAACAATGATTGCCAACATAGAGAAATTATTATCTGGAAAAAAAATTGAAAAAGATTTTGACCCCTCAATTGGGTGTTCAATCAAGTGGAAAGAAAATTAAACTTAAATGAGTCTAGCCTAGAGATTTGTTCGTGGGCTCGTAGCTCAGCTTGGCTGGAGCGTTCGACTGATAATCGAAAGGTCATGTGTTCGAATCACATCGGGCCCATTTTTCATCATTTTAGATTTTCAGACACAGTTTGAGACCATTGTAAAATATCCTCAATTTTTTCAGAAATTAAATCGGCACGAATTTTAGATTTTTTGGATACTTTTCCACAAAGTGCTAATTTCATATTTTTTCCAGATTTTTCAACAATTGGATTTATGGAATCTGCAAAAAAGTTTAGGCCTTCATCAGTTTGAGAAAATACTACCACTATCAAGATTCCAGGTTTTTGTTTCCAAACTTTTCCTATCAACTTTTGAAAATCAAGATCAAACAACACATTGATTGAAGATGACATGTCCCCCAAATGAGAAACTCGCCAACCATCAGAATGATAAACTGTTGAAGATGCCTCAGAAGCCAATCTACTTTGTGTATCAGCTGCCATTACAATGACATTCTTTTTTGGATCAGACACTATCTGAATCTGGTTGAAAATTTGAAGTGATTTTGATATAGTGTTCATTAGTAGATTTTGTTCTGAAGTTCCAATCTTACCATCATCGTATAATTTTTTCACATGCTCAATTGATGGAAAAATTACTTCTAGTACCAGGCGATTTACAGTTCCTCCAGAATTCAAGCAATTACGAATTAATGAATATACTTGGTCTTCATTTCCCTTTACCAAGTATTCAATATACTGTGGGGATATTTTGAAATAATCATCAGGGAAGTTGAAAGACTCTTGTCCAGGTTCTAAAAACCACAAAGTTACATTTCCGATATTTTTTTGTCGGAGCAACCCTTCTGCTGCAAAAACTTTGAGATACTTTGACATTGTAATTCTGCTCACACCAATTTTTTCTGAAATTTCAACTCCAGACATACCAGAGACATTATCATCTAAAATTGAAATTAGTTTCTGCCTAATTTCTTCAGTTGAATATCCTTTTCCCATAGTGCTCTTGGACCATAGTATTCTATAAAGACTAATTTTGACTAATATGAGAAGGCATAATTTTTGAATAAAACATTATATAGTTGGGTACTGTATAGTACGGTAAGGAAAAGTAAATTGCCAAAAGCTGGATTCAAATCAATCACTGTTTCGGAAACTGTTTATGATAAATTCCACGAAGTTTATCAGAAGAGTAAAGACGACCTAACAATGAAGGGCGTCAACAGTTTTGCCGGTTATGTAACTTACATGTTAGAGGAGATGATGCAAAAGGACAAGACCTTTGCAAGATACGCTCCAAAGATTGAAAAAATTTCAATAGATGATGATCGTGTTGTACTAAAAGATAATATCAAAAATAGAATTGCAGAAGTTGCAATTCAAAAAGGCGAACTATTTTGCCAGCTCTGTGACGAAAAGGATTGTGTACATGTTGGTTTTGTATTCTCATTACCAGATGTTTACGAAGTTCTAAATTCTAGAGGAATTAAAAATCCAAGATAAAGTGGAGGAGGTGGGATTTGAACCCACGAACTCCTGAGAGACAGGATCACCCATTATTTGATCTTAAGTCCTGCATGTCCAAAAGCACAAAGTGCTTACTTTGGCCAGGCTTGATTACTCCTCCAAAAGGATAAAAATCTGAGTGAAATTTAACAGTTTAGAGTAAATTCGCCCAGAATGAAGAATTATAAGGATTTTCTACAGGGGGAATTTGTGCTTCGGTAGCTCAGTCTGGTAGAGCGTTACATTGGTAATGTAAAGGTCACGGGTTCAGATCCCGTTCGAAGCTCTGTATTCTTTACTTCATCATTATGAAATTTTGTAATGTCATTATTGAATTTCATCATTTTACGAAATTTGTATTTAAGCTATTGTGAGACTAGGAAAAAGTTAGTTCCAGATCAAATTATTTTATCTAAAGCACAGTTAATGATTTTTGCAATAGCAATCATTGAAGCAAGTTTATCGACAAATTGCAACTGCCCCAAAACCATTCGTAAAATGGGCAGGTGGAAAACGTCAACTAATTCCCATTCTAAATGAAAATCTCCCAAAATCCTTTGGAACCTATTATGAGCCATTTCTAGGAGGAGGTGCATTACTGTTCCATATGCTTACTGAGAGAAATGCTCAAAAATGCAGTATCTCTGATTTGAATTCTGATCTTGTTTTGACATACATTACAATTAGAGACAGAATTGATGAGTTAATTTCATCACTGAAAAATCACGAAAAAAACTATCAAAAAGATTCAAAGACATACTATTACTCAGTTAGGGAATCCAATCCAAGAAGTGAAATTGAAAAAACATCAAGATTGCTGTTTTTGAATAGAACTTGCTTTAATGGATTGTACAGAGTAAACAGCAAAGGAAAATTCAATGTCCCTCTAGGCAGGTACACAAATCCTAATATCGTAAATGAAGATAATTTACGCTCAGTTAGTGCTATTTTACACTCTAGCAAAGTTGCAATAAAATGCAGGGATTTTGAATCAGTTCTCCGAGATGCTAAAAAAGGAGATCTAGTTTACTTTGATCCCCCATACCAACCAGTTAGCGATACTGCCAACTTTACGAGTTATACAAATAAGAGTTTCACATATGATGATCTTCATAGATTATCCAAGCTTTGTTTGAAATTAGATTCTAAAGGATGCAAAGTTTTATTGTCAAATTCTGATTCAAAAGAAGTTGCAAAGATTTTCTCAGACAAACCTTGGAAAATAAATAAAATTCAAGCTAATCGCTCAATTAATTCAAATTCTAAAAAACGAACTGGGCACTTTGAATTACTGATTAAAAATTATTAGAGAAATTCAAAAACATTTTCTTAACTTTTCATTTTTCTAAATTACCAAATTTATCAAAAAAGTATCTATTATGACACCTAATTTCCCTATTTTTGTTCCTAACCATGCGTAAATTTTTTTTGTAAAAAATGAAAATTTAGATCCCAAAGTATAGAGAATACTCTAGGAGAAGATAATAAAATGAAAAGGAAAAGGTTGGAGTTTTAGTCCCACTTTGACCAGGCGGCCATCCATCGGTATGTCCAAGTATTCAATTTACAACCTAATGCTGCAAATGTACATGCCAATACTGCACCTGCACCTGCACCGAGTGCAACTGGGCTGTTATAGAATTTGCCTACTTGCGGTTCGATTGGTGTCATATATGGTGGCAATGTTGGTCTTGGATATTTGAATGCCGTCTCTAGTGGGTCTGCTACTGTTATCAGGTTTACCATGTTGAACAATGGTAAAGACATTCCTACTAGTACGCCGCCAAACAGTATCAAGGAGTGCTTGTTCTTCTTTGTAGCCCAGTAAACTAAGTCCAACAGCATTGCTGATGGTAACCAAACTGGAGTTACAATGAAGTCATATGGGTATCCTAGCGAAAACCATGCGGCTTTTGCTACCCATGTGTATACTGTCATAATTAGAGCGTAGTACGTTGCTGTGCCTGGAACGCCTGTAAATGTTAGGTAATATGTTGCACCTACAATAAGCATCAACGTTTGCGATATTGAGAATACCGTGTACGAAGTCCAAGCCCAGTCAGTGTAGAAGATGTAGTCTCCTGCATTAATTGTTAACAGTGTTGAGTTAACTGCAACTACTACTATGAATAAGTAGTGTGTACATCGTCTTAACCAGACCATATGAAGGTGAAGAAAGGGTCAGTATATAAAATTTTAGAGTATGATGAAGATCGTCATCCAAATAACAAAAACATGTACAGAATCATTGTTCTAAACTAAAATGAAAAAGAAAATTGCTGAAGGGGTTTTTCCTTCTAGTTACCATCCAACGTATAGTGATACGAATAGGCAAAATGCAGTTGCGCCGGCAATACTACCGCCAACTATGCCATTACTATTTTTGTTGGAACCTTCTTCCATGACTTTAACACAGAAGATGTAACCTATTGATATAATGATTGTAAGTACGATGAATGCAAAGTGACCACTTGCTGTTGGATATGCCCATGGATAATAGAAGTATCCAGCTGCAGTACCACCAAAAGTTGCCAATATTGCTGCCCAGAATGAAACTGTGATCATACCAGTCATGTTTTCAACGCGTTTTCCAATCATTCGTTCTATATCAGCACTTGATGAACCACCAGTGCCGCCAGAACCGAATCCCTTTGGAAGAGTCATTATGAAATAATTCTAATACAGAATCCTTTTAAATCTTTCTTAAATGCGCTGACTTGGTACGATCTACGTCGTTTTAAAAATAATAAAAGAAAAAAATGTGCTAATGCACTTTTTCTAAGGAATTGCTCTGCTGTACAATTTGCCTTCTAAGGCCATCTTGTACATCTCTGCAACGTATGGATTCTCTCCTGGAGTTTCTGCACCAAGTTCTACGAGTCGAGCATATACTCTAACTACGTATGCTAATGCACCCATGAAAGCCACTACGACTCCCATGTTAAACATCCAGTGATTTGGAACTGCAAAGATTTCTTCTACAAACCAGAAATGCCACATCTCATTGACACCAATTGTAAACATGGTTGCAAGGTAACCAAGAATGGTCATCTTCAATCCAGTATTCATTGAATTATTTGGGCCTCTAAGAACTGGGATTTTTCTATCATAGATTGCTGCTGCTCCCCATCCAAGTGGTAATGTAATGAAGTGGGAGTATAGCCACCAGTGAGCTGGTGTAAATGCACTATCTCTGATAGAGGTTTGATGTAAAGAACCATCAACGAAGTTATCAACTTCGACTGATGCTGCAGTAGAACCCATAGCAATAACGATGAGCCAGACTTTCTTTAGTCTCTGGATCTCAACTTCTTTTGGGATTAATGCGGGCATCTGTGCCATGGATAACATCATGTCAATTCGGAATATAAAGTAAGAGTTTCAAATAGGAGTTATTCTATGCAATTTATTATAATAAATTAAAAATAATATCAAAATATTACACATAATTATATTTAAAACAATGCAAATTTGAAGATTTTTTTATGGATTTTAATGTTATACATCAATGATTAACATACTAAAGGATCGATCCTCGTTACTAAGGTAAAACATATAACGACGTGTTTTATCTTCTCACTTTAGGGATAACTATGGTCGAAAAAAGAATTTTCGTATTTGGACTTGCTGTAGTACTTGCACTAGGAACCTTAGGTTTCAACTGGGTTGAATCCGTACTTCCAACTGCAGATGCACACGGTGTCCAAGCACAACTCCAGAGTCGTTTCATCAGAATTGAGGATGAAACCTTCAACAGACAATCCCTGCAAACTGGCGAAACCTTGACACTTCAAGGAACATTAGTCAGTTTAGTAGAAAGAGACCTTAGAGGATGGCTATCCATTTTCACAGAGTCTACCAACGCAGGTAACAGATGGGAGATGTTGGCAAGAGATCCACCAGGAAACGTCTTTGACATTCCAGGTAACTCAGTTGTCGATTACTCACTATCAGCCAAAGCACTTGAAGCAGGTGTATACCACGTACACACCCAACTCAACATTGCAAAAGTTGGTCCAGGACTCGGTCCAGGTCAAACAGTAGTAGTTGAAGGAGATCCAATACTCAAAGATATTCCATACACTAACATCGCATATCAATCAATTATGATCGGTGTCGGTTATGTCATTACCTTTGCAACACGACCCTGGCAAGTAATCTAAACAACCCAACCTTTTCCTTTTCATTTTCTAGATACTCTTTACGTCTAACGTAAACCAAGTTTTATCTTCTAGAAAACAGTAGAGAAAATATGTTAAGTTTCAAGATAACGAAATTAGATATTTTTCAAAGTTATTTTTTTGGAGAAACAGAATTTCGTTCTGACAAATACAAAGTAAACATACAAAATCAAAGAAGAGGAAAAGTTCTGAAATTACCTTTTGAGATAAAACCTAAAAATGAAAAAATTGTTGTCAGAGTATTAGGGACTGGGGATTTGTTTGTTGAAGACTATCTTCCATACAAGGGAGAATCAGAATGGCTTGAAATTGATTCTGATGAGATCACATACTTTCTAGCAGATCATCAAGATCAATGCGATACAATTGAAATCATGTACGAATAAAGGAAAGGACTTTAAGGAATCTGGTCAAAGGCATCACGATGAAATATCCTGGAATGGGGGATCCATACAAGAGAAATAAAACTCTCAAATTTCTAGCAATTACGGCTGTAATAGCAATAGCAGTTGGAGCTACCAGTTCTATCCTCCAAGGTCAGTTTAGTCAAAACGATCCTCTCAAAGTCTGTATTAACGATAGAGAGACGCCTTACAAAATGAAGGTCACTTTGGAGTTAATTATTGATGGTCTTCCAACACCAATTCCTGCTAATATTAACGCAGGATTGAATGATGATTGTAAAAGAACAATGTATACCCTAACCGATGATGGAACTATCTATGTAGAATGGGAAGAAGAATACCCATGGCAAATTGGTCACTTTTTGTGGATGTGGGATTTTCCTCTAAGAGATATGGATCAGGATAAATCAACAATCTATGTTAACGATAAAGAATCTACTCAGTTCATCAATACTCCATTACAAGATGGATACCACTACAAGGGAGTATTCACTACAAAGGACTATGATTCATCCAAAGACAAAGATTTCCTTCCAGAATTAGAAAATTAACAGTTGTGGACTTTGGAAAAAACAAATTTCTAAATTCAATATAGTTTTCACTAAAAGATGTTAAAAATAATGAAAAGATGAAAGTTGGTAATTTTACCAGTATTTGCCGTTGTCTGGAATAAGACCGATACCTTCTCTTTCAAAGTGTCTGTCTAATTCGTCAACCCATCTCTCACGGTTGTCTTTGTAAGCCCAGCCGTGTACACGTAACCAGAATGAAATAATTCCAAGAAGGAATATTGTGAACATAATGGTTCCGAAGATGTAAATCATTACATCGTAGAATAATGGGTCGTAGTTTGGTCCTAGTTGTCCTGTAATTGAAGACAGGATGCTAAGGAAAGTACCTACGATAGGAATCATAATAATTTGGCTCTATTTGTGCGATATATACATTTCTTTTATTATCAGAAAGTACGAGATCAGTATCAGACAAGGGTAAAAAATAGAGATTCAGTTTACACTAGGAATAGATAATAAAATAAGAGAAATGTGAGGTTTGTTTATCCTCTTCCCATTGCTGCGTATTTACCAGATCTTCCTCTTAGGAAGAATGCTCCAGCAATACCACCGAATACTGCACCTGCAATAACTGCTGCACCAACTACACCACTGGCATCAAGATATGGAGTTCCTGAACCAGAAGATGGATTTGCTTCAGCTGCTGCGATTCTTCTTGCTTGAATCTCAAGTGCTTCTTCTAATGTGTATGATCCGGTTTGTCCTTCACTACCGACATTACCCATGTATTGAGCAAATGCTACTGCATTCTCTGCATACATTCCGATTGTGAAGACAGCGATTAAGGATGCTGCGAATAGTATTTTTGTATTCATACCGTTTACCTGCTCGTTTTGGCGCCAGAGACTTATTTAACTTTTATTCTGAACCCCAAATTCGGGTTCAATGTACGAGATCAGTATAAGTAACGTTTAATTCTGTTCTATAATGAGCCAAATCATGGGACGAATGCATACACATAGACACGGAAAATCACATTCAATTAGACCAGCTACACTTCGTGCACCTTCTTGGATAACTCAGAGTCCTGCAGAAATTGAAGAATTAGTAGTAAAATACACAAAAGATGGTTTGACTCCTAGTCAAATCGGAATTAAATTAAGAGATCAACATTCCATTCCTTTAATCAAACCAATTACCAAAAAAAGCATGGGGCAGATTTTAGAGGAAAATGATTTGAAAGCTGAAATGCCAGAAGATCTTGAAAATATTGTTAGAAAAGCAATAGGTCTTCAAAAGCATCTTAAAGCAAACAAAGGGGATAATAGAAATGTCAGATCCTTGGAATTAATCGAGGCCAAGGTTCACAGACTATCAGTCTATTACAAAAGAATTGGAAGAATTTCAAAAACATGGAAGTATAAATCCGTGGTTGCTCAACTAGAGTAATGACAAAATCACTTGATGAATCACTTTCTTATTTCAAAGATAAAATTTTAGATTGTATAAAATCAAAAAAATCGATTTCCGTTACAACTCATATAGATTGTGATGGATTAACATCGGGGAGTATTATCACTAAAGCTCTAATCAGAGCAGGGGCAAACTGCACAGTTAGAACATCAAAAGAATTTAGTAAAAATGTCCTAGAGTCTTTCAAAACAGATTCCAGAGATTTTCATATAGTAACTGATCTAGGAGGGGGTTTTGCAAATGAATTAGATAAAACATTAGGAGATAATTGGGTTGTTTTAGATCATCATCAAATCCCAGATAACGAATTAGATAATCAAAATGTAATCAATTCATGGAAATATGGAATCGATGGCGGAGTAGATATCTGTGCAGGAGGAATGGCGTATTTGGCATCAGCTGCACTAGATGAAAGAAATTCAGATTTATCTGCAATTGCTATTGTTTCAGCTTTGGGAGACAGACAAGACCAAGGAGAAAGAAAGTCATTTACAGGCAAAAATTTCGAGATTGCAAATATTGCCAAAGAGCAAGGATTGGTAGATATTGATTTAGATTTATTGTTGGTAGGAAGGGAAACAAGGCCACTTGCTGATGCTTTAGCATTTACCTCTCAGCCATTTATTGAAGGACTAACCTGGAATAGGGATGCATGTCTCTCAATCCTCAATTCATCAGGAGTCAATCTCAAAGAAGAGGGAAGATGGAGAGTGCCAGCAGAACTAAATGAGGAAGAAAAAAGACTAGTGATTGAAGCAATTACAAAATTTACTTCAGGTAAAAATGCAACTGAAATAATGTCAGAATTAATTGGATATACCTATACATTTCCAAGAGAAGATAACAGGAGTTTCTTACGGGATGGGAGAGAGTTTTCAACTATGCTCAATTCATGTGGAAGAATTAATCGTTCAGGTGTTGGAATGGCAGTTTGTATGGGAGATAGAAATAAGATTCTAAGAGAAGCTGAAACGATTCTAATAGATTATAGAAAAATGATTAGAGAATACATGAATATTTTATCCAATGAAAGATGGAGAATTTCAGAAAGTGAGACATGTATCATGGTAAATGGTGAAGACATTGTTCCAGAAACAATGACAGGCACCATTTCATCATTAATAGCAGGATCACCTAAAAACTCAGGAAAAATCATAATATTAAGAACCAAGGCCGAAGAAAATACTATCAAGTTTTCATCAAGAAAATCATTTGGGTGTACATCCGATATCAATCTAAGTGAAATAATGAGAACTGGTGCTGAGAAATTTGATGGTATTGGTGGAGGTCATAATGCAGCTGCTGGAGCAAAAATAACTAAAGACAAATTGGATGAGTTTCTTAACTATTTAGAAGTAAATGTCGTTAACGTGCCAAGTTCAAGTAATTCTCAATAACATATCAAAAGAAAAAGCTGAAACGGTCAAAAAAGCCTTAGAACCAGACAATGTAAATTTTCCAGAAGGGTTGAGTCTTTATGTTGAAAATATTGATAACAAACTAGTTTTTAATTTTGAAAGTAAGAAGAACATGAAACATCTAACAGGAACAGTTGATGAGGTGATGGAGCACATCCAGGTTGCTCTAAAGGTGATTGAGTAATGTTAGATCCAAAATTAATCAAAGAAAAACCTCAGATTATTCGGGATATGTTAAAAGCTAGATCTGTGGATTTTAATTTGGACGGATTAATAGAATCAGATCAAAAAAGACGTGAATTTATTATTAAAACTGATGAGTTGCGAAAAAAGAAAAATCAGGTGGCTTTAGAAATTTCTCAAAAAAAGAAGGCAGGCGAAGATGCATCATTGATTTTGTCAGAAATGAAAAACGTTTCAGCTGAGCTTGCAAAGTTAGAATCAGAACAAGAAAATATTGAAAATACCTATTCCAGATTAGCATTAACCATTCCAAATCTTGTTCACGATTCAGTTCCTATCGGAACAGATGAGAGTGCAAATCAAGAAGTTAGAAAATGGGGGAATGTTCCAAATTTTGATTTCAAAATTAATGATCATATTGATATTTCAGAAAATTTGGATTTAGTTGACCTTGAAAGGGCTGCCAAAGTAGCAGGGGCCAGATTCTATTATTTGAAAAATGATCTTGTAAGATTAAATCAATCATTAATTCACTATGGGTTAGATTTTCTAGCAAAAAAAGAATATTCTCTTGTTCAGCCGCCCTATATGATTAACAGAGAATCTATGGAAGGTGCAGTTATTGCAGATGACTTTGAAGAAGTAATCTACAAAGTTGAAGATGAGGATCTTTACATGATTGGAACATCTGAGCACGCCATGGCAGCAATGAGATCAAAAGAAATCCTAGAAGGAAAAGATTTGCCTTTAAGATATGCAGGTGTTAGTCCATGTTTTAGAAAAGAAGCCGGCGCACATGGAAGGGATCAGAAAGGAATTTTCAGAGTACATCAATTTGATAAGATTGAACAATTCGTATTTTCAAGACCTGAAGACTCTTGGAAAGAACACGAAAGAATGTTATCAGTTGCTGAAGAATTTTATCAAAACTTGGAAATTCCACATCGGGTGATGCTATTATCAACTGGTGATATGGGAAAAGTTTCAGCAAAAACGTATGATATTGAGGCTTGGATGGCAGGACAAAATGCCTATAGAGAAATTGTCTCATGTTCAAACTGTTTAGACTATCAAGCAAGAAGATTGAAGATTAGGTTTAGGGATAAAACAAATGAAGACACACAGTATGTGCATACACTAAACAGCACTCTGATAGCAACGACTAGAATTTTGGTATCAATTATGGAAAATTTCCAAACTAAAGATGGACACATAAGAATTCCTAGCGTTTTACAGAATTACATGGGAAATCAGAAAGAGATCTAGTGACATACCCTTATATTTTGGGTTCAAAGGTCGTTAATAATTGGCACGTAGAAAAGGTCGAGTAAAGGACAAGTGGCGAGAAAAACGCTGGATCACAGTACATGCACCAGATTCATTCAACAATGTTCCTATTGCCTATGTTCCAATCACAGACGATGAAAATGCAGCAGGCAGAGTTTTAGAAGTTACACTATATGATATTCTAAAAGGAGACCCATCCCAACATCAATACAAAATCTATTTCCAAATTGATAAAGTTGAGGGGGACAAAGCAACAACAATTTTCAAAAGATACGAGTATTCAAAAGAATTTTTGCGTAGTTTAGTTAGACGTGGTTCATCAAAAATCAATTTCATTGTAGATATCAAAACAAAAGACGGCTACATCTTTAGAATAAAATTACTTGCTCTAACACATAGACAACTTAACACATCAAGACAACATGCCCTTAGATTAATTGCAAGAGACGTAATTAACAAAACAATTCCAGAAATGACAATTGATCAATTCGTTCAAGCAACATGTTATAGTAAAATTAATTCAGATATTATGGCAGCATTCAAGAAAGTAATTAGGGTAAGACATGTAGGTCTTGAGAAAGTAAAACTCATCAGAACTGCAGACAAAGAAACAAAATTACTTGAAGCATAATCAAAAGAGTTATTCTTTTACAATAATGGTTCACAAGATTGAGATAACAATTGATGTAATTGTTCATGCTACAGAAGACATTTCAAAAATTTTCCAATCTTTTGAAGACATTTTAGGTGTTAAAGAAGAAGATTTCACAATCAAAGAAACAGAAGGGCATTATGAAAATCCAATTATTTTATTGAATGCAAAAATTGTAAAAAAACAGGCTCAAAATTTTATGAAAAAATTACTTGAATCATTACCAAAAGAATTGGTAAATGAGTTAATTGATGAAATTGAAGAAAGAACAGTAGATTCTAGATTTCATATGAGATTAGATAAACAAGAATTAATCAAGGGAAATCTAACATTTAGGGAAAAAGACACTATACAATTAAAAATACACACGCCAATTTACAATAAAAAAGATACTGTCAAAACATTTACAGAAATTTTTCAGATTGCCAACTAGATTAAATAGGAATAAAAGAACTATACAATTTGGGAATGAGGAAATAACAGCCGCTCCAGTCTGAGCGAAAGCTTTGAAGACGCCGCGACGAACCGACCCCTTTTATCGATCAATAGTTTTGATAATGGATTTTCTAGCACATTTCATGGTATTATTTTAAATACGGATAGACAAACCGGAATATCGTGTCAGATTATGATGTGATAGTTGCTGGAGGCGGTCTTGCAGGTACAATTACAGCACAAGCAATTTCTCATTATTCAAAACAAAATCTGAAAATTTTAGTTGTTGATAGAAATACAGAATTTTTTCCAGGTCGAAAATCATTAGCAGGATGGGTATGTGGAGATGCATGCTCTAAAGAAGCAGTTGATTTTATGGCAAAAAGAATCAAAGTTGAGTGGACCAGACCTGAAATTGAACATGATGTAAAGGGAGTCATGGCATTTTCACCAGATAAAGAAACTGCAATTCCATTTGATGGTGCAGGATATATGTTAAATCGTCAAAAATTACCAGAAATTCAAAATGAAAGATGTAAAAAAATGGGAATCGAATTTGAATATGAAGTTAATCTCACAGGTCTTATTTATGAAGGACAGCAAGTAGTGGGAATTCAGGGAGTAGATAACAAAACAAAACAACCATTCAAGAAAACGTCAAAAATTGTCATTGATGCTACAGGAGTTACATCCATGCTTAGAAATGGACTACAAAACTCTACCAAAGTTGAAAAAAGAATCGATAGACGAGATTTAGAATCAACTGGAAGATACATCATGCATTTCGAACCAGGAAAAAAAGAACTTTCAGAATTTGATCCAGATTATTGTATAATACATTTAGATCAAGACATAGCACCAGGTGGATATGGATGGGTATTTCCCAAAGGTGAAACCAAAGTCAACATAGGTTTAGGAGTTGAAAAATCTCTTTTAGATAAAAGAAACAAAAGATTAGGCAAAAAAGACAATGTTGAATCACTAATGAAAGAATATCTTCATAGAAATGTTGCAATCAAAAATGCAAAATTGTCAGAAGACCCAGAAGACATTAACAATAATTCAGGAGTCTTCCAAGTTTCAGTCAGAAGACAAAACGATTGTATGGTATCTGGTGGATATATGATGGTTGGAGATTCTGCATGGATGCCAAAACCAATTGATGCAGGTGGAATTGGACCAGCATTGATTGCAGGTACAATTCTAGGAAATAATGTTGCACAAGCATTAGAGGCAAATGATGTTTCTGAAGCAGGCCTATGGCAATACAATTTAGATTATATCAAAGAGTACGGATACAAAACAGCAGGTCTTGAACTTTTTAGAAGGCTAGTACAACAAATGTCAAATGAGCAAATAAGTTATGGTATGAAACACTTTTTGGGAAATATGGATGTTGAATCAATTAGCAAAGGTGAACACCCAGACTTTTCGGGATTAGGAAAAATTGGAATGATCATCAGAGGTGCAATGAATAAAACAGTTGCAGATGGACTCAGATATACATCCAAACAAAATCAATGGTTAGTAGAACATTACAATAATTATCCAAAAGATCCTTCCGGATTTGACGAGTGGAATAAAACATTACATCAAAAACTTGATGAAGCTTTTACAAAAATAGAAGCTTTTGATTCTAAGATCTAATATTAAATATTGTGAAAATCAACGAAAACATACTTTGGAAGAAGCACAATATCTTGATTGGAACAATTCAAATCATATTCTAAACAAAGCATATGAAGCTGGTCTTTTTGTGCTCATTATAGGCCCTAAAGGTACTGGAAAGACATCTTTAGTTCGAGATTTTGCTAAAAAAAAGAATGTGAATTTAGAATCAATTAATTTTAGTCTTAGAACTAGAGAAAGTCATTTGGTTGGCACAAAGACACTGACAGATGGAACAGTAAGCTTTGATGAAGGATTGTTGATCAAATCAATGAGAAATGGAGATATGCTTTATCTTGACGAAATAAATTCAGCAGAAGCAGATGTTTTACTTAGACTAGATGAAGCATTAGATGATAGACGTCAGATTGCATTAAAGGAATCAACTGGGGAAATAGTCAAAGCAAAAGACAATTGGTTTGTTGTGGCAACAATTAATCCATTAACACATAGTGGAACAAAAGAATTACCACCTCAATTACTTAGTAGATTCCCAGTACGAATTAGATTAGAATATCCTCCAGAAGATATAGAATTAGAGATTGTTAAAAAACATGTTTCAGGAAATTATGAATCTGAAATAATTCAAGCAATCAAACTTGCAAATACATTAAGGCAGGCTGCTGCAGTTGAAGAATTATTTTATTCACCTAGTTTAAGAGAAACCATTGCTTTTGGTAAATTGTTAGATAAAGGAATGTCACCAAAAGAAGTTGCAGATATTGTTTTTGGAAATGTCTATACGCAATGGGGTAATATAGAATATCAAAAAGTTAGGGACATCATAACTTCGATGTTTGGAAATTAAATGCAAGCAATTCAACTTCAAAACGATTCTTTAGTAGAAATAGCAACATTTCTTGTTAGGCGATGGTCTGAAAAAGAAAACATCATAGTAGAAATTTCAGACAAGACAGAAACCAAGACAAGGCTCAAAGAAAACAAGGTAATCTTAACACCACTAGAGAAAAGAATAGGCAATGATTTTCAAAAATATCGACAATTTAGAACATCATTATGGTATGAAGCAATGAGAATAAAATACTGCAAAAAAATTCTTAGCAATGACCATGCATTTGGTTTTATTCTCAATACAATGGAAACTCAAAGAGTAGAACAGTTAGGAAGAAAGATTTGGAAAGGGATGGATGCTGAAATTATTTTCAATTATACGTACATGCTCGTTGCCAGACCTCAATTACATACAGTTTATGGAAAAGCAAGGATTGTGGAGGCATTTTATCAATATTTTATGTTTGGTGTGATAAAAGGAGAGATTCAATCAAGTAATTTTGAAAAAATAAAAAAAGCAACTACATTTGCCAAAGAAATTGTCAACAAAGCAATTGATGAAAATCGAGATACAAGTTGGATTGAAAAAAACGTATCAGAAATAATAAAAATACTAGATATCGATTCTTTACTGACAATTCCAGTATCTTTACCATTTATGAAAGCTGGAATGGCATTATCTGAAGAAGAGTTGTTAAAAGTCTTAAAAATAATTTCAAAAAATAAAGAGGGAGATTTGGGAACTATGGACCCAAAATCGGTCATTAGAGGTGATGATGTGTATGATGAATACAAAGTATTACTTGATGAAAATAAAAAAACAGAAAACAAGGGTTTAGCTGCTGAAACAGTAGGAATCCAGACACCATCTACAAAAAATATTGATGAAACAACAATCTATGACTTGGGATTGATAAACGGATTAAAAATGAAATTTAAGGAATGGAAATCAGGATGGAAAGAGCAACATCTAAGATCAGGAGATGAATTTGACGAAGAAAGTTACATTGAAGGTAATGAACCATTTTTTACAGATGTTAAAAAATCAATTAAAACAAAAATTGTGATATTGTTAGATCATTCATCTAGTATTGCATCAGATGCGATAGAATACAAAAAAGCTACTTTAGCACTTTGTGAGGTATTATCTTTTCTCAAAGTAAAATTTGCAGTGTATGCATTTAGTACAGAGAATAGATCAATGGTATGTTGGTCAATAAAACCAGAAAATGTCAAATGGAATAGCATTACTGCAAAAAGGTTGGCACAAATCGTTGCTAATGGTTCAACCCCATTGGCTGAAGTTTATGATAAAATGTTTCCAATTTTGCAGTCAAAAAGACCAGATATTTTTTTGACATTAACTGATGGGGAACCATCAGATCCAGATGCTGTAAGAAATATGACTAAATCATTCAAAGGATTAGGAATTCGCATGGTTGCTTTAGGATTAGGTCCAAATACTGTCAGGGCTACAACCATTGCCAATAATCTGAAACATTTAGGATATGAAAAAACTATGGCTGTAAGCAGACTAAATGATATACCAAATAAGGTAATTAGCATTTTAGATGGATGAATTTTTGATCTTTCTATCAGGATATTTTATATGAAGTAAAAAATCAAAGCCATCTAGTTAAAAGACATGTCAGAAAATAATTTTGATAAACCATTACTTGAAAAATTTGAACGTGAAATTTGGAGTAAAATTCCACATTTAGAAGATGGAAAAGTGGTCAATGCAACGCCATTGATTGATTTAACTAGGGATCTTAAAGAATGTGCAAAAAATCTTTACAAACTAGATATTTCAGATTTGGATCTAAAAGTGTATGGAAAATTTGATTCTAATTTGGTGTCAGGTTCAATCAAAATTAGACCAGCAATTCACATAATGCATGACGCAATTAAAACCGGGAAGTTAAAAAGTAATCAGACAATAATTGAGGCAACATCAGGAAATTTTGGAATAGCTCTTGGACAAATGTCAAAACTTGGATTAACTGTGGTTTCACTTGTTTCAAGAAAATTGCAAGAAGGAGTCTTCAAGGAATTGAGAAATGAGAATATTCGTATAATGGATTTGGATATGGATATTTGTCCTGCTCCTGGAATGAAAGATAGTGAGGCTGATGCACTAGTTGCAAAGGCAACTGCAGCAAACATTCGTTCTCAGTTAATTGAATTAGGTTTTGATCCAACAAATTACGATAATTCGATTTCAGAGGTTGAATCGTTGTTGGCAGCACAAGACATTATCAATTTGGCAAAATTACTTTCAAAAATTTATGATTGTTTTTGTCCAGAACAATACGATAATGAATTAAACATTGATGCTCATAGAACAATTACAGCTGTAGAGATTGAACAGCAGTTACAGGAAAAAGGGGATTCATTAGAAGATTATAGAATAATTTGTTCATTTGGAACAGGTGGTACATCAGGAGGATTAAGTAGATACATGAATGAAAAGTATGACAAAAAGGCAATACATGTAGTATTTCCAGCTCCAGGTCAAGATGTTGCAGGAATCAGAACAAAGGCTAAAGCAGATGGGCTAAAGTTGTACAATCCAGAAGCATATGCTGCTGAGCACGAAGTTGATTTTGGACAGGCAAGACATTTACTAAAATTCTTTGTAGACAAAGGTCATAATATTGGCGAAAGTACTGCACTTGCCATGTATGCCATATTAGAAATGCTAAGTGAGGGAGAAAAAGGAAAATTCATTGTTGTAGTTGCTGACGGTATAGAAAAGTATAGAAAAAATCTAGAATCAGCATCATCTAACCAGCGTATTCAAGTTTCATTAGAAGATGCAGCATCAAGTGTTCAAGATTACGATAAAATAATCTGGGTTCATACACAATATACGCCAAAAGAAGAAGGAATTGAAATGATTGCTAAATCCTTAGGTGTAAATAAAGAAAAAATTGTGATACCAAAAGCAAGCACCATTAATCAATTATTATCTACACAGCAAATTCCAGATGAGCTTAACAAAGATCTGGACGGCTCTAAAGGTAAATCATTACTAATTTGCATGGCTGGAAATACATCATTAATGACTGCCCAAGTACTTGCAAGTAAGGGCATTGTAACTGAAAGCTTGAATGGGGGAATAACAAATTTGCCTGAAGGCAGAGGCAAAAATCCAGGCGAATTTATCAAAGCTGCAACTGATTAATTATATCTTGAAATGCCTTTCGATTTCTCAACCATTTGCTGATTTAATAATTTCAGGTAAAAAAAGTATTGAGTTAAGAAATTGGAATACGAATTTTCGGGGAGAGTTTTTGATTCATTCTCCATTAAAAATTAGAATTGAAGATGCTAAAAGATTAAAGATTGAAAAAAAATTTGTCATAGGAGCAATCATTGGAAAAGCCCAAATCTATGACGTAAAAAAATACCATTCAATAAAAGAAATAAAATTAGATCAAAAATTTCATTTTGCATCAAAAAAATTTCAAAACAAAACTTTTGGGTTTATGTTAAAAAATGCAAAACCATTTAGAATTCCAATTCCATGTAAAGGTCAATTGGGATTTTTTGAAGTAGATATTCCAAAAACAAAGATCAAAAACAAAAAAATAGTTTCAGATATTATAGATGAAGAATATCGTTATCAATGGATTGGACATCATTAGAAAATTTAAAGATCAGAAAAATATGACTAGTATATATAAAGCTCATATTTAAAGCACCTCGTTATGCCTCAAACAAAGCCAATTGTTAGTGTAGAAAATGTTGTTGCATCAGCATCAGTAGATCAAAAAATAGATTTAATCGAAATTACCGAAAAATTTCCAGATACAGAATATCATCCAGAACAATTTCCAGGTCTTGTATTTAGATTGACTAATCCACGAACTGCCACACTCATCTTTAGAACAGGAAAGATGGTATGTACTGGAGCTAAATCTGAAGAGATGGCAATTAAAGCTGTTAATACAGTTGTTCAAAAATTAAGAAAAGGTAAAATCAAAATTAAAAAAGATGCGGTCATTACAGTTCAAAATATCGTTGCAGCAATTAATTTAGGTGGAAAAATTCATTTGGAAAAAGCTGCTAGAACCCTACCTAGAAGTATGTATGAACCTGAACAATTTCCAGGATTGATTCATAGAATGCTAGATCCAAAAACAGTGATATTGTTATTTGCATCAGGGAAATTAGTGTGTACAGGAGCAAAAAAAGAATCAGATGTTTATCGTTCTGTTCATAACTTACATGCATTATTAGAAGAAAAAACCCTAATGATTTATGATCAATGATTTTTAATTATCCTAAAAATTGACTAAAGACATTTTTGAAGATGAAAAGGTTAAGTTAACTCCCGATACAGGATTTAATTTGGTAGGAATAGATTATTTTGGAGAACCTGGAAACCAACTGTATTTAATTGAGCATTTTGAAATGTATCAAGATGCTTTGAATGCAAAAAAAGATAGAAAAAATCAAGATGAATATTTTATACTGTATAAAGGAACAGGGGATGAGTTTTTCTGTAGATAGATTAGAAAAATGATAAAACTTTACTAAATTTTACAAAATCTCTTATCATTCAGTTTAAAATTCAAAAAATATTGCCTAATGATACAAGTGATTTAATTGACACTTTATATCAAAAGGAAAATCCAGTTAAATCAGAACAAATATCCAAGCAAATTGTTCGTAAAAGTGCAAAAGGAAAACATCAAATTTTTGATGAGACAGAATTTACGCGTGGGAGGGAGGTTCTAGGAGATTTAATCGTTCATGGCATGATAGCCTCAGGTGGAACCGATATTGACTGGCTTGTTGAACATAAAGGAGGTTTCATCATACTAGAATTCAAAGGATTTCATAATGACAAAATCAACATTGCAAAAGGCCAAATGATTGCATATGAAAAACTCCATGAAAAATTAAACATGGCAACAAAATGCTATCTATACGTTGTTGGATGTGATGATATTGATTTTTCTAATCCAGATTCAACAATATGGATTTTTGAGATGAATCAATGGAAATCAGGAGCAATACCAAAAAACACTTCTGATATTTATGGAGATGATACAGGTAAACAAAATAAATTCATTGTTTATCGTGAATATATGCATGAAATTAGTGTAGAAAAATTACGAGATTTGGTAGATTCACATTGGAAAGAATTTGAACGAATTATGAAGTAAATGAAAACGTACTTGAGATTGTTTCTTTACCATTATCTACTTTAACAGTATAAGTTCCAGAATTTTCCCATCCAGGACCTCCTGCTATAGCTAAAGTTGAGAATTGCCCATTATTTTTCAATGAAACTTGTTCTGCCCATACAAGTTCATTATTTTGATTTTCTATTGTAAGATTTACATTTCCAGTTGTATCAGATGTACCACTAATTGAAATCAAATCTTTTTTGTTGTATGATTTTAAATCAGTTTGTACAGATAGTGAGATTGGCACATTATTTGTGGTAGTGTCAATTTTGACAGTACCATCAGTGATTCCACTGAAAGATATTACAGCAGCAATAACTAACACTAGAGCAAAACTGCCTATGCCAAAAATAATTTTTTGTTTTTGGTTTAGTGTAAGAAATTCTTGGTGATTCAGTTTGAAGTGATTGTGTTTGTTGGATAGGTTTAATCTCAGGAAGTACAACATCTGGAACTTGTTGTTTTTCTTCAACATGAGGTGTTTGAGTAAATTCTGGTTTTTTTCCTAGGTGTTTTTCAGCTAATTTTCTAACATAATTTCTTTCATAATTGCTAATTACTTCATTATTTTCACAAGCCCTACAAATCTGTTTTAGAATTCGATCATCTCCAAAATCTTTATCCAAGAGAGCTTTTACATCATCCAATAACGGATCTGTCATGTTTATTTCCTCTCAAATTGATTATTTATGAATATATGTCAAAAAGCTACTTTGAATAGATTTTTTGGGCTTGAATTATGACAGTTCTAATGTAATCCTTGGCAGTTGAATCCGTTACGCCCATTTGTTTTGCTCTCTGATAAAGATCGTTTTCTTTAGGATTTGTCAAATAATACTTTAATAGATAATTGAGTCTGTGGGATCTTTTTTCGTCACTTTTCATGATTTTGTTTTTCTTTGGTACTAAAAAGGCCAGAGGATAATGACATAACCAATCAAAAATTATAGTATCATAAAATTTGAATAAAAACATATGATCTTTTTTAAACAATACGAAAAAAAGAATGCAAATGAAACGAATTGAGGCAACTATTCAAGCAACTAAAATTGGTGCAGTATCTGAGGCAATAACCGGTATTGTTGGAGGATTCTCCATCATGGAAGGAAAGGGTAGAGGTTCTGGGGTCAGACATGAAATGAGATCTGGCAGGGGAACAGGTACCATAACTGCAGAATACAACAATGTTGCGTATGTTAGTACAGTTGTAAATGACTCAGACGTAGAAAAAGTTTCCACAGCAATTGCTGATGCAGCTTTTACAGGTAAAGGCGGAGATGGCATTATTGTAGTATCCAATGTGGATAGCGTCATGAATATAGCAACTAAAAAGAGTGGTTCTGAAGCCCTCTAATCATTTTCTTTTATCAAAACAATATGCAATGTTGATTAATGTGAATTTAGCTGCTGAGAGGTTAACTACTCCTCTCAGGGTCGTTATCCCTTTGGGGGACATATTTTTGAAGGGATGTATTACTATTACAATTTGAGTATAAAAGCAAAGGATTTTGAAGAATTATTGTTGACCTTCAATTCCCATTAATGTCAGTGTTGATCTAATTTTTGGGATTTTTCGAATCTTCCAAGTAATGGTCTCTCGTAGTGCTTCGACTTGACTTGATTCTACTTTAGCCAGAATATCATATGCACCAAAAGTTCCATGTACTTCAATAACACCTTCAATTGATTTTAATTCTGAGATTACTGATTCTTCAGAACCTAGCTCACAGTTTATGAGGACATAAGCTGTTGCCAATTATGATTCAACTCCTATTGTCATACCTAAAATGCACTCTTGAAATATATAAGAATAGTCCAATTTACTTAAAAATTCACCATCAAATAAGATAATTTCATAAACAAATGTAAAGAGATTTAGAATAATTTAAGACTAAGACAAATATGCACCATTCATAATTTTTTCCAACTCTTCAATATTTTTTGAAAGAGTGATTTTAGAGCGTAGTTTAGAGCCACCCTTCATACCTTTAGTAAACCTCATAGCTTGACCTTTGATATTTGCAAATTTGATTTTATATTGACTAGTTAGATGTAGGTAATCAAAAAATGAATCTAGTCGATCTTTGAAAGAGTATTCTTTATAGGAATTTGTCTTCAAATAATCATTAATTTGCTCAAACAAAAATGGATTACCCATTGCTCCTCTCCCAATCATTACATAGTCACAGTTAGTACTATCAATCATATTTTTAGCATCTTCAGGAGTAGTTATATCACCATTTCCAACAATTGGAATACTAGAAATTTCTTTTAGTTCTTTTATCATATCCCAATCAGCAGTTCCAGAATAACCCTGACTAACAGTTCTTGGATGCAGTGTAATCATTTTAATTCCCTCATCTTCAGCAATTTCAGCAATTTCTCTAAAGAGGAATTTACTAGCATTAGTAACTCCAGAACGAATTTTTAGGGTTACAGGTTTTTTTACAGAATTTACAAGTGTGTTAAAAATTTGTTGTGTTAGATTAACTTCTTGTAATAATGCTCCTCCTGCCATTTGTTGTGTGATGTGGGGTGCAGGACACCCCATGTTATAATCAATTATATCAAAAAAAGGTTCTACAATCTTTGCTGCTTTTTCTAAAGCACAAAGATCAGAGCCAAATAATTGAATAGAGAGTGGACGCTCTTCTTCAGAGTATTCAATAAATTCCTGTATGGTTTTCATTTTTTCTTTAAGCTGATTTTCTTTTGCAATAATACTGTGAATGTTTGTAAATTCAGTTACCACCAATCCAGCTCCCATTTTTTTACATTGTAAACGAAGAGCAGGATCACTTACTCCAGCCATAGGTGCTAGAAATGCCCTACTAGAGAATTTTGGAAGCATATTCAAACTTTATAGATTGAATATATTTATCATTCAATGGATTTTGTAAAAATCAATTAGTTATCAGGGCAACCGTCTAAATCGCGGTCACCGTCATAATCTTCAGGATCAAGAGGACACAGATCTTCATCATTTATGATACCATCTAGATCATCATCATGGACAAATCTTTGTTGTTCTGGAGCAGTATCAGGGCAACCGTCATGATCATTGTATTTATTCCATGTTTCAGGGCTTGTTGGACATGAATCAATTGCATCATAATATCCATCACCGTCAGAATCAATTCTTGTAGGGGTTGTAGATTCTGCAGCTAATACATCAGGACAACCGTCCCAGTCTAGATAACCATTGAAGTTTTCCTGTACATCAATACATGCATCCCATCTATCATCTATGCCATCACCGTCAGTATCTGGAAAACTATATGATGGGACAACAGATCCAGTTGAATCTGGACAACCGTCTTCATCTTGATAGAAATTATAAGTTTCAGGTTCTAGTGGACATGCGTCAGATACATCTACAATTCCATCTTGATCAGAATCAAGTGTAAACATAAATTTATCTGGACAGCCGTCTTTGTCCTCAAAGCCATTAAATGTTTCAGCCTGACCAGGACATTGATCTATATTATCTGGAATTCCATCGCCATCAGAATCAAATGAAAGTTTGTTATCAGGAATTGAATCTGGGCAGCCGTCTTCATCTAGATATCTGTTGTAAGTCTCTTTAGCATCAGGGCACTGATCTATGTTATCAGTGATACCATCAAAATCAGAGTCTCCAAATGAGTCATAAGCTATAGTGTCAGGACAACCGTCTTCATCTTGGAATCCATTATACCTCTCTGCTAAAGTTGGACATTCATCAAATATGTCAGGAATTAAATCATAATCAATATCAGATAATGCAGGTTTGGAGATTCCAGGAACATCTGGGCAGCCGTCATGATCTAGATAATCATTGTAATTTTCTTTTTCATCAAGACATGCATCCCATCTATCATCTATGCCATCACCGTCAGCATCTGGAAATAGATACGATGAAGTCATTGTATCTTTGGAATCAGGGCAGCCGTCTTCATCTTGATAGAAATTATAAGTTTCAGGCTCTAGTGGACATTCATCGGAAATATTTGAAATGCCATCCATATCAGAATCAAGTGTTGAATTAAGATTATCTGGACAACCGTCTTCATCTTGGAATCCATTAAATGTTTCAGGTTGGTTTGGACAGTGATCTAAATTATCAACAATTCCATCACCGTCAGAATCATAAGTCGATTTATTATTCACAATAGAATCTGGACAGCCGTCTTCATCTTGGAATTTATTGTAAGTTTCTTTGTTATATGGACAAATATCAAATTGATTTAAAATTCCATCACCGTCAGAATCTCCAGATACTGCATAATCAATTTCATCTGGGCAGCCGTCTTCATCTTGGAATCCATTAAAATTTTCACGATCTAATGGGCAAGCATCTACAGAATCAAGTATGCCATCATAATCAGAATCAATCAAACCATTAGAAGCAGCACCAAGTACATCTATGCATCCATCCCAGTCTAGATAACCATTATAATTTTCTGGTTCATTCAGACATTGATCCCATCTATCATCTATGCCATCACCGTCAGCATCTGGGAAATTATATACAGAAATTACATTATCAATTAAATCGGGGCAGCCGTCTTCATCTTGATAGAAATTATAAGTTTCAGGCTCTAGTGGACATTCATCTGATGTATCTGAAATTCCATCTCTGTCAGAATCTCTTAAACTAGATGTATTATCTGGGCAGCCGTCTTTATCATCTATACCATTGAATGTTTCTGGTTGGTTTGGACACTTGTCCATATAATCAGGATATCCATCACCGTCAGAATCTGCTATGGCTTTCCCAGTTTCAGGAGACAAATCTGGACAACCGTCTTCATCTTGGAATTTATTGTAAGTTTCTTTTACAGTTGGGCAATTATCAACATGATCTTGAATTCCATCATAATCTGCATCATACCAAGGAACAAAGTCTGCAGGACAACCGTCAATATTGTTACCATACTGAGGGTCATAGTCTTCTAAAAGATGAGGACAAAAATCGAGATCATTTGGAACTCCATCACCATCTGAGTCAATTGATTCAGCAGCAAAAGCACCACTTGGCATCATGCCAATTGTAGAAGTAAGCAAAAGTAAAAATCCTAAAAGATATTGTTTTTTCATTCTCTATGACTCCGCTATTATCAAGTATTTATTAAGTCTCACGTTGAAGAGATTCTCGAAAAATTGTAAGATTATGGATCTGGACAACCGTCTAAATCGCGGTCACCGTCATAATCTTCAGGATCAAGAGGACACAGATCTTCATCATTTATGATACCATCTAGATCATCATCATGGACAAATCTTTGTTGTTCTGGAGCAGTGTCTGGACAGCCGTCCCAGTCTAGGTATTTATTCCAAGTTTCAGGACTTGTTGGACATGAATCAATCACATCTGGATATCCATCACCATCTGAATCTGCATATGTAGGAGTGGTGGATTCTGCACCAGGAACATCTGGGCAGCCGTCATGGTCTAGATAACCATTGTAGTTTTCTGGTTCATCAATACATGAATCCCATCTATCTTCAATACCATCACCGTCAGTATCAGGGAATGTGTATTGTGGATTTACAGTGTTATTGGAATCTGGGCAGCCGTCATGGTCTAGATATCTATTGTAAGTTTCAGGCTCTAATGGACATTCATCTAAGATGTCTGGAATTCCATCTTGATCAGTATCAAGTTTTGAAGATTGTTTATCTGGGCAGCCGTCTTCATCTTGGAATCCATTAAATGTTTCAGGTTGGTTTGGACACAAATCTAAAACATCTGGAATGCCATCATCGTCGGTGTCAGAAGTGATTTTATTATCTGCTATGTAGTCAGGGCAGCCGTCTTCATCCAGATATCTGTTGTAAGTCTCTTTTGCAAATGGACATAAATCTAAATCATCAGTAATTCCATCGCCGTCAGAATCACCAACTGATTTGTAATCAATACTATCAGGGCAGCCGTCTTCATCTTGGAATCCATTATACCTCTCTGCTAAAGTTGGACATTGATCTAGATGATCTGCAATACCATCATAGTCAGCATCTAACATAGCACCTGCTGTTGTACCTTTAATGTCAGGGCAGCCGTCATGGTCTAGATAACCATTGTAGTTTTCTGGTTCATCAATACATGAATCCCATCTATCTTCAATACCATCACCGTCAGTATCAGGGAATGTGTATTGTGGATTTACAGTGTTATTGGAATCTGGGCAGCCGTCATGGTCTAGATATCTATTGTAAGTTTCAGGCTCTAGTGGACATTCATCTGATGTATCTGAAATTCCATCTCTGTCAGAATCTCTTAAACTAGATGTATTATCTGGGCAGCCGTCTTCATCTTGGAATCCATTAAATGTTTCAGGTTGGTTTGGACACAAATCTAGATTATCAATTATCCCATCACCATCGGTATCAAATGCAAATTTGTTATCTGCAATATAATCTGGGCAGCCGTCATGGTCTAGATATCTATTGTAAGTTTCAGGACTAAACGGACACAAGTCATTATGATCTGCAATGCCATCACCATCAGCATCACCAGTAATCATGATCTGCAATTCATCTGGGCAGCCGTCTTCGTCTTGGAATTTATTGTAATTTTCACGATCTAATGGACATTCATCTACATCATCTGGAATTCCATCATAATCAGCATCTGGTGCTTCTAATGAAGTGACGCCAGGAACATCAGGGCAACCGTCATGGTCTAGATAGTCATTATAGTTTTCTGGTTCATCAATACATGAATCCCATCTATCTTCAATACCATCACCGTCAGTATCAGGGAATGTGTATTGTGGATTAATAGAATCAATACTATCAGGGCAACCGTCTTCATCTAGATATCTATTGTAAGTTTCAGGCTCTAATGGGCATTCATCTGATGTATCTGAAATACCATCACTATCAGTATCTTTTGAAGTCATTGGATTATCAGGGCAACCGTCTTTATCATCTATACCATTGAATGTTTCTGGTTGGTTTGGACACTTGTCCATATAATCAGGATATCCATCACCATCTGAATCTGCTATGGCTTTCCCAGTTTCAGGAGACAAATCTGGACAGCCGTCTTCATCTTGGAATTTATTGTAAGTTTCTTTTACTGTAGGACAATTATCAACATGATCCTCAACACCATCATAATCAGCATCATACCAAGGAACAAAGTCTGCAGGACAACCATCAATATTGTTACCATACTGAGGGTCATAGTCTTCTAAAAGATGAGGGCATTGATCGAGATCATTTGGAACTCCATCACCATCAGAGTCAATTGATTCAGCAGCAAAAGCACCACTTGGCATCATGCCAATTGTAGAAGTAAGCAAAAGTAAAAATCCTAAAAGATATTGTTTTTTCATTCTAAGATACTCCTAAGGGTCAGGGCAACCGTCTTCATCTTGGAAATTGTCATAATCCTCAGGTTCTAGAGGACATAGGTCATTTTCGTTTATTATTCCATCCAAATCAGCATCATGTTTGTATCTAGATTGTTCTGGAGCAATATCAGGGCAGCCATCGTGATCTTGGAATTTATTATAAGTTTCTTTGGAAGTTGGACATGCATCTACATCATCATATATGCCATCTCCGTCAGTGTCAACTCTAAGATTTCCAGTTGGTACTGTGTCAGGGCAACCGTCATAGTCAACATATCTGTTCCAAACTTCACTTTGATTTGGACACATATCCATTACATCTGGAACTCCATCACCATCAGAGTCAGGTTGAGTATTATCACTATCTGGGCAACCGTCTTCATCTTGGAATCCATTGTAAGTTTCGGCAACTAGAGGACAATCATCAAAAATATCATTTATGCCATCATTATCAGAGTCAACTACAAATGATTTTGAAACAGAGTCAGGGCAGCCGTCATCATCTTGGAATTTATTGTAAGTTTCTTTGGCAGTTGGACATGCATCAATTGCATCTGGAATACCATCCATATCTCTATCATTCTTTCCAATGTAATTATCTGGACAACCGTCTCTGTCTAAAATACCATTATAGGTTTCTGGTTGGTTTGGACAATGATCATTATAATCATTAATTCCATCGCCATCAGAGTCAGGAGTACCTTTGTTATCTGCCACATAATCAGGGCAGCCGTCTTCATCTTGGAATTTATTATAAGTTTCAGGAACTAGAGGACATTGATCATTTTCATCAGGTATTCCATCATAATCAGAATCTAAACTGGTAATATATGGTGGATAATCAGGGCAACCGTCTTCATCTTGGAATCCATTGTATCTTTCTCTAACCAGTGGACATTGATCTAATGAATCTCTAATGCCGTCACCATCAGAATCTGCTTCAGTTGGATTATCAGGACAACCGTCATGATCAAGATAACGATTCCATGTTTCAGGTTCAGTTGGACATTGATCTAATGAATCTCTAATGCCGTCACCATCAGAATCTATAACAGATACATCAGGACAACCGTCATGATCAAGATAGCCATTTACTGTTTCGGCATCAAGTGGGCATCTATCATTCAAATCAGAAATTCCGTCACCATCATAATCTTGTCCTAGTACTCCAGATACACTATCCGGACAACCGTCATGATCATTAATTCCATTGTAAGTTTCTTTAACAGTAGGACATTGGTCTAAATTGTCTGGAATGCCATCCCCATCTCTATCAGTTGTGAAATCAGTATCAGGGCAGCCGTCTCTATCAAACACACCGTTGAAAGTTTCTGGTTGGTTTGGACATAAATCGAGATAATCATTTATTCCATCGCCATCAGAATCCGGAATTCCCTTATTAGAAGCTACAAAGTCAGGGCAGCCGTCCAAGTCTTGGAATCCATTGTAAGTTTCTTTTACATTAGGACATTGATCAATACTATTTGGAATTCCATCAAGATCAGAATCTACATCACTTGAATATGGTGGTATATCTGGACAACCGTCTTCATCTTGGAATCCATTGTATCTTTCTGGATCTAATGGACATGCATCATCTATATCCATAATTCTATCACCATCTGCATCATTTAATGTGCCATCAAAAGAAGGAGTAGAGTCAGGGCAGCCATCGTAATCTGCAAATCTATTGAAAGTTTCCGGTTGGTTTGGACAAATATCAAATTTATCAGCTATGCCGTCACCATCTTTATCGCTAAACGAAGTATCTAATGCAACGTCAGGGCAACCGTCTGTATCTCTATAACCATTATACACTTCAGGTTCATTAATACACAAATCAATTTTATCTGGAATTCCATCATTATCAGTGTCTACAAAACTAGAAGTGTTAATTGAATCAGGGCAGCCATCTTCATCTTGGAATCTATTGTAAGTTTCAGCACTTAATGGACATTCATCTGCAGCGTCTGGAACTCCATCCCGGTCTCTATCACCTGCGCCATAAGTATCTGGACAACCATCTCTATCCTGAATGCCGTTAAATGTTTCTGGTTGGTTTGGACAATTATCGATTAAATCTATAATTCCATCACCATCAGAATCTGATGCGCCACCTTCTCCACTTCCTGGAAGAGTATCAGGGCAGCCGTCTTCATCTTGGAATTTATTATAAGTTTCTTTAAGATTAGGACACTGATCAATATGATCTTCTATTCCATCATAGTCTTCATCATACCACGGTACAAAATTAGAAGGACACCCATCAATTGTTCCTTCATAATCTTCTTGTAAATTAGGACATGCATCTATAGAATCATCAACACCATCTTTATCTAAGTCATCAGCAGCAAAAATAGGGCTAACTGGCATGCTAGTCAATGTGGCTAGAAGTAGCAATAAGAATGACAAATTATGTATTTTTTTCAAAGCCTAAAAATACGTCGAGGATCCAGTTATTAAACCTCACTCTAGAATTTGCTAAAAAAATCGATAGATTTCAGAAAAGTTTGCATGTCAGACAAAAATCTCGATCAATTTAAGTAAACCAGAACACGATCTGAACTCATGAGTTGTTCTGGGGAGACAGTTGAGGAAGAAGATCGTTTGATTCAGATCAAGCCAGCAATATCTGATCAATTAAAAAAAGCAAAGTATGGTGTATCAGATCATTCAACAGTAGAACTTTGCCATTGGACAAAAAAATCATTCAAGCATGAGGGTAGTTGTTACAAACACAAGTTTTATGGAATTTCAACCCATAGATGTATGGAATTTTCACCAGCAGGGATGCATTGTGAAAACAGATGTGTGTATTGTTGGAGACCAATGGAATTTTATGATTCAATGAAAATGGAACCAGAACATGTTGCAGAACCTGAAGAAATTTTAACAAAGTTAATGGCTGAACGAAAAAAACTAATCAATGGATATTATGGAGATTCAAGAAACGATAAACAACGATTAGATGAATCTCTACTACCAAGTCATTATGCAATTTCACTTTCGGGTGAACCAACAATGTATCCTAAACTTCCAGAATTGATAAAATATCTTAATTCGCTTGAAGCAACAAAATCGATTTTTCTTGTAACAAACGGTCAAGAACCAGACATGATTCAAAAACTACAAGACGAGGATGCATTACCAACGCAATTGTATCTATCAACAAATGCCGCCGATTATGAATCATTTGTAAGAATCAACAAACCAAAATATGATGATTCTTGGGAAAGGTGGAATAGAACACTTGACATGTTAAAGGATTTGAATACTCGAACAGTTTTAAGAATAACTTTAATCAGAGAGTATAATGATCAAAAAGAAAATATTCCGGCATTTGCAGAAATGTTCAAAAAAGCAAGTCCACACTTTATTGAAATTAAATCGTATATGCATATTGGACGTTCAACTAATAGATTAGAGCATGCAAATATGTTAGAAATGGAAGAAGTAAAAAAATTTAGTGAAGAAATTGCAAATCAAAGTAAAATATTTTCAGTGATGGATGAAAGCATTGTTTCAAGAATTTCGATCTTACAAAACAATGAACGATTTATTGATCGTTATATTCCTACTTATTCAAATACCATTTAGAAAATTTTTTTAGTGCTTTGTATCTATGAGATAATTCATTTTTATTATTCATTTCAGCAAATGTCTTTTTTGAATTATTTGGAATAAAAATAGGATCATATCCCCAACCTTTTCCTTTTTGAGATTTGGAAATTTTTCCATTTAGTTTACCAACAAAAGACTCTAAATAATTTTTATCACAATAAGTAATAATTGATACAAACTTTGAATTGCGATTATTTTTTACAAGATTTAAGATTCCTTTATTCCCAATAGTTTTAAAAACATATGATGAATATGGACCTGGAAAACCTGCAATGGAATCAATGAATAGTCCGTCATCTTCAATCAAGAGAGGTTTTTTAAATTTAGAAAATGCATCTCTTGCTTTGGCGATTGCAATATCATGAAGTGAATTTGATTGAATTTCTTTTAGATCAGATTTTAAAAAACCAAGATTAATTCCAAATAAATCTAAAATGTTCTTTGCCTCATGATATTTGTGACTGTTTGAAGAAACGAAAAATAGATCAAACGACTTGTGCATATCTACCACGACTTTCAATATCTGAGACCAGTTTAGTTATTTTGGCATAGTAGGCTTGGCCAACTATTGATTTGTATCCATTTAGGAAATTTTTCCATGATGAAAACATGATTTTGGCATGAGCACTGTTAAGAATTTCTTTAATTAATCTCAAATCAACTGCATGATCTTCAGGCTTTATTGTGATTTGAGATAGCCCAAAATCAATTACATAAACAGTTTTTTGAAATAAAATGAAATTTGAAGTTGTTAAATCACCATGCATTATACCATTTTTATGTAAAGTTCCAACTAGTTTTCCTATATCTTTTGATAATCCAATAATTTTTGATTCTGACAAATCATGAACAGGCTTTCCAGGAATTTCTTGCATAATAATTGAGGTTTTATCTAAATTTACAAAATAAACAAGAGGTGCAGGAATTCCATATGATTTTACAAGTGATAATGTTTGAGATTCTTTAATTGTTCTTTGTTTACGAATTTTTGAATCAAGTGAAGGATTTCTATATTTTTTGATTTTTCTAATTTTTAGTATAGCATTGGAATTCTGCCATTTAGTTTGATATAGGTCTGCTTCAGCTCCTTTTTTGACTAGTTTCATTAACATTATATCCAGAAGAATTCAATAAAAATTAATCATGGATGAAGGAGAAAAGAGAATCAAACAAGAAGATTGTAGTGAAGATAATCTGGGTGCGGGAATTCTTACATTAACAAACAAGAGATTAGCATTTGATAAAACAAATTCAAGAATAATGGATTTTTCAAAACGTTTTGGGGATACAGTTTTGGATATTTCGTTAGACAAAGTAACAAAAACATGGAAAGAAGGATTGCTAATGAAAAAAGTGTGTTTTACAGCAAAAACAGATGAGGGGGAACAAACTTTCAAGTTTGGAGTTTTCAATACTAAAGGTTGGGTTAAAAGTATTGATCAAGCAATTGATGAAAACAAGAATCAATAATGTACTTTGACAGAATCTAATCTCCAAGATTGGGTAACAAATGTATTTTTTAATGCAACACCTTGCTTAACTTGAGATTCTAAGAGCCCAGTCCAACATATTTGACTCCCACAGTCTCCTGCATATTGTAATGGCACTACAAAAAATTTACATCCATGTCTTTTGCATACATCCTTGAGCATTTCAGATAATCGTCTATTAGCTGCAACCCCTCCTACAATCATTAGTTCTTTTTTTCTTGTAAATGATAAAGCACGTTCTACAGCTTCGCTAATCATTGCAAAGGCAGTTTCTTGAAGAGAATAGCAAGCATCTTCTTTGTTTTTTAATGCAACAGATTTGGTTGCAGACAGTAATCCAGAAAAAGATACATCATTTCCTTTTACTGAATATGGTAATGCGACATAATTTGAAGAAGCATTTGCTAACTCTTCAATATTTTTTCCACATGGGGATGCAAATCCGATTGATCGCCCGAACTGATCAAGTAATTGACCCAGAGTAATATCCAAAGTTTCACCAAACACCCTCCATTGCTTATTTAGAAATGCCAAAAGCATAGTATGACCTCCTGAAACCAAAAGTACGAGAGGATTTGTTGCACCAGTCAATAATTTTCCTAATTCAATATGTCCAATTGCATGATTTACAGGATATATTGGAATTTTGTAAAATGATGACAAAGAACGTGCGACTACTGCACCCACACGCAAACATGGACCTAATCCTGGACCTGCAGCATATGAAACAATATCTAAATCTTTGATGGAGATGTTTGCTTCTTTAAGGCAATCAGACAAAACTAGCGAACTATTTTCAATATGATGACGAGATGCCTCACGAGGATGAATCCCTTCTCCCTCATCTGGACGGTAAATTTTCCTAACATCTGATAGAATTTTTCCTTTCTTCCCAGTTTTCTCAATTATAGCACAAGAAAATGTATGGGCAGTACTCTCAATTCCAAGACCTAACATACTATCCACGACTTAATGTTGAAACAATTTTGATAACATCACCATTTTTAAGTTTTTGATCACCACTTATCCTTTGTTTTGTTTTACAATCTATTGCATGCAAGAATCCTTTTGCTATATCTGCATGAATTAATCCTGCCAAATCTTTTGCAGTTGAATCTTGAGGAACCAACTTTGTATCAGGTAGTATAACACCATCTTTGTTGGTAAGTTTTGTCTCATCCTCAACAGGATAAACTACAATAAACTTTAGTGAGTCAAAGACTGCAGTGTTTAAAATTTTTTGAATACCAGTTGTTGGAATCTTTGAAAAAACTGATTTTACTAAGTCAAGTGCTTTTTGTTGGGGTAGCGGTATTTCTTTTCCTTCAACAATTGTAAAACCCTCATCACCAGACGAATAATTTACAATTCCAGCTTTTGATGCCTTTCGTAAAAGTAATTCAGTTTCTGCACTGCAGGGAATTACAGGGTCAGGGATTTTTTTAATTATTTCAAGATCATGGCAAAGATCTGCTTTGTTTGCTGCTATAATCATGGGTTTTGTACTTTTTCTTAATTCTTTGACAAAAGTTTCAATGTCACTCTCCTCCCATTCTTTTGGATTTTTAGCCATGAAGTCTAGTTTTTGGAGAATTTCTTGAACTTGAAAATCTTTAATTCCTAATCCTGAAAATCTTTTTGCAATACCATCAGTAAGTTTTGCTCGTTTTTGATCTATTTCACGAGTTATCTTATCCCATTCTCTTTTCAAAATATCTGCAAACCATTGATCAAACTCATCTTGAACAAAAGCAACATCTTCTAACGGATCATGAATTCCAGCTGGAACAGGTTGGCCTTGAATATCAGTAGTTCCTGCAATATCAACAACATGAATTAAAACTTCAGCTTGTCTTGCATCATCAAGAAATTGATTACCTAATCCTTTACCTTCATGTGCACCAGGAACCAATCCTGCAACATCAATTAGTTTTACAGGAATAAATCGAGTTCCATTTACACATAATTCATTGTCATGTTTAATTTTAAAATGCTTACATGCACAATCTGCTTTTACATATGCTACTCCAATATTTGGTTCAATAGTTGTAAAGGGGAAATTCCCAGATGCTACAGGAGTTTCAGTTGCTGCTGAAAAGAAGGTAGATTTTCCTACATTTGCCTTTCCTAGTAAACCAATTTGCAATATTGTGCAAAACTCAATTCTACTTATTAGTATTGCAGAAATCGTTTAATCTATGAATCAGGTTTTCAAAACATGTCAATTGTAATCACAGGAAATCCAGGAGTTGGAAAACATACAATCACAGAAAAAATTGCTGAAAAAATGAGATTATCTATAATAGACATTAACACTGTTGCAAAAGAGTCAGGTCTATTTGAAAAAAATGATGATACAAATGACATCGATGTTAAAGAATTAGAGGAAATTCTAAAACAAAAGATTTCTGAAAAAAACATCATTGTTGGGCATTTGGCACCTTATGTTTTAAGAAAAAATCAGATCAAAATCATGATTGTTTTAAGAAGAAGTCCTTATGATTTAATTTCAGTTTACAAAGATAGGAATTACTCTGATGAGAAATGCAAAGAAAATGCAGGCAGCGAGATTCTAGGAATTATTGCTCATGATTCAATTAACAAATTTCAAGAAAAAGTATTTGAGATAAATGTCACTGAAAAAACTATTTCAGAGGTGACAGAACAGGTAATGCAGGTAATTTCACAAAAAGACAAAAATGACCAAGTTGATTGGCTTGAATTAGTCAAAAAAAATAAGGATTTAGGAAAATTTTTTGTTGATTGATTAAATAACGCCTTTGACTTTGTGTAATTACTTGTTTGAAATTTCTAAAACGGATCTAGCTGGAAGAATAGGTACGCTGTATACCAATCATGGAAAAATTGAGACCCCAGCATATGTTCCAGTAATTCATCCAGTCAAGCAAACAATTCCATCTAAAAAAATTCGAGAGATAGGTTTTGATTTAGTAATTACTAATGCATACATTACAAAAAACAATTATGGCAATGAAGCAATTGAAAAAGGAATTCATAAGATAATTGATTTTGATGGTGGAATCATGACAGATTCTGGAGGATATCAAGTTTTAGAATATGGAGATGTGGATGTATTGCCACCAGATATGGCAAATTTTGAAAAAGCAATCTTAACTGATTTTGCAATTCCACTTGATAAACCAACAGGATATGGAATGCCAATTAAAAAAGCAGAAGCTTATGTTAAACATACTCTAAAAGTTTCAAAGGAAACACTTGATAGCAAAGCAGATAATGGTCAAATTTGGATCGGTCCAATTCAAGGAGGTGAGCACTTTGATTTGGTTGGCAAATCTACAAAGAGTTTAGTAGACATGGGTTTTCAGATGCTTGCTTTAGGTAGTCCAGTTGAATTCATGGAGTCATATGAATATAGATTATTAGCACAGATGATAGTAGCTGCAAAAAAACATATGCCACAATCAATTCCATTACATCTTTTTGGTGCGGGACATCCTCTAACAATTCCATTTGCCATAGCTTTGGGATGCGATACGTTTGATTCAGCATCATACATGCTTTATGCCAAACAGCTAAGATACATCACAGATGATGGTACACGCTATTTATCAGATATTGCTGTATTTCCATGCAATTGTGAAATATGTTCAAAATATACCCCTGAGGAATTCCATCAGTTAGAGGCAACTGAAAAGATCAATCAATTGGCAATTCATAACTTGTATGCAATTAAACTTGAAGTTGACAAAGTAAAACAAGCGATTCACGAGGGAAGGTTATGGGAATATGTAATTAAAAAGGCAAGAGCCCATCCCAAACTATTTGAAATGATCGAAGTGATGACTGAAAATTATGAATTTCTTGGTTTAGGGACTCCAAAATTCAAAGAAAAGGCAATTTTCTTATTTAGCAAAGAGGATCAATACAGACCAGAGGTTCAGTCTTTCCAGAAAATTGTTAAAAAATTCAAATCAAAGAAAAAGAAAATAATCATAACTAAAGAATCCAGTACAAAGCCAGGATATCTATCTCATCAATATACCGGGCTAAAAAAGAAACTCAAAGATTTTGAATCATTTCAAGTATGCCAATATAATCCAGTGTTAGGATTAATCCCGATTGAAATATCAGATATTTTTCCAGCCGCACATCATGAGACGTCTAGAATTGATTTTGAACCAAAAGAATTTCCTACATTTGAAAAAACATGGAATGATTTTTTTTCAAATAATAAATTTTTAGAAATTCATTATGATAAAGAAGATGCATTCCTAAAACATTTTGTAAAAACATTACCAAAAGAGATCAAGAAAAAATCTTTTGGATAATTAAAAATAAGAAAAAAGAATGTGCTAAAAGATGCTGCTTATAGAGCGGCGTCTTCTGCCCAACCTTTGATGAAGATACCGTTTTTGTGAAGAGGTACTGGTTGTCCAGCTGTGTAATTCATTGGTCTCATCCAAAAGATTGATTTTGTTGGGCATACACCTATGCATGCACCATCAGAAATACATCTTTCTGGGTAGAAAACAAATGCTTTACCTCTCTTCCAGCCTTCAACAGGTTTTACTCTAAGGACATCAGGACCAAGAGTTGTACAGATTTCTACACATAGTGCACATCCGATACATCTTTGTTCATCAATGTCTGGAAGTATTGCTATTGGCATTACAATGTTAAGATTGTTTGGTGACTATTTAAACCATGATTGAAATTCATAACCCTGTTATGAAAATGATCGAGTCAAAATGCGTGCGCAGAATCTAGATTGAAGAATTTAAAAAACAAAAAGATAACGTGTTTTACACGTTTATTTTCTCATTGCATCTATTTGACCAGAAGTAACCCAGTCAAGTAGTTCTGCTGAAGATGGATTAAGGTCTGCTTTCTGATTCATCAGATTGTTAACCCAAATCCAGTTAATTTGGTTTAGGAGTGGTTTGTTTGCTTCGTCACCTGCACGTGTTTTAGCGACGACGGCTTGATCTTGTTGTCCTAACCATTCTTGGAAGCTTCTTCCCATGAGGATCGAATCTTAGCTTACACTAATTAAAGCTTTTGTAGATTCCATGATAGGCACAATGATCGGATCGTCTCTAAGAAGGTTTTAACATAGATTAAATATCATTTTAATTCTTGAATGTCAAAGTTTTAGGTGCTGCAAACGAAGTAGGCAGATCTGGATTTTTAGTAGATTGTAATGGTACAAAATTACTATTAGATTATGGAGTAATGTTTGGTCGCAGGGGTAGTCCACCACAATATCCAATACATGTGAAACCAAAAGATTTGGATGCAATTATCATAACTCATGCTCACCTAGATCATTCAGGTAATGTTCCATCTCTTTTTGTAAGTGGGAATACTGATGTTTATGCAACTCCACCTACATTTGATCTTTCAAAATTATTGATTGAAGATATGTTAAAAATTGAAAAAAATTCCCACCCATTTGACCTACCAGAGGTGAACAATATGATGAGAAATGCAAAAGAGATTGGATTCAAACAAAAAATTACTAAAGGAAATGCAACTTTTGAACTAAGAGAATCAGGACATGTGATTGGCGGAAGCACTGTGATAGTAGAATCAGAAAAAAAGCGTCTTTTCTATACAGGTGATATTAAAACTCACGGTTCTAGAATGCTCAAAGAAATGGATTTGGATATTGGGGAAATTGATTTACTAATTACTGAAAGCACATATGCTAAGACTGAACAAAAACCAAGAAAAGAATCAGAAGCAGAATTGATAGAATTTGCGAATGAAGTTATGGATAGAAAAGGAATATTATTCATTCCTTCATTTTCAGTTGAACGCTCTCAAGAGATTGCTTGTATCTTGAGAAGTTCAAATTTCAAACATAAGATAATCATGGATGGAATGGCATTAAAAGTAAATGAGATAATGTTCAAGCATCCAGATTATCTAAGAGACCCACAAGTATTTTCAGACGCAATAAAACATGCAACATCTATCAGAGAACATTCTGAAAGAAAACGTGCTATGGAAGAACCATGTGTTGTAATTTCTCCAGCAGGAATGCTAGTTGGAGGAAATGCAGTGTATTATTTACAACAATTATCTTTTGATAGTAAAAACGGCATAGCTCTAGTTTCTTATCAAGGTGAGGGTACACCTGGAAGAAAATTACTCGATACAGGAATGGTATCAACTAGAGGCAAAGATCTTTCTGTCAAAGCAGAAGTAAAACAATTTCAGTTTTCTGGGCACGCAGATAGAAAAGAATTGTTTGATATGATTAAACAAATTAAAGGAAATCCAAAAGTGTGTACTGTTCATGGTGATGCTGAATCATGTGATATGTTTGCCAAGGAAATTCATGAGCAATTTGGTTTAGAAGCATTTTCTCCAGCAGTCAATGAAGAAATTACTGTGTAAAATGCAGAATTGTGTCATAAATGTGGATAGTTCGATAAATAGCGGTCAGGTATTTCTATGGAAAAAAAATAATGCAAATTGGTATGGAGTAAACGGTCAAGATATTCTAAAAATAACTAATTCTGGAGACATAAAATCATATCAAAATGATAAGACAGATTTTTTTCGAAAAAAAGACAATATTGAAAAAATTATTAAATCAATTTCAAAAGATGACGTTACAAAAAAAGCTATAAAGCAATATCCAGGGTTAAGAGTATTTGAACAAGATCCCTTTCAATGTTTAATTTCATTTATTGTCTCATCAAACTCCAATATTCAAAAAATTAAAAATAGTTTAGAAAAAATGTCAAAAAGGTTTGGTATTAAAACAGAATTTGATGATCAAGAGTTTTTTTTATTTCCCAAACCAGAAAAACTTGCAAAGGCATCAATAAATGAAATAAAAAGTTGCGGGGTAGGATACCGTGCTAATTTTATCAAAGAAGCGGCAAACAGAACAGCGTTGAAGAAGATTGATTTTGAATACTTGAAAAAATGCAGCTATCAAGAAGCTAAAAAAGAGATTTGCCAAATTCCAGGAGTGGGAAACAAAGTTGCAGATTGCATTATGTTATTTTCATTAAACAAATTAGAATCATTTCCATTAGATAGATGGATGATCAGAATTCTAGAGAAATATTATTCAGATAAATTTCAACTTGAAACTAAAACAATTACAGAAAAACAATATGGAATTCTTCATGAAAAAATCGTTAATCATTTTGGTCCCTTTGCAGGATATGCACAACAATTTCTCTTTAAGATGGAAAGAGAAAACTATCAAAAAAAGTGGCTGTAAACCCTTAAAATGGTAATTAATTGCTAGATTTTTGGGCCCATAGCTCAGCATGGATAGAGTGCCGGACTTCTAATCCGATGGTCAAGGGATCGAAGCCCTTTGGGCCCGCTTAACAAAGCTATTATTCAGATTTAGAAGCAAAGGGATTATGAAAGATTTAGAATTTGAACTAAATTCAACAGATATTCATCCAGATTCGGAAATCAGAGGAACAATTTTGGTTTCATATCCTGGAAGATATGATGGAGTTGTGATTAACACACAAATTTCAGATTCAAATGAACACATTATTTACAAATCATATAATGGAAAGAAGATTTCTCAAAATGTTTCAAGATTATTTATCAATAAAGATGTCATGCCAGAACATAAAGCTGAATTTACAGCAATAATAAATTTTGAGCCAAAGCAAGAACATGAAATAAAATTCAGAGTATCAATTATTGAGCAACATAAAGAAATTGAAAGTAAAATAATTTTTGCAAAATATTCTATCTAGAATCTACTTACTTCTACGATTAAAGATCCCTTCATCCATGGATGAGGTTGGCAATGATAATGAATTTCTTGCGGTTCAGTAAATAGGAATTCATATGTATCACCGGGTTTAAGAACGCCTTCAGAACCAAAATCACCACTATAGCTATCAGAGGTTCTATGATCAGGCGTTACAGTATGTGCAGTGTCATCATTATTTTTCCATACTACAAGATTGTTAATAGATAGTAAAGCATCTGCTTTATTTGGAACATAGTTTTGATTTCCTTCAATGACTGCACCTGGAACAATTTCAATTAGTAAACTTTTTTCAGGATTCAAGATATGTTCATCAACGGATGGTTTTGCCAAAGATTCAGGAAGATAAAATGAAGTGTAAAATACAACAGATGCAGACATGCCAATAATTAGTGCAATCATTCCAATACCGTATGCATGACTTGATGTAGGGGCACTCATAATTTTTTCACTCCATCAAGATCGTTAGAACCAACATTTGAATTGTTGTTTACACCAACACCCAAGTCTGCTTGAGTTTTTGGTACAGATACTTCTGGTGCCAATTCTTTTGATGCGGGATTTACATCAGATGCTGTTTTATCGTCTAGAGATTTACTTGATTCCACAGGTACTGGTTCTGCGAGTTTTGGTTTTTCTTCAACCACAGGCACAGGTGCTGGTGGTGGAGCATTCTTTTGTTGGCTCATTGCATATCTATACACATGGAAGAATGCAGCAAACACTAGCAGTATAATTCCGATAAAGAACAATGAAACATTCTTCATTCCTGTCAAAGCTGCGTTGTAAGCTGCAATGTTTAAGAATACTTGGAATGCCAAAAGTGCAACAAGTAACCAGTTAATCCATTTTTCAGATAGATTGATGGTTGCAACTTTTTGTGGACCGTTACTTTTTGCAAGTTTTGATTTTCTTTCTGCCTCATTTGCTAGCTTGATCATCATGTAAGTAAATCCAAATCCTAATGGTACCAGCAAGATCATTGTAGAGTAGAAGAATATTGGATCAATTACCAAACGCTCTACTAATGGAACCGAGATATCTGGTGAGATATAGAATCCCCAGTATGTAGTAACCATGATTTGGGCAAGGCTTGTTATTCCAAATGCAGTAATAATTGGTCTATCTCTCCATGAGAATTTCTTGTATCTGTCGATAAACGGAATCAGTACAAACGATATAATGAACAGTAATGGCCACAGCAAGCCTGTAACAAATTTGTCATATTGTGTTCTCATGAATGCATAGATTCCTGTAAGATACCATTCAGGGACAGTTACACCGGGCGGAACTGTGGGTTCAAACTTGAATCCCATATCAATTGGGAATACACCACCAGTGATCAAAATAGCACCGCCAATTGCCATAACCATTGGTACATCAAAGACGAGAAATCTTGGGAAGTGTACTGCCATTAATCCAAGCATTACAATAGGCAACAAGAATACGTGTTGTGCATAGAATCGTAACACAAAGTCAGAGAAACCACTACCTAACGCCGCATCACGAATCGTCGGTCCAGCTATTGGAATGGATGTTGTCAACGACGCGGCAATACTAATTGCAAGTTCTGCTCTTTCACTAAAAATTACGTCGTATCCAGTAAATGCTTCAAGAATAGTTACAGTACCTAAGATAACACCGGTCATCCATAAAACTTCATTTCTAATTTTGTATCTTCCACTAAAGTACTGATAATACATGTGAAGAACTGCTAAAAGAACCATAGCATTTGAGCCATGGTAGTGAATATTTCGAATGTGAAAACCAAACGGAACTTCATCATTGATGAATTGAACACTATCCCATGCTCTATCAAGAATTGGTTGATAATAAAACATCAACAGAGCTCCTGAAACTCCAAGAATAATAAATACAATAAAAGTAAGCATTCCTAAAAATCCAAACGGACTTACGAATCTTGCAGGAAATGAAAATTTAATTGCAGTAAAGATAGTTCTATCTACTCCATCCCAAAGCCAATAAAGGAATGCTACAACCCCAGTTCTTCTTTCAAGCGAAACGGCCATATCCTATTACTCCATTTTCATTTGCATTAAACTTTGGCGGCATGATAAATACAAAACCATCTGAATCAATTTCTAAAGTTAGTTTAGGCAATGTATTTGATGGTGCAGCTTGAACAGATGCAGGGCCAACAAATGCGGTCCCAGTTATTGGATCATACATACTTCCATGACATGGACACTCACCTCTTTTTCGGCCCTCATCAGGCCAATATTTCCACAAACACCAAAGATGTAAACAAATCATACTATAAGCTCGCAAAGAAGAAGTATCTTTTTTTCCACCACCTAATTCCTCAGGCAATCTAATGAATTGCCATTTACGAAATGCTTCTGCATCAAGTGCAGCATCACCAGTTGCAGGATAGGTGATTACTTCAGCATGGTTAACGGGATAATTATTGATGTTAGCTTGTGTACCATCAGGCAAAATTACTGGCACTCTTTCAAGGGATGCCTGATTTGGATTTGGCATAAAGTTGCCAAACGGCACAAAGGGTGCAAAAGCTAATCCTGTGCCTGCCGCCCCCATTAATTTGAGAAAGTCTCTTCGGGATAATCCGCCAGACTTTTTTGTCCCCAGTTCTGACATTCAGCTCTCGTACTCGGCAAATTGCTTATAAACCTTGTTCAGTTATTTAGGAGGTTTTTGTCTAAGGATAAAAATTACAACAATTCCGATCGCAATTCCAATAATTATGCCAATTCCAATACCAAGACTGAATGTAGGTTCAGAGATTGTATTTTCTGTTTCCTTAGATAGAGTAATTGTTTTAGGTTGTATTTCTGAACCATTATTTGAATTACTTGGAATAAATTCAGTTTCCACAGATCGTTCATCCTCTAATATTATTTCAGGCGAAATGTTTGAAAATTTAGCTACAAGTGTAATTGGTTCAGTAGTTGATGAACCACCAAACAAAGTTGAATGTGTCAAAAGTGTGTATGTTCCTGTTTGATTAATTGGGACATAGAGAACTGTTGATGTTTCATCTTTGTTTTTTACTGGGAAAAATCCACCACCTTGACTAAAGATAGAATTACCAAGCCAATCAAGTGAGGCCCATCCAAGAAAATGCCCAAAGACACCAGAGGGAACATTTGTTTGTACTATTTGTCCAGAAGGATCCATTACAAATACAGACAGATTCGTATCATTGCTTATCCAAGAAAGTTCTATAGCAGCAGAATTAATGGATTCATTTTGAATGTCAAAATAATATTGTCTCCAATCACCAGCCATGTAACGGTTGACCATATCAAATGCGCCTTTAGTGTACCCGTTTCCATAAAGTACATCATCACTTTGAATACCTTTAATCAAAATCACAGAATCATTTTCTATTACAGGTTGTTTGATTACAAAAGATACAGGGGCATTTACGACATGTCTATCACTTTGAAAAGTTAAAAATCCTTGATACACACCTGTTTTGAAATCATTTGGGGTAACCAATGTCACGTCAACTGTTGATGATGTTTTTGGGGGAATTGAAATCGTTTCAGATTCGAGCCAAAGTAAAGACCATTTTTCTTTTTCGTAATGACTAGCAGATATGGTATAATCCATCGAGGTAGAATTTTGTTTTGTATCACCAAGCCAATAAGAATATCTTGTTGGTACAGGATAAACTCCAACTAAAGGTATGCCTTCAAATTTTTCATCAGGTTCTGAAACCCTAAGTTCTTGAACAGTTCCCCAAGAACCAGCTCTATTAATCATAGATAATTCATTGCTAGTAATTTTTGTATCATTATTGTTATCAATCCAATCATATAGGTAGAGAGATGCAATTTTAAGATCATCGGCATAAACATCCGAAGTATTATTCATGAAATCATCGAATTGGAAATTTGCATTCAATATCATTAATGACGATTTATCAGGAATTGGATCATCTTCGTCAAAGAATGTTACAAGTTCGGTAGAATTGCCAAATTCAGACAGTTTAACATAGTTTGGAGCAAAAGTGCCAGTCTTGTTTAAAATTGAATCTTGTTGTTGTACAATTGTTGTTCCGTTAAGATGTGTCTTTGACATTAATGATAAAGTTTGAGGCTTTATGCTAATTGTAAGATAATCATCAGTTGGATTTTCAACAGTAAAAGTCGTGGTGCTTCTTTCCCCTGGAAGTAGTTGTCCTGCAAACCAACTTGTCATAGGAAATGAGTGTGAAGAAAGTTGAAACTTTTCAAATCCAATTGATGTTGAATTAATCTTTTTGATTGCAGGTTCAAGAACTTTTTTGATGTTATCATATGAACCGTTGTTGTAAACTATGAAAACTCCATTTTCCCCATTAACATAATCTAAAGCAGATTTAGTATTTACTAATCCAGATCCTTGAGTCATAGGATCATTATGCAGATCAGTTGCAGTAGACATGAGAATATTTTTGATCAGAAATGAATCATAGTCTTTTGATTGTTTTTTCATTTCTTCAATTAAAATTGCTGCACTTCCAGATACAAGAGGAGCAGCCATACTAGTACCGCCAAACAATGAGAAAGATTCAACTTTGGAATCTTTGTTGACTTTTAAAACATTTGAAGGTACAAATCCGTGAGCACCGATACTCATTATATCGGGTTTCGGATCTCCAATTGAACTAGGGCCTCTGCTTGAAAAATCAACGACATTGTTAGAATGAATAGTTGTATTTCCAAATCTGGGTTGATCTTTGAAAGGACCATATCCAACAAAGACATTGTTTGTCGTTGCTCCTACTGCAATTCCAAATGGTGATGCATTTGGTAAGCCTATTGTTCCATAACCATGACCGGAATTTCCTGCACTTGAAATTATTGTTACTCCAGGATAATCATCATCTAATGAATTGGGTGTAACCAATAAGCTCAAAATCAATGATAGGATATCCATTCCAGGCGAGGTACTGAAACTAGGAAAGTTTGACACTCCCCAGCTGTTTGAAATAATATCAACTCTAGGTTTTCCTGAAAATTTCCAATTGTGATCTTCATTTTCAAATCCCGCAGTCCATAACCAACCATATACAGTATCACCAAACCATAATGCCTTTACTGGCACAATCTTTGCATCAGGGGCCACACCAGTGATGGAATATTTTTTGGAATTGTTGTAAATATCATAAGTTTCTTGACCGCGAGAAGTAATTGATGCTGCACTAGATGTTCCATGTCCCATAAAATCAGTCATCAAACCAAAAAATTCACCATCAGAATCTAAAGCAGGCAAAAGAGTTCCATTGATTGCTTTGAGAGTATCAATGACATCAGTAGAATTTTTTTCAATCACACCATAAACATCAAGAACTTGAGCGCCAAATGTTCCTGCACTATAATCATTTTTCCCATCACCATTTGAATCATAAACAAGGAATTCTTTTCCACTCCCTAAAACAATTGGTTTTTCATCAGTAAAATCAAAATCGTAGTTTGGCTTTTTTCCAGATTCCAAATCAAATCTTGTGTAATCCTCCCAAGAAGTACTAAGATCAGGAATGATTGTATCATATACGCCAGGTGTGAAAGAGTCAACAACTAGAACTGGTACCACTTGAATTCGAGCAAACGGTCCACTCAATCCTCCTTGATATATCACTCCAAGATGATAAATTCCACTTTTTGATTTGATATAATTTCTATTATCATCGCCAATTTTCATATCATTTGATAACGTACCATTAAAAATTACTGAAGTTCCCATCTGTGGGAAAAATGAATTGTATATTGGTATGTCACTGCCTTTACCACCTTGAGATACATCAAGGAATACTCCATCACGCGTAACATATGCAGATGAGGTCATGTGAGATGGAATCGGTTTGCTATAATTTCGTATAATTTCATTTTTGTCAATATATGCAAAAAAGGTTGCATTTGTCAATACAATTCCTTGGCCATCAGGATCTAGCATCATGGGGTGATTAATTTCATCTCGTGCAAGTGAATGCTGTATGTCTGGGTTTGAGAAATCAACTCCAGTATCTACAATAGCAATTACAGTTCCATTTCCTGTTGAATTATAATTTGTTTTAGCTAAATTTGATCCTGTTATCTCACCAATCCTAGAAACATCTTTAATTTGATCATTTAAAGAATGAAAATCCAGTTTGAAATCCTCAACAACATAATATCCTTGTGAAACCAGATTAGATGCTGAAGTTTCAGAAAGAAGCGCAACAGAAAAGAATCCACTATCAGATTGAATTCCATGAATTGAATTCGATTTTAAAAAATCATTTTGTTCTAGATTGTTTCCAAAAATCAAATATCTTTTAAAATTATTTTCAACGAAAAAATCTGGATTTATTTGTATAATATCTGAATCAAAAGTTAGTTTGTTTTCAGAAGTTACAATATTGTCGATATCACCAGAAACAAACGCATGTGAATTTGTTATCATGGGAGAAAAAAGCAATATTAAAAAGAAGATAGCCGCTTTGGGCATTGATTAATTTTTTATTCTTATCTTATTATAACTATCTTCTTCTAGCAAGAATTGCAATTTGTAGTGCAACAATCAATCCTATTGATGCAATAATTGGCAGTAACAATGCGTTGAGTTGGGCAGAAGATTCGCTGATGGATTTTGCAGATAGTGCAAAAGTTCCTATGTTTTCATCGATTTGACTACTTGCATATTTCAGAGTTGTGTCAAATCCTTTAATTTCAGATTTTAGAACATCTAGTTGACTAGATGTTTCATCCAAAACTGAATTCAGATTTACTATTTGATCTGAGATCCCTCCAAGATCTTGGCTTAGAACATTTGTAGCGGCTGAACCATGAGAGGTAGTTCCTTGGCTAAACGCAACTACATGAAATACATGTGTTCCCTCTTCTATTGGAGTATAATCTACATAATACAATCCCTGATGAAGTGTTTTAAATGAATTAGTTAATGTCACAGATATTCCAGATGGAAGATGAACATGTGTTGTACCTAATAATTCACGTGGTTCATTTCCTACTAAAAGCCCATCACTAGTTGTTTGAACAAATACTCTGATTGGTTGATTAATTGCTGCAGTTTCTGGAGCAAAAACCAAAGTATTGACATTTCTTTCTACAGGGACATCAAGTAGTTCTGTTGTAGATGAAAACTTTACATCAATTTTTTGAGATAAACCATTTTGTTCTGTACTGATTAATTCAACAGTATATGTCCCATATGGAAAATTAGTCGAAGGTTCAGGCCATGTTAACAATCCATAATTAAAAGAACCATCTTCATTAGTTGTTATTTGATCAAATTTTGCAATCGATTCATCAGGAGCAAAAATTCGAATAATTAGATTTTCCTCAGGCAATCCTTTCCCGTAAACTTGCAGAGTGTGTTCAGGAGAGTATACTTTGCTATTTGTAAATAGTTCAAGTTCTGCAAATGAATTTGGTGCAGCCATTAGCATCATTACAAAAAAAAGAGAAAGTAAAATTTTAAACTTCAATTTGATTTATCCTCAATCTTCTCCTAGATATTGCTTGTGAAAAAATTGTGCATAACTTACGTTAAGTGAGATTCAAAAAAAGAAAAAAAGGATAATTTGAACTAGTTATCTTACTTTACAGTTATTGTTGTACTGACTGGTGGTGATAATGCCGTTGGATTATCTACTGATTCCCATACAAATGCAGTTGCTGTGTAGCTACCACTTTGTGTTGGAATCCATGATAATGCCGGGCTGAATGATTGACCAGCAGATAGTGAACCTGTAATCCATGCTAGTGAGACTGTAACACCGTTACCATCCTGGATCTGTACCAAGTATGCGAATGGTTGCTCTCTATCCTGACCATTTGCTAAGTCAGCGCTGATTTGTACCTGTTGGTCAACGGAGACAGTATCTAAACTGTTACCGAATGCATCAACGGTTCTCAAGTTAGCAGCTGGTGCTCTCTCGAGAGGTGGTACTACAGTGCCGATTAGTGAAGTGGCAGTAATATCAAGTTCATCTGCAGTTGTGTACGGATCTGGTAGTGTATTGTCCTCATATTCTGCGGTGACAGTGTCACCTTCTGCGACTCTGAGTCTGTGACCAGAAGATTCGTCAGTAGTTGTGAAGAACACAGTACCCTCGAATATTCCGGTTGCCTCATTAGTCTCAGTTACAGTAAGGTCAATACCTCCGGCATCGGAGTCAGACCACACATCGACATCGAAGTTGTCGACTGCTTCTGGATCTAAGTTCATGTCTGGATCAATTACTCTTACAACACCTGTTCCGCTAGCTGGATAGCTTGCTTCAAGCCATTGAACTTCACCAATATTCCATCTAATCAATGATGAACCAACTACAGTTTCATCCTCTGAGAATTCAAAGGAGACTGTAAGTCCGTCATCATCGTCAGTTTGTAGGTATCCATCAGTTGGGCCGGAGCCGTCTGCTGATGTTCTTGGGTTAGTATCAGAACCATCTTTGCCATCTGCATCGTGAGCAAATCCTGTTAGGATTACTTCACCTGTGAAGATGCCGGTATCGGTACCAGTTTCGACGAGTTTGTAGTTGTCAATATTGAATCCTCTGGTTGAGACCTTTATTGGGTCTAAATCAGTGTCTCCAATTGAGTCAACTAGGTCACTGTCAAAGTTGTGATCTGGTGCGACAATGGTAATGTATACTTTATCAGTCCATGTGTAGACTTTTTGGTCAAGCTCTACAGTTGCTCCAAAGTTAGAAGTGAATATTGTCAAGTTGACATCTTCATCTTCGTTACCTACATAATCAGCTCCTGATGGACCCCAATCCGTATACTCGAGGATAATTTCTTCTCCTCTTTCAAGGTTATCATTAGCTAATACTTTAGGAATTTCGATAACAATCTGGAAGATTCCAGTAGAGTCACCTGTTTCTCTAAAGTTTGTTGGCTGTGGATCAAATGCTCCTGCTTCACCGCCAGCGTCACCCATGGTGACGGTTGCGGCATCAGAGTCCCATTCAATCAAGTCCAAGTCATATGTCTCAGCCTGATCATTGTCCAAATCTAAGTCTGGTTCAATGAGGGTCAAGATCATATCGGATCCGATAATGTAGACAGATTTGTCAGATTGCAATACACCGTTTCTTAGATCGAAGGTAGCAGAGTCTGTAACAGTGTTAACATCACCTGAAGCATCAGCTGGATCAGTGTATTCTACTTGGAGAATATCTCCTTGTAGGATACAATAATCTGTACCTGCTGCTGGGGCGACGCTAAATCTGTTAAGAACATCAGTGCCTGCTGTGCCGTCAATTGATACAAAGTTATCTGTATCTGGGCATGTGGCACTTGCTGGACCATCAGTATATCTAATGAGTATATCAGATTCAAATATTCCTGCATCTGGTGCGATTTCATCCATTGGACCAAACTGTCTTGCAGATGCTGAATCGCTGTTACCAACGGTTATAGTACCTGCGCTTGAGCTTGGACCGCCTGCATATCCTAGTATGACAGTTGAAGCACCTCTAATTACAGAGAGCTTAACTGGACCTACTGAAGGTGTGCCTGCTTTATTTTGTGCAATGGAATCTTCACCACTTGCGGAAACATCAAAGTCTGGATCGTTAACTCTAACGTGGACAGTTAAGCCACCTTTATTCAAGAATTCACCTGATTGAAGACCTGCTGTTGAATCCATTCCAGTTTGGTGGATTGGGAATACAGATCTTCCAGTTGGTGAATTGTTGGTATTGGTGTCATATCTATCTGGAATACCAAATGGTACCGGATAGACTGTTCTGTCAAGACTTACTGATCCTGTGTTTGCACGAACTCCTGCGGAGTCGCCAACTTCGATAATTTCACCAGATGCATCTCTAAAGTCAACATAGTCGACTTCAATGTCAAGTCCAGTTACGGACTCGGATGTAGATGTTGTGGATCTACAAAATGCAGATGGGATTTGGAAGTCACCAATGAATACACCAGTTTCTGTACCGGTTTCAACTAGAGTAAATCCAGTTGCGGCAAGACCAGTATCAACACCTGCATCTAATGTACAGGTGCCTCCTACATTGGCAGCGGTCCAAAGTACGTTATCGAATGAGACATCTAGTAATCTACCTAGTTGATCACCATCAGATAGTGCGAAGGATGTACCACCATTAGCAATGGTTGCACTTCCTACGACGTCTCTATTGGCGTCACCAACGGTGGAGACTACGGTATAGATATCAATAAGATCAGAGTCTACGTTAAGGTCAGCGTCTTGTATTGTAATTGTAACTGTGTCAGCATTCTTGTATGAATCTAGATCGAATGAAACAATTCCTGAATGAGATGGAGCTTCTTGTTGATCAGCAATTTGTGTTGATACACCATCAGCACCTAAGTCAAGATAATTGACTCTTGGAGAGTCTTCATCTGTTAGGTCTTCAATCACGATGAAACTTGGGTCATCTGCAATTGTAGAAAGGCCGAGGTATGTATTTTCATCAAATATGTTTAGCTGATTGACCATGACATACTCCAAGCTACCTTCAAAGGTGCTTGTGTTATCACCGGTCTCTTCGGCTTCAATTCTGATGATTTGGTTAGCGATTCTTTCAGTGCTTTCCAATCCATCATTTGTGAAACCAAAGTTGAAGAAGTCAGCAACTATTGGATTATCAGTATCATCTAGTGTAACGGTAGAGTTTGCTTGAATCAACAAACCAATTTTTTGGGCTGTTGCAGCATTAGTTGTTGTACCATTAAAGATGTATGATTGAATAGTTGCATTGTTCAAACTGATCAAACCTGATTGTGCATTTACATCATTTGCAAGTTGTATTGCATTGATGGTTGCAGTCTTGTTTACCAAACCAGTAGCAGTGATGATATCACTAGTACTGTTCAACAAGTAGACATCAAATGTACCAGTAGAGAAACTTCTAACATCTAAGTTAAGGAAGTTAAAGTTATGGTTAGCAGTTAATGTTGGATCGCTGATTGTTTGATGTAATTCATCTAAGGTTGTTCGGAGATCGATAACAATTGAGTCAACAGTACTTGTACTGGTTGTGCTTAGGATTGCTCTCTGGCTGAATTTTTGTACAGCAATAGTTGCAGTACCATTATCACCAGTTATGGCAGCTAATGCACCAGGAGATCCTGTTAGACCAGCGAAGTTTGTATAGACAGCTTTTGCTGCAGTTTGTGCGATTGTACCATCACCTGCTTCACCAATTGTAAATGGATCACCAGTTCTAAGAGCTGGGATCAAATCTACAGATGGATCGTTTAGGTCAAGGTCTTCATCTGCTCTACTGTTTTTGTTAGCATCACTATCTACGAGGACTACTGGAATCTCTTCACCAGAGTTCCATTCGTCATCGGTTGGTTGCATGTCAATTGTACCGAATCCAAATCCTACAAGTATGGTAACTGGGCTTTCGTTGTAATCAAGAGAAGCAGACTTGCCTCTTGGGGCAGTTTCTGCTATCTTGAGTGCGGATACATCTCCCTCATCATAAGTTCCGAATACGCCACTGTTTGGTCCTTGTTCAGTAACGGTGATTGGTAAAGAACCTGCTGCAATGCCGTTTGTAAAGGCTGTAGCTGGGTTTTCTGTATCACCCTGTATTACTGAATCGCCATTATCCTGAATGGTAATGACTGAAGTTCCAGTGTTTTGTGTATCGGCATTTAGTAAGAGAACACAATTATCTTCACACATCAAGGCTGATAATGATGATGAAATGTCGATGACACCACCAGCGGTACCGTCACCTGCAAGTCCACCATTCTCATCAAATACTTGATAGAATGTGGTAGAGTTTGTGCTAGATGCACCCCATGTCCATGAGTCCTCATCTGTTGGGTCAATGTTGAGCCAAAGATCGGTAATCGTGGCATGAACTTGTGAACCTTGTGGATATACTGCTCTATCTAAACTTGCACTTGCAAAGTTGTCAACAGTATCAAAAGTGAGTGTTGTTGATTGTGCACCACCACCTTTGTTGTACTGTACGACAACGTTACCTGTTGGGTTTAGATTGTATAGTTGAACGAATGGCCAATATGAAGAATCTGCACCGATTTGTCCACCGATGGTACCTTCCACTGATGTACTGAGTTCAGTAGTAGCGGGGTTACCAGCAGTGTTTGTATTCAGTAATTTTGCTTCTCTAACTACGTTGATGTTAGCGTTTGCACCACCAGTTGTACCATCGGTACATGCGGTAGTGATTACGCCACCAGTTGAAACGCCGTTAGAACCATCAGCTGGGGAAGTACCTGTGGTACTATCAATTGGTACTGCAACACCTGATGTTTGATCAAGTGTAATACCAACGATATTTCCAGCTGTAGTTGCGGAACAAAATCTACCAAAGTCGAGACCTTGGTCTGCAACTGTGGTTGTAGAGTCAGCGATTAAAGCCATGTTTCTATCTGCAAAGTATCCATACCAGTTACCGTCTACTGCTTGTACCATTCTCAGGTCTTTGCCGTTTACGGTAACATCTGGTTCACCCTTAGCCTGATCAGTGTCATTGATATCGCTATCAATGATTACGACCTCAATTACTTGAGGTCCTGACATATAGTTATCAAACTGAGAGTTTTCTGCGGAAACAAATAGGTTAGCGTTGGCTGCAAATGCTGGTTCCATTCCTGGAATTGCAAATGTCAGTCCACCGGCTAACATAATTGTCATTAATGTAAGACTAGTTATTTTACGTCCTATTTCGTTATTCATGTTATTGGCTTTTTTCGATAAAATTCGTATTTAAGCCTAATGGACGAATTGTCCACAATTAGGGTTATTTTTGTATATTTTTCATGCCTATGTAATAATTCATGTAATTTTTTGATCGCATGATGTAATTTTTACATTATTTGGATAATTTTACACCATTACAAACTAAATTTATCATCTTTTTGAGATTATATGGTAATTATTTTAAAGTTTTACTCATTTTTGCTATGAGTAATCGCAATAGAAAGCAAGATAATTGCACACTGTACCAAAAATTCATTGAAGATTCTAGTTACTGGGGGTGCAGGATTCATTGGGAGACATTTAGTGGAATTTTTGTTACAAAAGCATACAGTCTTAATCTATGATAATTTGTCGACAAGTTCAAAGTCTGATGCAGATATTCTAGAAAAAAAAGGTGCAGAGTTTTTGCAAGGAGATATTTTAGATGCTGAATCCTTGTGTGAGTTTTCAAAAGGAGTAGATTGTATGATTCATCTTGCTGCAATTTCTGATGTAAACGAGTCTGTGAAAGATCCAGAGACTGCAAAAAATGTAAACGTTGATGGAACTGCAAATGTTTTATCATGCTGTGTTGCAAACAAAATAAAAAAATAATCTTTGCATCATCTGCTGCAGTATATGGAGATTCCAAAGTAATTCCAGTTAAAGAGAATGGTGAAACCAAACCGCAATCATCGTATGGTCAAAGCAAGCTTGACGCAGAAAAAATAATTGCACAAACATGTAAGGATAACAATATCAATTACGTCATACTTCGAATGTTTAATGTGTATGGCAAGGGGCAAAATGATCAGTATGCAGGAGTAATAACTAAATTTCTCAGAAATATCATAGATGACAAACCTCTGATAATTTACGGTGACGGAGAACAGACAAGGGACTTTGTATCAATTAATGACGTGGTAAATGCGTTTGATTGTGCAATAAGATCTGAAAAAAATGGAACATACAACATTGCGGGGGGAGAATCACTGTCAATTAATTCTCTTGCAGAGGTTATGCTTGATGTGTTTGGAAAAAAATTAGAAATAATACACAAAGAGATGCAGAAAGGCGATATAAGACACAGTGTTGCAGATGTTTCATTTGCTGCAAGTGAACTGGGATTTTCTGCTACAAGAAAATTAAAAGATGAGCTGTCTAGTATCTATCACGAATGAGATTTGCCATCGAAAACAAAATTATCGAAGTGACAGACAGTATTGCACCAAGCAAAAACATTACAACTGATCCCAACAATGAACCATAAAAGACAGCTTGTTTATTCAGATATGCATCTAAAAATATTCCACCAATAATAATTCCTGCAATGATTAGTGCAACTCCTGGAATTCCGTAAAATTTCAGGGGATGTTTTATTGAGATGTATTTTATGGTATTTGCAAGAACTGATAGTCCATGGGAGAGTGGATTGTGCTCTGAGGTGTCACCCTCATAAGAGATAGTAATTGGAATCTCAGCTAGGGATAATCCCTTGTTTGATATTTTTAACAGTATTTCAGTTGATACTGCCATTCCTTCTTCTGTTGGATGAATTGCATCGATTGCATCTTTGGAGTATGCTCTGAATCCTGATTGAGAGTCTGTTACTTTGAGATCTGCGCCATAGTTTGCAGCAGACGTTATAATCTTGATTCCCCTTTGCCTATACCCTGGAGCTTCAGTGTTTTGGTTTAGAAATCTTGAACCAATTACCACATCAACATTATGTTGAGTTATGGTGTTTAGTAATAGCGGGATCTGGTCAGGATTGTGCTGTCCATCACCATCTAAAGTAATCATAGTTTCTGCATTGTTGTTTCTTGCATATTCAAATAGTGAAATAATGGCAGCACCATATCCTTTGTTTGTTTTGTGCGAAATTACTACAGCCCCTGCCTTTTTTGCTATTTTTGCAGTGTTATCAGTAGATCCATCATCACATACTATTACAGAATCCACATGATTCATTGCAGACTTTACTAAAAATTCAATGTGGGATTCCTCATTATATGCGGGGATGCAAGCAAGTTTCAATGTGATTCTATGTGAGAATAGGATATGTAAATAGTTAGTTTTTCAGACAGTTGTTTTTGCAGCATCTATAATTTTCAATACCCTCAAATAAGATTATCAATTCATTACAGCGTGTTAAAAATTAGAATAATCCTATTTTTTGTTTTTTTGGGATTGTTTTCAGTTTCCTTTCAAGTCGGAGCTATGTATGATATTAGTGATGAGGAAGCAAATGAGTTTGTACAGGAATTTCTGTCAAACACTAATGCGATAGATGGAATTGGAATATTTCTAAACAATATGACTGCAGCCCTTCCGATGTTTATTCCAGGGTTTGGAATGTTTTGGGGGGCATACACTGCATGGTCTACAGGATTTGGCTTTGCAGCAATTCTGAACATGGCGCCAGGACTTGCAGACATGGTGCCGCTTTCAGTTCTGTATCTTTCATCTTTTGGTTTTATGGAGCTTGTTGCTTACTCGATTGCAATGTCACGTAGTCTTTATGTGATTTTGGCTTTGATCAAAAGAACAAATATGAAATCTTTGGTAAAACTAAGTGCAATAGAAATAGGAATTGTAACTGCAATGTTGCTATCTGCAGGATTCTTGGAAGAATATATGATTAATTCCACACAGGGCATATAGATAGAGAGATGTTTTAAGATCAATCCTCATCATTTTGAGGATTTACATATTGTTGGTAAATATAATGCCAGGCATCCATGTTAATTTCTTCTAAATGTTCTTGGATGATTTTACCTTTTTCTGCAGGTTCATCGTCATAAAGATTTGACATAAAATATTATACTCATACTTTTAATTAAGTAAGATCATGTTTGAGAAGCATTTTTTCCAGTACTGATTTTTATGACATCTTTTACATCATAGATGAAGATTTTTCCATCACCTGAATTTCCAGTATATGCATTTGCCACAATTGAACTCGTAATTTTGTTAACTTCTTCTTCAATACAAACAATTTCCAACTTCATTTTGGGTACAAGATCATCAGACATGTAATCATCTGTATTTCCACCTTCTCTCAAAAGTCCTACTTGTTCTCCTCGTCCTCTTACTTCATATGCAGTGAGTCCGCGGATCCCCAGTTTTGTAAGTTTTGTCTTTACTTCTTGGAATTTTGTTTCACGAATAATAGCCTCTATTTTCTTCATATATGATAAACACCAGTGAAAGATAAAAATGATTTTTCTGTTTTTAAATTTGTTAGTTTTTTTCTAATTTTCTTTCCATAAATGGCTGGGCATTATACCATGAATAATTAAAGTAATCAAAACACCACTGATGAAATGATGGATCTTCGCTGGTAAACGCATATCCTGCATCTAATTTTCCGTCAATATCTGGAAATATCAGACATGCCTGTTTTTCATTTAATATTACTGCTGCAGTGATATTTTTTGTCATCATTCTTTGAATATCTCCACTATCAATGTATTTTTTGAATTTTTTTAGTATGTCACCTCTTGAATCTGAAACCATAGCATTTTCATAAAATATTGACTTTACTTTGATTCCTTGGGATAGTTTATCAAGGATTGGATTTACAAAGTCATCAAAGTATGGCACATCATACAATATGTTGTAGATATATTCTTGAGAATTTTTGTAGATATTCTTCCAATACTCAAACACATTAACATAGCTTGAGACAAGCTTGCACTCAAATAATTCTCCAAATCTTGAGATAAATTTTTGAGGAAGTGAGTTAATCGGATGGCCAAGAAAGTATTTTTTATTTTTTATTATAAATGCCAAATTTGGTGCAATACCTAGTATCATCTGCCCCAAAGTGGTTAAAATAAAATGGCCATTAGAATTCTTTATTATAAATCCAGATTTTTCCAATCTCTCCAGATTTCTATGTACTTCAGGTGTTGTTGCATCAAGTTTTTTTGCCAGCTCTGATAGTCTGTATTCCTTTTCGTTGATTAATTGAATAATTTTTAGTCTCTGCTCACTTGACACTTCTAAGAAATACTTTGCATAGTCTTCCATCCTCTGAGTCATGATTCCTATTCTAGGAAAGTAATACTAAACTGTTTGTGGTTTATTTTACAGAGTACACAGAATAATCATGTTTTAGGGCTGATCCAAAAACTGACACATCACTTAATTTGTAGTTTTTAGATTTTTTGACTAATTGATACAAGTCTCCTCCAATTACAAGTTGGTTTGGTTTTGCCAAGTGGTTAATCTTTGCACACAAGTTTACAGTTGGTCCAAAGATATCCCTGCAGGAAGATGTAGCATATTTTGCAATCATTATAGGACCATAATCTAAGCTGACCCTGTATTGTATTGCAGGGATTTTTCTTTTCTTAAAGATGTTGTTTATCATATCAACTGCCTCCAAGATTTTTTTCCCACATTGTATTGGAACATTGTTATCTGAAATAGCAGACTTGGGGAAATAAAACAAGATTCCATCTCCCATGTTTTTAACAACTTTGCCACCGTTGCTTTCAATGATGTATCCTACAGAATTTAGAAACACCGAATAGAATGTGCAGGATTGTTCTTTTGATAGTCTTGCTATGGTTTTTGTTGAATTTACCACATCTACAATTCCAACACAGTAATTTTGAGATACTTCCTCAAATGAGATCATGTTGTTTTCATGATCAGGTATCTCAAAATCGTCTGTCTCTTGTCTTAACATCATGATATTCTATTGGCAATATAGAAGATAACTGGTAGTTAGCTATTCAGCTAATTTTCTAACATTCCTGCTAGTGGTATCTTAAGTATCAAAATTGACTATAACAGTCATGAAGCGACAGAGCATAAGATGTGAGAGTTGTGAGAAACATTCAGCGGTGTTGTTCTGGGATGTTCGATATAGCGGATATAGAGGAATGTGTATGGAGTGTAAGGGGAATTGGCCGGAATCATGATGACTAAAAATGGAGAACATATTCAGAGGCATTTTGAGGAAATTTCAGAAGATCTTTTAGAATCAAATAACATCAGAGATTAGTCATTTATGAAGTTACTTTTAAAATACAAAAAGTATATCCGCATCAGTTCTAATTATTAGTGTGATAGACCTTGAAGTTCTTACAGTAATTGGTAGTCTTGGAACTGCAATTGCGACAATAGTTTTAGTTATTCTTTTGTGGAAAACAATTCAGCAGTTTGAAACAACTGCAAAGCTTAGTGCAGTTCAGATGGAGTTTAGATTCAGACCTTGGATTGGGCCTGTAAACAGTATAAAGGCAATGGGGGAAGCTAATGGTAAAAACCAGTTTGATGTATCAATGAAAAACTATGGGGAATTGCCTACTACGCATCTTAAAGCATCATTTAAGATGAATACTGAAATTATGACCAAGGACGTGTTTAAGACTAAAAATGTTGAAGAGTTTGATCTAGGACCAATGCTTCCAAACATGGAAAAACATTACTGGTTTTTCATAGACTGTGATTTAATTAAAAAAGCACAAGAGGGCAAAATCAAAATTTTCACAGCACTATATTTTGAATATCCTCTTACTCAAGGGACAAGCGGATATGGAATGATCAGTGAATATGTACCAAAAATCAATGGCTTTATCCACAAAGAAATGTGGGTTGAAGTGGGCAAAAGTTTAGAAAAATAGATTACCAGTCAAATCTGTATGCATCAAATGCCTTTAGATTTTTTCCTTGCCATGTAATTTGCGTGGCATCCTTCAAATATTTCATTGTGGCAGGAGGTTCTGCATTCCACTTGTATCCAAGCTCTGCATCTACCTTTAATGCTTGATTTTTGATTTCAATTCCACTTGGTATACTAAACTTGTATGTGAATGATTTGCAATCAGTTGGGACCTTGTAAAAGAACATACGTTCTGGCTCCTCCCAATCATATTCTATTGTAACGAATCTTTTTCGCTGTCTTGGCTTGATTGGCTTTTTTAGTTTGACGCTAAACTCTTTGTGTGTTGGCTTGTTTTCAGTAAGGCTGAGAATATCTGCCTCCAATCCTGCTTCATCATAGACTCGTACGTTCATATCAGCAAAGTCCTTTGGAGAATCCCCATCAATATAGTAAAATATCTGGTCTTTTGGAGAATCAGACTGGTTTATGAGATTCCATCTCCATAAATGATGTGTTAGCATGGTCTTGGGATCTAGGACATCAAGGGAAATATCTATCTCATTGAACAAAAACGCAGTCTTTGATTTTAATGTCTGCTCAAAGGTTTCAGATTTTTGAGTGATCTTTTTCTTTTTGGGAGTGATCTTTTCGCCAAATCCCTCGCCATAAATGTTAAAGATGTTTAGCTGTTCTCCGTGCTTTATAGAATAATCACCAATGGGATGCATGATCTCTTTGTATTCAGGAGATAATACCCTTACATCTTCGGCAAATCTTGATGAGCAGAAAATATTTTGATCTCCTGCCAAGTCCATTACACGTCTTGTGAGAATAATTCCAGGACCCCAAACATTGTCCTGTCCGTTGAGATCTTTGATTATGTATACAGGTCCGATATCAATTCCTATTCGAAGCAGCACCTTGTCATCTTTTCTTTTCTTTGCTTTGTTGTACTCATTTAGAATTTTGTGCAATTGAATCGATAGTCTTAACGGATATTCTGGGCTGTCGGAGAATCCAATTGCCATTCCGTCTCCAGTAGGCAAAATAACAGTGGAATTTGGATCCCTGTTTTGAAAAATTTCAGTTCTCTCAATTAATTCATTTAAAACTACAACTTTTCTTGCCTGCTCCTTTGTAGGAATTGTAGGATTTGATCCTGCGACTATATCGGTGAAGAACCAGAAAAATGTTCGTGTAAATGCATTGATATCTCCAATATCGTCAATGTCATGGCCCTTTAGTGAATCAAGCAAATGATCTAAAAAGTCATCAGGACAAGAGTTTAGAATCTGAAAGCTGCCCATGGATAGTTTTATTGGAATTTTAAGTGACTTTTTCTTGATTTGTTTTTTTATCCACTCTTTTGTTTTATGTGACTCTTCCATCAGTGATAAAATCTCTGCCTCTTTTGTTATTCTCTCTAGTTTCTTAGATATGGAAGAATCTGCTTTTTGCACACTATGCTAAGAACTGTTTGCTTTTTCAAGATTTCTATTTGAAAAATTAATAATTCAATAAAATGATAAAATAATCACTTGAGATTATTCATCTAGTGAATGCTCACGTATTATTCCTCTATCTTTTAGATACTTTACGCTACGGACAAACTCCTCATCTGTAATTTTGTCATCTGTCCAATATTTGGCAGTATTTTTGAACCAGTAGGGCAGTCCTGTAAAGTCAGTTTGCTGAAATGCCTGATCTTCAATCTTCATCTTTTCTCTTACCTTCTCCATTACATCCTGTTTGTTTTCATCAGAGCCATCAGCTAAAAGAACATCCTCCCAAGTCACAACATCCTTTGCAATTGGGCCGTCTTTGAATAGTACATTGTGTTTTGCGTCATTGTATTGCTGGTTTTGTATGGCAAGCAATCCCAAGGCATTGGAGTAATCACCTTCTGAAATCTTGCCCACAGTCCACCATTGTGTCATTACCTTGCCTAACTCTAGCAATGGTTTTGATATTTCTACATGATTGTTTTTGATTTCACTAATTCCAATTGCATCCTCATATGGAGGCATTACAGAAAAAGAGTATGCCATATGATCCACGTACAGTTTTGTAAATACAGATTCACATGAATCATCATAGTCAGATCTGCACTCATCATACTTGTCATCGTACTTGTGTACCAGATCTTCTATAACATGAATATCAAATTCTAGAAAATACAAAACAAAGTGAGATATTTCGTGTGTTAGAATCCATACTGGATCAGAATAGTAAAAGTTTGGGCAATCACAAAGGATTATGGCATTGTTGAATTTTTTATCTTCTCCTGAATGCATGAATAGTCCGCCCATCTTTTCAGAATGTAGTTCTACCTCACCTACATTTTTGGAATATACTAGTACTAGCAAATCCAAATCATCGGGCATCTCATACATTGCATCGTATCTGTTTTGATTGATACATAGTGGATCATACTTTGTATTATCAAACTGATATAGTGCAAGATATTTTTCTGTGATTGTGTCATATTTTACCATAGATTGGTAATCATAATTGCTACAGACACTAGTGTCAGTCACATATACTAGCTGCCATTTTGTATCTTCAGAGAAATGTGTTGCAAAGGAATCATTGAAGGCAAATGCTCCAAAAGCTAAAATTGCAATGACACTTAGAATGATAATATTATTCAATGTAAACCACCCCATTAGTAATTAGCCACTCCATTGCCTTTACAAAGTCATCATCAGATATTTGATTTTCTGCCCACCATCCTGCATTGTTTTTAATCCAGTCTGGAATTTCAGTTACTGATGAATTGACCGAACCTGTGTTTGGAACATACATGATTCCATTGTTAATCATATACTGAATTCCTGCTACAAATGCCTCATCATCAATTTGCTCATCAACCCACCATCCTGCATTGTTTTTTACCCACTTTGGAATGGTCTGTACAGTTAATTCCTCTACTTGAATCTCTTCAGTATCTTGTGGGACTAGAATGATTTCAGGCTGTGCAGATTCTACCTTAATTGCATCTAGGATATGTGTGTCACCTGAGCGAAGGTGTGAGTCCCACATTCGTGTAATGATATGGCTGGTGTCCATTTCTTTTGCAAAGGTCAACTCAACTGTGATGAATTTTTTGACAGAATCTTCTTCTTCTGTTACTGTAATTTTAGCATCAGAGAAGAATCCTTGAGGATCAATTATCTGCAAGTCCTTTCCATCATTGTAAAGAATCTGTGTGTCACTTTCTGGAATAGAGTCATCTATGCCCCTAAGATTTGTGTACATTGAAAAGTGCTGTACCTTGTCATCAGTATATACAGTAAACTTTAGTGTAACTGGCGTGTCTGTTTCAAGTGTTTGAGTTTGAAGTGTATTTGAGAATCCTCCCAAGACAAAGCCCTGATCATTAATCACTAGAGGCAAGTCAAATTCCTCAAAGGAATCAGGATTCATTGGAAGTAATGGGGTGTATTGATCATGGCTAATTACCATTTGCTGTATTTCTTCTGGAACATCAATTACGGGATTGGTAATCAAGTTAGCTAGTGATGATTGTGGTGAACCTCCACCCCCACCGCTAGTAAGGCCTGCAAGTGCATTAACTACAAGTCCGGGAGAGACAAGTCCCCCGCCTCCGCCTCCAGAGCATCCGCTATCAACACCTAAAACATATTCGCCTTGATAATCAGTTATTCCAACCCAGCCACCAGGATCAAGAATTCCAAGACCTGTCAAACTTCCAGTATCTCCAGAATTTTTACTTTCTATAGTTTTATCTCCAGTATTAATGAAATTGTTATCACCTCCAGTAAATGGAAGTGTTATTCTTTCAAACTGTTGTCCTGATGCTTTGTAATACATTCCCAGATCAAACGCAGTATTTCCTGCAACAACTCCTGTAAAGTTAGCATTTGCATATGATAAAATGATATTAGGTTGTACACCTAACGTGCCAGTTATTTTTAGCGCTCCAGTTACAGGATAGAAACATGTGGCATCTGCTTCACCGTCTGTAACAATTGAATCGCTAAATGTCAAGTCACCAGTAAAACCAGTTGGTATGTCGATTTGTGCTCTTATTGCATTCTTTGGATCTGGAGTATAATCAACTGATGGTGCAGTATTTCCCACAGTAAAAGTGCCGGTAAATATTCCTGTATCAGTTCCAGTTTCAGTCAAAGTAAGGGAGCTTGCACTTATTATAGCTGTTGTAAAATCAATCACTCCAGAAGTTACATTTGCATTTGCATCAGTAACAGTAACGGTTCCAGTTTCTCCTGGACGATAATTTGTTTTATCTAAGTATAAAATTGGATCAGATACATCATCTGCAGTTCCTTGATTAGTTATAGTTCTAAAGTTAATAGTATCAGGTGATGAGATTCCTTCATGTGTTGCTGATGTTGCAAAACTATCAGTTACTTGAAGAAATGAAAATGATGATAAGATTAAGATTGAAAGTAGAACAGTTTGGGAACGGATTAATATTTTATTCATATCTTAATATGAGACATAATTCCTATAATAGATTTTATATCACTTTTAGCTATATTCTTAGGAATCAAGATAATCATAAAGTCTAGTTATTCTTTACCCTTGCCCTTTACTATGTTATCTATTGATTCAAATGAAATGGATACTAGTTCTCCGTTTACTCTAAAGAATATCGGATTTGATGAATCAATTAATGTGATGAACTCGGGATCTGCACCTGGGTTTGGTAGAACATATTTTATTCCAAATATACCTACTTCATCCTTGTCAGTATTCCAATTAAGATGATATTGTTGTGACGTCTCCTGGTATGTGAAAAATCCTAGATTTTCATATATTCCATCAGGGCAACCGTCAGCAGCAGTCAAACATCCTTCTTTAACAACAATTGCACTGATATTATCTGCAACAAACGAATCTGCTTCTATAGTGTTTTCATGTAGTGTGAATTTCAAAGGCAAGGTTGAACCTGCATTAATTTCATCAGAGCCATCTAGTTTTAGTGGTGGTATGATATCAGTAACAAGTGTGGCAAGAACTTGTTGTTTAAACAATTTTGATGTTAATTCACCACCATCAAACTGACCAGTAGGACCCTGTCTAAAATCAAAGTCTAAGTTACTCCATTCATCGTGTGCCTCAAATACAGTACCAGGACTTGCTTTACATCCAGATATGCCATAATCATTAAGATCATAGGAAGCAGATGTATCAGATACATCGATTACACCATCGCCATTCCAGTCAAGGGATGTTCCATCAGCAGGGCCTTTTAGGAATGTTTGCAAATCAGTTGATGGTGTTGCCCAAACAATATTTCCTGTTTGTGTCAGAGTTACTCCAGGAGTTAGAGTATTTTCATTTAATGTAACACCGCTTTCACTTGCAAAATCCAAATTCCAATCAGTTCCCTTGTATGTGGAGAATTGTCCTGTGTATCCCATTATGCTGTCTTGTATTGGAACACAGTTTTGAGCTGCAGTGTTTAGTGTAGTATTAGGATCAGATAAAAGATATCGTGGTCCGCCATGTTGTAGATTCAACATATGACCAATTTCATGCATTAGTGTGCCTGATTGTTCAGATTGACTACCAATACTACCTTCATGTCCAACAACTGAATCACTAAAACCATCACCTAGTGCAACAATTGCATCATTTCCTCTAAGTTCTGCTTGTCCTGAGGAACCACCTATACTATGAACAAACATTACATAACGATATGCCTGAGCTTTTGCATCTAATAGGGTAGTTGATGTCTTTGGACTACCAACACTTGTTTGAACATCAGTAATGAAGCTTGAAGATTTTAATGGAATTGTTATAGTTCCAATATCACCATCAGTTACAATTCCTGTAGTTGAATATGGAACAGTCACTGTTAACGAATGAACATTTGGTTCTAAAGTAATTGCAGTTGAAACTTTTGGTGTATCAAATGTAAGATCAGTTCCACTTACAGTAGCTACTCTAAATGGATCTTCAGAAAGTGTTGAAGGTTCAGCAGTGGTAACTTTGAGATTTAGAGTGAGTGTTCCTTCTGTAGAATCTGCGGGGCTAGTTGCACTATTTGGTGGAGTCGTTAACGTAATACCAGAGATTCTAACTATAGAGTTTAACAATGTATCAGTTTCAGTCAATGCAGATATTTGATCATCATCTAGTGCAAAGTCATAGATTCCAACATCATCCATGTCTCCAATTAATTTATTGCTTCCAGTCAAGCCACCAATCGTTAAAAGCTTCTTATGATCTGATACAGATGCAGTTTCCGATTTGGATTTGACTTGTACTAATTCATTATCAACGTATAGTTTTGCATTATCAGATGCTAGTGTGTTATCCCATGTTACAACATAATGATGCCATTCTCCGTCATCCTTGAATGCACCTGGTGAAGATACAAGAGATGTAACAAAGCCAGTACCGGCACCATTTGTCACCTGGAAATTAATTTTTCCGTCAGCTCTTGTAAATAAGGTCATACCTACAGCACTTTTGGAACCACCGTTGGATGTGTCAAAAAGTACTGGAGTGTTAGAAATATCACTTGACTTGATCCAAGCAGATATTGAGAATGGGGAATCACCATTTAGTAATTTCCATGTAGAAGATGTTCCTTGATTAATTACAGTTGATTTATCAAAACCAAAGGCATTTCCATCAATTCCATCAACAAATATCATAGAGCCAGATACATCACCATCATTTTCTCCAAATCCATCTTCAATCAATGATTCGTTTTCAAACAAGTATCCAGTGATTGGATCAGGTACCGCAGAATTAAATATGTTAACTAATTGATTACCATCTAAAGCATGATCATAAATTCTAAAGTCATCCATGTCTCCAATCAATTTATTGCTGCCAGTTAAACCACCAATCGTTAAGATTTTATTTTGAGATGATGATGATGGTGCCTCTAATGCGGTTCTTTGATCTTGTTGTATACCATCAACATATAATTTTGCATTGTTAGATGGTAATGAGTCATCAAAGGTTAATGCATAGTGGTGCCATTCTCCGTCATCCTTGAATGCACCTGGTGGAGATATTAATGAGAAAACAAAGCCAGTACCGGCACCATTTGTCACCTGGAAATTAATTTTTCCGTCAGCTCTTGTAAATAGTGTTACACCTACAGCACTTTTGGAACCACCGTTTGAAGTATCAAGAATTACTGGAGTATTAGAAATATCACTTGACTTGATCCAAAAAGTTAGTGAATAAGATGAACCGTCATGTAATTGTGGCCATGATGATATTGAACCCTGATTAATTATCGTTGAACCATCAAAATTAAATGCCCTTGCATCAATTCCTGGAACAAATGTTGTTGATCCAACTACATCATTATCATTATTGTTATTGCCAGAATGATCTAAAACATCACCATCAAATGATAATAATAGTTGTTGCGTACCAAAGTTTTGAGATTGAGTTCCGCCTAAAATAACACGCTCTGTTGAATCTCCAAAGAATCTAGATTTGATTGAATTAAAGTCATTTGTAAAGTCATTATCATCATCCTTCCAGACATTAAGAAGATCCTTGTGTGGAATTGTTTCATCTGTTGATGTTAATGAGGTGACAATTACATTTACCCCATTAGTCTCAAAGGCAGCAACTACTGCATCAATACTTGCTTTTAATGGCGTATGAGGCACCATACTATCAATTTCTAATAATAAATCGGGTGTTTCAGTGCTAGTGCCAGGAAGTGAGTAATAGTATGTAGCATCATTCACTTCATATGGAATTCCAGAGCCTGAACCTGATCCAGTAGATTCCCATTCGTCACATAATGCATCTTTGTCAGTATCAGTAGTACAACTTATAGATAAAATACCAATTCCGGCATCAGCAGTTATAGAAGTTACACCACCTCCAGAATTTGATGCTCCAGCATTAGAGCCTAATGTAACACTTTTTGTTGGAGATAGAAGAGATGCATCATAGTTTGCATCTCCATCAAAATCTGCAGTTACTTCAATAGTATAAGATTCTCCAGATCCCGTAGTTCCAATTGTATCATAGTTTCCTTCACCTAAGAAAAAGTCTTCATCTGAAGTATATACTCTAGAATCTTTGGCACCTAGATCATCATCAGAATCAAAAATGGATGTATCTGCACTATTGACAAGATCAATTTTTGAAATACCAATAGTACCTGTACCCGAAACACTTGTAATTTCTATTCTAGAAATACCGGAATTTCCTTCTAAAGTAAATTTACCGTCATTAAGATTTTGTCCATTTGCAATTGTGTTAAGTTGCATGCCTGGACCAGTCACAAGGAATTCAACTTCATTATTACCCATATCAGTCAAAGTCAATACAACAAAACGAGGATTCGAATCAAACATTAGTACGTCATCAGTATCAAGACGTAATATTTTATCCAAGGTTACTTCAAAGTTTCCGGAAATTTCAATTGGATGAGAAACAGAAATTGCAGTTTCATCGTCAATAATCACAGAAGCTTCTGGATTATTTTCAGGATTATTTGAAATTACTGGAGTTAATGTAAGTTGTTTATCACCCAAACCTTCTGGTGGATTTAATGAAGTGTCAAATAATGTACCTGTGACAGTAATAGAAGTTCCAGCTGGAACTGAAGCAATGTCATCTAGAGTTATTTCAGTACTATGAGATATTGTAGTGTAATCATCATTGATGGTTGATGCGCTTTCATAAAATTGAACTGTAGGTATATCCTCAAAGTCATCGACAAATAGTGCATCAATTGATAGAGTGACGCCAGATGGTGCAGTTAACAAATGAGTTCTGGCAGTTTCAGAGAATGTGCCATCCAATGCAACTAGTGAGAATGGGAATTCACCCTGGCCAGTATTGCCAAATGTTACTGTGGCACCTGGAATCACAGGGTTTGAGTCATAAAAAGTATCAACTACACTTCCAGATTTAGTGACTTCCAGTCCCCAAATTTGACCATCTGCAATATCAGGACTAGTCATAATAATTTGGGTTGGATGTTTTGTAATTGTTACATCTTGAGAGTCACTTGTTGCATATAGTGGATTCTCAACAAGTTCTGCAAAAATTGTTTGAATTGTAGTTGAGGTTTCTTTTGAAAATGCATGAGTTGCTTCCCATACAAATCCTGCATCTGGATCTGTTCCAGTAATTGGAACGATTACATCAATTGCATCAGTACCAAATGTTGCATTAACATGCTCTCCAGGTAAGAATCCATAAACAGTACCCGTAACTGTTAGGGATTCATCCCACTTTGGTGTGGTGTTTGTAATTTCATCTAAGAAAATTTCGGAAACAATAAAGTCATTTGAAGAAGAATCAGTATCGACATCAGCAGGATCGGTTGGATCTTCTGGTGAGATGTTACTTCCATCATCAGCAGTACATGTAACAGTTGTAATTCCTAAACCAAATGTTACTTGGACTAGGTTTTGTCCTCCTGCTACATCAAGATGAGTTACTGTGTCTTCATCTACACATGTTACAAGAGGCAGAGTGGTTCTTGGCAAATCAGATGCAGTTGCATTAAACTGGAAATTTCCTTGCTGTAATTCATCTGCTTCTACCCTATCAGCACCATGAATTTTAAATATAAGTACAGGTGGAGTAGTGTCTCTAACAATTACAGTTCTAGAATCCTGAGATGTGTTACCAGCTGGATCAATTGCGGTGTATGTTACTGTCAATGTAGCAGGAAATTCAGTGATAATGTCTACCGAGTCATCAGTAAGCGAAGTGACAATTCCTAAATTATCAGTAGCAGTAGCTCCTGCATCAGTATATGGAGTTCCTGCTTCATATGGATCATTTGGATCGACATTTACTGTAATTACTGGAGGTGTTGTATCTACATCAATATCAACTACATCCACAGTTGCAGTATTTCCTGCCAAGTCAGTTACTAGTGCTCCAAGGAATGTTTGATCAGGGTTATCATTTGTGAATAATTCATCTGCCTGACAGTCAAGAACACCAGATATTACATCTGAACAAGTAAATGTCACAGTTGGATTAGTCACATACCAATTATTACCTAAAACATCAGTAAGTCCATCAGGAGTTGGAATATTAGCTGTAATGGTTGGAGCAGTCAAATCAATGTTGATGTCATTAATGGTTGCATCAGCAGAGTTTCCTGCAAGGTCAGTAACTGTTCCTGTTGCAGATTGTGCTGCACCTTCAGTTGATAGTACATCATCAGCAAAGTCAGATGCTGCTGCATCGATTCCAGATAGGGCATCTGCTGCAGAATAAGTAACAGTTACTGTTGCATTGTTCCATCCGTTTGTATTAGCTTCACTGCCAGCTGCTCTTGCTGCTGTAATGGTTGGAGCAGTCAAATCAATGTTGATGTCATTAATGGTTGCATCAGCAGAGTTTCCTGCATTATCAACACATGTTCCTGTTGCAGATTGTCCTGCTCCTTCAGTTGATAGTACATCATAAGATAGATCAGATGCTGTTGCATTCACACCAGAATCATTATCAGTACAAGTGTAAGTAATAGTAATTGCTGCATTGTTCCATCCGTTTGCATTGGCTTCACTGCCAGCTGCTCTTGCTGCTGTAATGGTTGGAGGAGTTGTATCACCTAACGTAACAACAAAGGAATGAGTTGATGTATTATCAGATTCTTCAGACTCTACAACATCATTATTGTAATCAGCAGTTGCAGTATTGATATATCCTTGCGCTACACTCAATGTCAAAGTTCGTGTTGCAACAAATGATTCACCAGGAGTCAATGAAGGTACGGTGAATAATGTTGCAGGAGTGCCAGGTGTTTCTCCACCTATTTTAAACATCAAAGTTGATTCTGGTGATGTTCCTGTTCCGGTATTAGTAACAGTTGTAGTAAATGTCATAAGATCAGCTGTAGTAGGTTCTGCAGGAGAATGTGTCATAGCAGAGACTACAAGATTTGGATAAGTATCATATTCGACAACATATGAAAGAGAATGGTGGTTGTGATCATCATCTGATACATCGTTCCATTTTTTAGCACCAAAAGCGTTAAGTTCCGCATGATTTTCTGTCGTGCCACCGTTTGGTTCGCCAGCTAACCAATTAGTGTAAGAGAGAGGTTCTCCAGTTACCCACACAAATGTTCCTTCAAAGGATACATCTGTTAATCCAATATAAGCTCGATCACTGCCAACAAGTAGGTCAACACAGTCCTGTTCTGCTTGACTTGTTATGGTAACTAAATGTCCAGGTATTGAAATGGAATTAATTGTAAATGACAATGCTTGGGCTTCAGCATTTGCATTTGACCATGATTTGATCGTATTTGATATTGGTAAAAATTCATAATAATTACCAGTAGCAGCACATTGAGTTGGAGCAGCATAAGCAGTAGTAGCTGAAAATGTAAATAAAATTGCTATAGATAAAGTAACATACATAGTTAACTTACTTGTACTACCCACCATACTTGCATAATTTCATAATAGCGTATATTATAAACATGATCTTGTAATACGAAAAGATTACAGTGATCCGATCATCGGATCAAGAATTATAAAATTTTGAACAATTAGAAAATAATTTCTAAAGTTTCAGATGAGAACGTTCACCTAACAAAAATTCGTGTTTCTTTGGTGTGTCATTATCCTCAATTTCAGAACCATGTGCAATTATGCTTGATGTCAAATCGGCTTTAGAGTCAATTATACAATCAGACATTATGATAGAGTTTTCAACATTACAGTTTTTTAAAGTGCAGTTATCACCTACTGAGACATACGGTCCAATGCGTGCAGCAGGACCAATAGAGCAGTTTTGTCCAATAATCACAGGGCCAACAATCACAGAGTCACTTGAGATTTTTGTTCCCTTGCCAATCACGATATTGTCTTTGATTTCTGCATCTGAGTCAATTAGAAATTGATTCTCAGTTCCAATCGAGTCAAGTACTAGCTTGTTTGCATGAATAATATCCTCAGGTGTACCAGTATCTTTCCACCAACCAGTAACAGTATCATATTCGATCTTGTTTCCACCATCCATAAGTAGTTGCAGTGCTTCTGTGATCTCAAGTTCCCCTCTCCATGAGGGCTTGAGTCTGTCAATTATTTCAAAAATCTTGGGGGTAAGAAAGTAAATTCCAATTACTGCCAGATTTGATGGTGGGTCTTTTGGCTTTTCCATAATTTTTTTATTTTGCCTGGTTCACTGTCAAGTTCTGCAATACCAAACCTTTGAGGATCGTCTACCTCACATAATAAAATCATTGCATCAGTATCTGAATTTTTGAATTTTTTTGTATAATCAGTAAGATCTTTTCTTAATACATTATCGCCAAGATAAACAATGAATTTTTCATTTCCGATAAAGTCTTTGCACAATCTAATTGCATGTGAGATTCCTTTAGGTGCATCCTGGTAAATATAAGAAATCTTTACGCCAAGTTCTGAGCCATCCCCATAGTATTCCTTTACTTTTTCTGGATACACGTCACCAATAATAATTCCAATCTCTGTAACTCCTGCTTTTTTCAGATCCTCTAAGGCATATTGTGACATTGGTTTGTTGGCAATTGGCAGTAATTGTTTTGGTCCTGTATGAGTGAGCGGTCGTAATCTTGTGCCATGTCCCCCATGCAGAATAATTCCTTTCAATTTGTTAAATCACTGATTTGTGTAATATAAAACAGATCATAAATTAGAAAATAAAATATCTAGGCTTTGCTGAATTGTTTGGGGCTTTTCATTTAGTAGTTCTGATGCAAGTGAGACATCAAGTGATGAGTCCTTTGGCCTTTGCGCCTTCCAGCTCATCTCAGACATACTTGCAGGTTTTAGGTATTTTTTATCTAGGTTTAGCTTTTCTGCTATCATCTCAGCAAGATTGTATCTAGAGATAGATGATGCACCAGCTGTATGAAATATCCCAACAATTTGCTTTGTTGCTATCTCTATTAGCATTTTTGATAAATTTGGAACAAATGTAGGTGATGTTATTTGATCAACTAGTACTGGAATGTCTTTGTTTGATTCTAGACTTTCCTTTACCCAAATTGGGAATGATTTTTTTGTTTTATGCAATCCAAACGGCGTACTGGTTCTTGCTATTGCATATGGAGATGCAAGTTTGTTTAGTGTAAGCTCGCCGGCAAGTTTTGATTTTCCATAATATCCAAGCGGGTTTGGCGTATCAGATTCTTTTTTCATTCCCGTCTTGCCATCAAATACATAGTCAGTTGAGACATAAACAAAGAAAGCCTTTTGTTTTGCTGCCTGTCTTGCTAGAATTTCAGTTGCATCTGCATTTATCTTCATGGCAAGATCTGGTTGTTCTTCACATTGATCTACTCCAGTCATTGCGGCAAGATGAATAATAGAATCTGGGTTGATTTTTGTAATCGTATCAATTATTTCATTTTGATTAGTCAGATCTAGATTTACCAGAGTGCCATTGTCTGGTTTTGAGTTGTGATAACAGGAAAACACCTCATGGTTTAGTTCAGACAGATCCTTTACTATTTGAGATCCTACAAGTCCAGCAGATCCTGTTACGATAAATCTCATCTTCAAGACAGTGTCCAAGGTTGTGGATGAAGGGCTTTCTCATCAACTAATGGCTCCCACCAAGATTTGTTATCCAAGTACCAGTTTACAGTTTGCTCTAAGGCATCATCAAAATTATATTGTGAAGTCCATCCGATATCATTTTGAATTTTTGAGCAGTTAATCGAATAACGTTTGTCATGGCCTGGCCGGTCATTTACATACTCTATCAGGTCAGATGACTTGTCAAGAAGACCTAGAATCTTCTCAACTATCGTCTTGTTTGTGATTTCTTCATATGCAGTGATATTGTAAACCTGGCCTGATTTTCCCCTTGAGATTAGTTGCTCTATTGCACTTATATGATCATATACGTAAATCCAGCTTCGAATTTGCTTTCCGTCTCCATATAGTGGTACTTTGAGATCTTTTATTGAGCGAATAATTGTCTTTGGTATTAGTTTCTCAGGGAACTGGTAGGGGCCAAAGTTATTTGTGCACCTTGTTGTAATGCAGTCAATTCCATATGTTCTGTGATATGATGCTACCAGATTATCAGCTGATGCCTTTGTTGCAGCATAGGGATTGCTTGGATTAATAGGCGAATCCTCAGTAAACGATGATTGTCCCAGTGCATCGCCATAGACCTCATCAGTTGACACATGGATAAACTTCTTGTCATGTTTTCTAGTTGCCTCAAGGATTGAAAACGTTCCTAGAACATTTGTCTCAAGAAAGGGTTTAGGGTTTGCAATGCTTCTATCAACGTGTGATTCAGCTGCAAAATTTACAACAACATTTGATTCTTTTACAAGGTTGTCAATGACTGACTCGTTTCTAATATCATCTTTGATAAATAAGTAGTTCGGATTGTTTGCAACATCATTTAGATTTTCAAGGTTTGAGCCAATTACCAATAGATCAAGATTTGTTAATTTGGAATCAGTATTGTTCTTTAGAAAATTTCTGATGAATGCACTACCAATAAAGCCTGCACCACCACATACAAGAATTTTCATGCTTTAAAACTTGAAATTTCTTATTTAACTCTAGTGTGATTGATACGTAAAGTTATTGTCTGCATCTTTGAGTGATGATAACTGTGTGTCTTTCTGAGATAAAATTGGGTTTTCAATTGGCCAGGTAATTTTCAAGTCTGGATCATTCCATATTATTCCCTTTTCATGTTCTGGGGAATATTCATTATTTACCTTGTAAAGCACATCAGCTGTTTTGCTAATTACACAAAATCCATGTGCAAATCCTTCAGGTATGTAAAGGGACTTGTGATTGCTCTCCGATAGAATTTCACCAACCCATTTGCCATAAGTTGGGGAATCTTTGCGAATATCAACTGCAACATCAAAGATTTCTCCCCTTAATGCAGTTACCAGTTTGGATTGTGCCTTTGGGTTTTTTTGGTAGTGCAGTCCACGTAAAACTCCTTGGGATGAATGCGAGAAATTATCCTGTACGAATCTTGTGACAATTCCATTAGAAATGAAGCTTGATTCTTTAAAACTTTCTAGGAAAAAACCCCTATCATCAGGAAATGATTTTGCTTCTATAAGTACCACATCGGGTATGTTTAATCTCTTGAAAGTAAATGGCACAAATTTTCTGAATCAAAATGTGATAAATGTGTTTGAATGACTTTTTTTGATTTTACTAGAACAAAAGTTTCATCGTTATATTGACTATGAAAAGGGGAAGTTCTTAAAGGATAGTTATTTCTCGATATGTAGATTTTGAAAGTTGGAATAATACTTGGTACTCGCCCAGAAATTATTAAGATGGCACCAATTATTGGTGAGCTGCGGCGAAAAAAGATTCATCATTTTATCATTCATAGCGGTCAACACTATTCGTACAATTTGGACAAGGTTTTCTTTGAGCAGTTGTCATTGCCAAAACCCCATTACAAACTGGAAGTGGGATCTGCATCTTCAGGTGAACAGACTGCACTCATTATTTCACGAGCAGAAAAAATTCTGAAAAAAAATAGACCAGATATTGTATTGGTTCAAGGAGACACCAATACTGTATTGGGTGGAGCAATTGCTGCAAAAAAGTTGCACATTCCGGTGGGTCATGTAGAGGCAGGCCTTAGAAGTTATGATGAATCTATGCCAGAAGAATTGAACAGAAGGCTAACAGATCACTGTAGTGACTTTTTGTTTGTACCAACAAAAAAAGCTCAAAGCATACTCTTAGGCGAGGGCATTCCAAAAAAGAAAATATTCCTAACAGGAAATACAATTGTTGATTCTGTAAAACATAATTTAAAAGAGATTACTAACTTTGATAAATTAAATCTAATTCCAAAAGAATTCTTTTTGGTATCATTGCACAGACAAGAGAATGTAGATAATCCAAAACGATTCAAAAGTATTGTGGAGGGGTTAAAAAAGATAAAAAAAGAATACAACATGCCAATAATTTTTCCCATACATCCTCGCTCAAAGAAAATGGCAAAAAAATTGAAAGTTGATTTTAAAGAAATCAATGTAATCGAACCTGTCAATTACTTGCAGTTTTTACATTTGCAAAAAAATTCCAGACTGGTGTTAACTGATTCTGGTGGAGTTCAAGAGGAATCATGCATTCTAAAAATACCATGTGTCACTCTGCGAGACAATACTGAAAGACCAGAGACGCTTAAGGTAGGATCAAACCTACTTGCAGGCTCCAATCCAGATAATATTTTGTTGTGTACAAAAAAGATGCTCAGACAGAAAAGGAATTGGAAAAATCCTTTTGGAGATGGCAAGTCAGCAGCAAAAATTGTTAAAATCATACAAGACAGTGTAAGGTGTGAATAATTTGTTGCAAATAACAAGTGTTCTAATTTTATTTTGTCTTAACTGATCTCAATGGTAGATTTTTGTTATATGACTGGACTGTTCCATTTTTTGCTAAGATAGATAGGTGTTTTCTTCTTGCACGTAACGTATTTTTGAAATTTGACAAATTCCACATTATTGCCCTGAGTCTTGTCTTAGTTCTTGAAAAGTTTCTGTTTTTGATATCTCTAAAAATGATAAAAAATGTCTCTCCCAAGAAGATGAAGAGAAATGATATTGCATATAATGAATCAAAATTTTTGAGCGCAAAACGTATCCTGCTTCTCTCCATATAGTAGACTTTGTTTTCAGAGTTTGAGAGTGGAGATACGGCATGCCATACGATAGCACTTGGTATATACATCAAATCATAACCTGCTCTAATCATTCTAGCACACAAGTCAGTTTCCTCAAAATACAAAAAATAGTCTTTGTCCATCAATCCAATCTTATCTAACACATCACGTCTTACCAGCATTGCAGCTCCACTAAGATAATCAACTTTTGATACTGGTTCATCATCGTGAAAATTTGTAGGATTTGCAGATAGATGATCTATCTTTGACCATGTGCAAAACACAGCATCCTTTCCATATTTGTCTCCAAGATAGTACATCTTGCCTGTAACAGCTGCAATGTTTGGCTTGTCTTGGACTACATTTACCAATATATGTAGCCAGTCCTTCTCAGCTACTGCATCAGGATTGAAAAGCGCAACAATTTTCCCAGATGAATTTTTTATTCCAATGTTGTTTCCTTCTGCAAATCCTACGTTTTCTGTGTTTTGGATTATCTTTACTTGCGGATAGTTTTTCTTTACAAAATCAACTGAATCATCAGATGATGCGTTATCGACAAGAATTATTTCTTGATCTGTAAAAGATTGGGATAATAAAGAATCGATACAGCCTTTGAGATAATTTTTTGCATTCCAGTTTACTATGATTATTGATACAAATGGCATTTCTCATATTTTGGAAAGCCATGCTTTAATTGTGATGGTCCATATCAAAGGGTTCTAGTTTTGCGTATAATTTTTCAAATCTGTTATACCAGGTATTCTTTGAGGCAAATTCCATGCGCTTTTTTTGCAGATCTGGATTGTTTTCGTTTACTGCTTTTTTGATGTTCTCAAAATAGTCTTCTTTTGTTGTAGATATATAACATAATTTTGACATTGGGTATAGTTCTGGCATGTCAGTTGCCACTACAGGCTTGCCTGCTGCCATGTATTCGTAGATTTTGATTGGATGTGTGGCATGAATTAGTGGGGTTTTGCGGAACGGGATCAAACAGACATCAAAGCTGTGCAGATACTTTGGAAGCTCAGAATAAGGTCTTTCTCCTAAGAAATGGACATTTTTGAATTCCTTTAGCTTTCTGATGTCAGAACCAAATGTATGACCAATCATTACAAACGTATAGTCAGGGCATTTTGTTGCGACATATTCTAAGAGTTCTGTATCAAACCAATCAGCAATTGACCCAAAATAACCAATAATTGGTTTTTTGAATTTGGATATAATTGATGAGTCTGGATTTTTGTTGAAGTGATCAAACTCACATGCATTGGGTAAGAATATGTAATTGTTTGTAAACTTCATTGCTTTTTGCATCAAATATGATGATGAAACAGTTATCAAATCAGAGTTTGAAAACAAAATTTCTTCTTCTTTAATTCGCTCATCAATCACATTATCAAAAGCTACAAAATCATCAAGGCAATCAAAGATTATTTTGAAATCATAATTCTTTTTTATCGCAATAGACATATCTGCCCAAAATGGAAACTGCACATGTTGTATTGCATCAATGTTTAGATCATTTTTGAATTTGTCAAAAGATTCAAGAATTGCATCGACATGTTTAGGTTTTAGAACATCTTTGTATATGTCAAAGAATTCAGGGGAATTTAGTTCTACCTGATAGATATTTTCTTGTATTTGTTTAATCTCGTATGAATTTTGTAGGGTTCTTAAATTCACGGTAAAATAAAACACTCTATGTCCTGCTTTGGCAAATCTAGACATAAGGTGTTGTGGTCGTTGGTATCTAAAATCCCAGTTAATTATCGGAAAGCATAGTATATCTTTTTTTTCCAGTTTATGAGGAGTTGCCTTTGCAACTGCATGTTCTAAATCGTTATCAGATTGATATTGGGTAGTTGATCTGAGAAATTTTTTTGGACGAAGTGGTAGTATTTTACCGATTGTTTTGTCGTATTTGTGCAAAGCACGAAATACAAAGCTTTGGTGAATTTCTGTGATTAAATTCTGATAAGTCTCTATTGCCTCGTTGAGGTTTTTTGCCTCTTCTTCAAGATTATGTGTTTGGTCGATAAAGATTTTACAAATGAAGATTCAGGTAAATCTCCAAGATAATCCATGGGCACTTTATTTTTATCAATACGAAGATACGGGCTGCCATCAATTGAAAAAGTGTGAATTTCATGGCCTTTTTTCCAGGAATTTTTTCCACTGTAGATTGTAACATAAAATAATCCATTCTTAATATCAGAAGCAATTGTTAATCGATCTATGGGTTGACCTTTAGTGATTCCCTGATCTGTATCTTGATGTCTAGTTGCAACAATGATTAGATGTTCAGAATCATAACTAACTTCAGAAATTAAATAATCAGCCCATTTCTTTATCATAAAAAATAATGATTAATTTCTAGTAATTAAGCGATGATTTTTCGATAATACAAATCGAAAAATCAATTGAGTATAAATGCATAAGATTCACATCATGCCAGGCTCAAAAAATAGGATTATTACTAGTGGATTTTCAATTGGAATAAATGGAAATATCTATCGAACCATGGAAAAAATTGATTATTCATGAAGTAATTGAATACAAATTTGAGGATTGGGTTAAACAAATAGCATTTAGTACAAGGTCATCAGGGGGAGGAATTCCCACTATGCAATGGACAAATGGAATTGTCTTCTCTCCAGCGAATTTCCCAACAACCAATTCAACAGTAGATGAACAATTGAAAGGCACTCTACATTGGTCTTCAGTATCATTTGCAATTAAAGAGAAATTCGAAAAACAGATTGTAAAAGAAAATGCTACAATAAATTTAGTAGATGTTAGTGTAAATGAGATTTTTAAAGAATTAGCTACTAGTCTAAAAAAACAGTCAAAATATTCTACTGCCAACTCTGACACACCCCAATGAACATCGAAGAGGCAATTGTAAAATGTGAAATTGCTTTAAAACAAATTAAACAATATGATCCTGATCCATATTATGTTAATTATTTTTTTAATCAATTCATTGTTTCAATAACCCAGATTATTGAAGGAATTTTTGAAGAGGCAAATAGAGATTTTGGATTATTTGTATTAGAGCAAATTTCTGAAAAAAAACTTTATGAGAAAGCTAAAATGAAAAATGATGTAAATGCTATAAAATTTTTGGATTGGTATTCAGAAAAATATATTGAAGAACATAAAAATCCATATCCAGATTTTATTAATAAAATACGTCATTTCAAAAATAAATTTAATAAATTACCTGAGATTAAAATTATGATTAGGGCATTAGACAGATACAAAGATGATGTTAATCAAGAAATTAAGGTAAATTTGAGTAATGAAAAAATAAGATCAAAAGATGAATTGCAAATAGAAATTAATAGACAATTACCAATTTTTCTAGAAGTAATTAATCATAAAAGACATGAAAAAAACGAGCCTAAAGTAAAAGAAAATCAAACTATTACATCAGCATTTACATCTATTGAAAACTATCAAGATATAGAAATAGCATACGCAACAGAAATTTACATTCCAGTAATAAAACGATTAGTGGAAGAATCAAGGAAAAAAATTAAAGAATTAATCAGATAATCCAAAAACAGAATGTTCAGTTTTCATTTTTATGATTGGTAAATATGAATAGCCATGGTCAAAACTATTTGAAAATTCTGGATCTTGACCTTGGTTTCCTTGGTATTTGATAAAATGTTTTGTAGGTTCAGAATCTAATTCTACATAATTGAAATTATAGTATATTTCATCCATTTCTAAAGAATTGATGTATCCTATTATCCAAGATTTTTTATGAGGTAAGGCATAAAGTGTAAGATTTTGTTCATCAGGAAATTCTGGATCATATGTTAATCGTGCTAAACTACCCAAGTCTTTTACTTTAATTGGATGAAATTGATCAGGTATTTTTTTTGACTTAATAGGTAATGAAGAAATTTTAGATTCCATATGAACAATAGGTGCATAATGAGAATGGATTTTTGTTGATTCAACAATATCGCAAATCTCTTTTCCTGCAGTTACCTGATATGAAACATATCTACCAGTTTTTGGCATTGGGACATAAAAAATCAATAAAGTATTTGCTAGGGTGATACTGCTTGAAAGTATTCTAGAACCATCTAATTCTTGAGAATATACCCTTTTAGGGTATTCTTGAAATGCACATGCAAATCTTGCTAAATCATCAAAACTTGATAATTCAACAAAACATTCACTCTGTGTAACAGACATCAAGTGATTGTGAATTGATCATAGTTTTATTCTTTCTATATTTTGATAATTTTTTGTTTCAAGTTTTTTCTATCAAAGTATTCCATTATAAAATGAAACAGGATTAGTTTTCCAAAAATAATTAAAGAGATTAAAAATAGTATTGATTCACCTAGATAATACAAATATGTAGTAACTCCAATTGCAGTAATTATTTCAATAAAAGTACAGGAACAAAAAAAGAGAAATTTATCTCTCAATTTACTGATTTATTGGGATTTTGGCCACATTGAAGTCCAAGTTTCAGCAAATTTTTTCATCATTTCACCATAAGCATTCATCTGCTCTAATCCAGATGAACTAAGAGCTTTTTGCCAATTTTCTGTAAATTGTTTGAAAGAAGCTGTGTTACTATCATTGAGAGCTTTCTGCCAATTTTCACCAAATTCTTTGAATGAATTCATTCCTGCTTCATTGAGAGCTTTCTGCCAATTTTCACCAAATAATTTCAGGGTATCAGTACTAGATTCAACAGTTGCTTTATCCCAAACTTCATTGAATTTTGATTGCATGTCTTTACTTGCTTTTTGAATTTGTTCAAAAAGAGATTTCCAATTTTCAAGAGATTTGGTATATTCGGCCCATAAAGAATCCCATTCATTATTTTTTCCTTGTTCGGACATTAACTAAAGATAGTTTTTACTATTCTTAAATGGATCTATGAAAATAAGCACACGTTATTTTCGACGATTTTTTAGTCTATTATCCATTCTAATTTTGCCTTCTTCAAATTTTGTTCTGTCATCATCTGTTTTGAGAGATAGTTTAGGAACAGGCATTGGCTTTCCATTTTTGTCAAGTGCTACAAATGTAACAAATGCAGTTCCAGTGACAGTTCTAATCCCAGTTACTATATCTTCAGCTTCCGCTTTAACTTCAATCTCCATTGATGATTTATGAACATAGTTAATTCTGGCATTTAATGTAAGAACATTGCCAACAAAAACAGGTTTCAAAAAATTAACACTATCCATAGATACTGTGACTGCATTTGATTGAGAATGTCGTTGAGCAACAATTCCTGCCACCATATCAATATGCTTTAAAATTTCACCACCAAATACATTTCCTGCAGGATTAGCATCAGAGGGAAACATTCTGACAATTACTTCAGCATGGGACTCAGACGGACTTTTTTCTTTAATGTGAGAATCTTCTGATGACATATTATCTAATTTACTCCTAAATTTATCCCATTTAATTTAATCAGTCATTTATGGTCATTTGAAATATTTTTTTAGTTTAATTTTATCAATTTTGGGAATTTTTGCTAATTCGAATCCTTCAAGACGTTTAGAAAGCGGCCTTGTTGCATCAATACCCATTTTTGCAGTTTGTAATTTTTGCTGATTACTAGAAGGATCAAGACTGGAACCACGTACATTTTTGAGAATTACTAGATCCTTATCTGCTTGAAATCGTGTGGCCATAGCATATTCTACTGATTCAGCATTATTGGGATCAATATCTTCGTCAACTACAGTTACTTGTTTTAATGAACGATGAGATTCGAATGTTTTTTTAATAATTTTTTTTGCGTCAGAATCATTTTTCTTTTTAATTTGGACTACAGCATGTAACCAATTACATCCTCCATTAGTCATTGAAACTTGTTTGGTCTGAGAGAAAGATTTTTTCAATTCTCCATTCAGTTTTGATTCAATGGGCATTCCCATTAACAATCGATGTTCTGAATATCCAGAAAGAACATCGTGAAAAATAGGATTATTTCTAAAAAATAAATTTTCAAGTTCGAAAACAGGTTGAGATCTTTTATGATCATATGTTTGAAGCATTTCAACCATCCATTCAGGATGAGTTTTATCTTGAAGGATTTTTCCTTCCATTACAATTTCAGACCCAGAAGGTACGTTCAATCCTGAAAAAGGAAGTTTTGCCAAAGTCAATTTTCCATCTAAAAGAGAATTTGCAATATCAATTTCATCTTTACCCCAATCAGCTTGGTATGCACCAGCTATCGAAATTGCAGGATGTACACCTACAGTAATAGCAATTTTAAGATCTTCACCATGTTCCTTGGCATCCATGAAGCATCTGTGTAGATGACGACCTTCAACCATTCTTATAGAAAAATGGGTTTTATCAATTGGCATCATTCTATGAAATGAAGAATTTTGTTTTCCTGTTTCAGGGTTTTTTGCATATGCAATAGATGATGTGATAAATGGACCAGATTCTTTTTCGAAATGAGTTACTATAGGCATAGAAAGTATGTTTTTTGATTTGTTTTCCATGAATTTTCCTGAAGAAATAATTTTTGGTTTTTTTGCTTTTTTTATCGCTAAAATCACCTTTTGATGAATATTAGATTCAGTACTGCCAACTGCTATTCCAAATCGTTTTCTAGTACCAACTAAATTAGCAATTAATCTAAAATCGCTTTCTTTAATTTTTTCAAATAATACAGCATGTGAGCCGTCAACCTTAGCTGTTATTCCAGCAATTTCAAATTTTGTTGAAACAGTATTTTTTACTGTTTTGAGTTCATTAATTTTTTTAATTTGAGAAATATAATTTCTTAAATCACTCATTTTCAATCATTTCCATTATTTCAGACATTAAGGCTTTTGCAGTATTAGATTCTAAAGGCTTTTGAATAAAAGTAGAAACTAAAGCAATCCCCCTCATCCTAGTACTTATTCGTTCAGCAATAAGTTTTAGAAAAAGAGATTCAGTTCTAGATGGAATAATAGTGGTTGTGATAGGAGTAGGTCCAGTTGCTAATGATACTACCATTGAACCTAATTTGTTAGAACCTTCTGTCACTGAAATAAAATAACCATTCTCAAATTTTTGAATTTGTAAAGAAAAATTTCGACTCTCCAAATTTACCATTTTATGGAAAAATCCATTTGGAGTGGTCAACAAGCTATATGAACAAATCTTATGCTTTTATTGCTATTGATTCAGTCTTCTGGGAAGATAGAACTTCAGGGTTCTTTTTGCAATTCTTCTCATGTTTATCAGGATAAACAAAGAGTTTTTCACAATGTTTGCATGGAGTTTTATCTTTGGTTTTAGATTTTGTTGTTTTAGTTTTAGCAGTTTTAGCTTTTGATTTAGATTTTGCTTTAACAGTTACTTCTTGAACTTCTGATTCAATTTCAGTAGCTGCTGCAGCTTCCATAGAATCAGCCTCAACTCTAGCTCGTAATTTTGCTTTATATTTCAAATTACGTGGTTTTGTTCTTAATCTATATCCACAACATGGACACCAAAGTCCTTCCCATTTGATGAATATTTCACAAATCTGGCATCGACGTTGTCCAGAAGCATACCTTCCAGTGCCAACAGGCTTTTGAGCCTTATATCTAACACAAATTCCTTTACAAGTCATCTTGGTATTATGTTATAGATTTCTTAACTATATAAGCATGGATCGATATAATTTATAAAAAATTGGAATAAAACTTGAAAATATTTCATATTTGATGTCGATCAAAATTATAATTTTCAAATAAATACTCAAAAAGTTCAATAAATATGTATAGCTGATTTTAAAACCATATTTTTTGAAAAATTAACATATGGTATTATACATGTTTGACAAATAATTTCATATTTTTTCAAAATAATTATAAAATTTGTAAGATACTCATACTTTAATCATACAATAAATTCAAGGTAAACGACAATGTTTCTAAATAATCATAATTTATGAAAATTTTAATGAAAAATTAAATTTCTATCCTATGATCGAAAGAGGAAGAATAGAGTGCCTATGTCCTTTCCTTTGAGAAATATATTTTGCAGAAAGCATATCTCGTTTTCCTCTTTGATTAAAATTTTTGATTTTCAAACTAGTTCTGCTTTCATCCACAAATTCTAATTCAAACGATGAACAAAATTTTAGATTCAGCATTTTGACAATTTGTTTCGCAATATCCATATTGCCATTTCCAATTTTTAGAATTTTTCTTTTTGCTCTAAGACCACCTAAAATTCCTATAATATGAAAAACCAATTCTTCAATAGAAGTGTGGACTGATCTTTCAATTTCTATCCCATAATAAAAAATGGATAACCCCATTCTTTGACCAGGATCTATTCCTAAAATTAAATTCTCTTCTTCAAAATCAAGATTAAGTTTTTGCATCATTATTCCTCTAATTACAGTTGGATGATATTCAAGAATATCCTCATGTAGTAAAATTTTCTCACAGTTTACAGGAGATTCTTCTATGGTAGTGAATACTAAATTCCCTGAATAATCATGAATTTCTTCAGGAAGAATTGAATCAAATGATAGATTGAGAGTTTTTAGAGAAGTTGAAAATCTATAGTATGGTTTACCATAAGTCGTGGCAAGTCCAATACGGGAATTTTGTAAGGGATCTATAATTTACGAAATTAGATATTAGATTTAGGTTTATGCCTTCAAAACAGTTGACACCACATGTTTGACTGCTTCATCAAAATGAGCACCAATTTTAGTCTGAATTTCAGATAATTTTGCATCACCTTCTTTAGCGATTTTTGCAGATTCGGCAGTTGCCTTTTCTTTTGAGGCATTAATAATCACTTCAGCCTCTTTGGTGGCCATTTCTCTAGTTTTTTCTAATAAATTATCAATTTCAGATAGACTTTTCACAGTTAGTTGTTTTTTCATATCCCCGACTTTACTGGTCAAGGAATCTAGATCATCTTCCAAGGCATTCAAAGATTTGATAATTCCAGTTACCTTGGATTCAGCCATACTACTCATGATATTTCGAATCTAGTAATTCCATTACTTAAATCATTCAGTCAGGCGTCAAAATCACCTTCAAAACAACATAATTTGTAACATTGATCGCAAAACAGGATCGAGGATGTGAGTTTACAACCTCTTAATTTTTCAAAATACTTTAGCTAATTTTGTATCAAAATAGCTAACAGAATGTTATGTGTTAAAATCTCCTAGTACTATCATGAAACAAACAATATCATGCGGAATCTGTAACATTGATTCGGCAATATTGGTGTATGATGAACTACACAAAGGTTTCAGAGGAAAATGCATGTTATGCGGGGAGAATTGGTCAGAATCATGATGGCGGAAATTGTTGTCAAATGCAATGAACGTGGTTTTGATTGTAACTATTCCACAACAGGAGACGTCGACAAAGTGGTCTTGGATTATTGGAATCATATGAAAAAAGAACATGGAATCGAATATTCTCCTGAAACTTTAGGAGCATACCTGAAAAAGAAATTACCAAGTCAAATTCCAGTAAGATAGAATTATCTGGAATTTTTTATTTTCTAAAATTTAGAATCAAAACATATTATCAAACCATTCATTTTTAGGCACAAAATAAGATAATTTTGAATATTATCCAGTGGTTAAAAGCAAGATTGCTCTAGCAAGATCTCCTTCTGCTTCTTCTAAAGCACTTTTTGCCTTCTCTTCATCAACACCTGCTTGTTGACTAACAAGTTGAATGTCCTCTTCAGAGAAAATTGGAACCTCTAATTCTCTTTCTTCATAACTGTCTGCAGTAACTGTAAAAATAGAATTATCTTTTGCCTTCATTTCAGTGACAGAGGGTTTTGAAATAATAATTTCTTTTTTATCAGTTTTAATTATAACTTCTTGAACATTTGACAATTCATTCATATCCAAACCCATCTTATCCATCATTCTTCGCATTTCGCGATTACCTCCTCGCATCATGATCTTATTTCCCCATTACGACTTTTTAAACTATCTCTGATCTTTATGGCCACTCCTCTATCAAAATCAGAAATCATATCAGATGACAATATTGCCCTTCCAACTGCAATTACTTGTTTTTTAAATAAAACTGGAGTATCTGCAGAAATACGAACATTTTTTCCACATGATACTACATGCTTACAAAATACTGATCTGCCTTGTTCTACATAAGGCGCAGCATCTGCATTTACTTCAACACAATTTTCTTTGAATTTTTTATTTTTTAATAACATCTGAGCAAAATGAGTGCTAATAGCTAGACTCCCATCAATTCTCAAAGTACAAAGTAATTTTCCCTTGTGAGACACTGTTCTTATTCTACCTGTTTTTCGTGAAAAGGTCATTTCAATATCTTTAGGTAAGAATTTTGATACACCATTTCCGAATAATGCATCAAGTGAATATTGAAGTTTTAACATATGGTTCATAATTCATAACAAAATCTTTTCTAAATATTAGTTCAATGTTGGTCTATATTATATCGATTAAACTATATAGAATAGGATTTTTCCTTTAGATTATGGAAGAAGGGGAAGAGACCAGAAAGATTCAGTTTACTGGAAAGTCATCATACATAGTTTCGCTACCAAAACAATGGATAATGGAATTAGGTCTCAAACAAGGAGATCAAATCAGAATGGTTCGAAAAGGTTCGTCAACCCTAGAGCTTTACCCACCAAAATTTGAATCCAGAACTCAGAAAAAAGAAGATGCAGTAATTGAAATTGATGGAGAGGAGGAAGCATCTTCAATTGTTAGAAAATTAATTTCATTGTACTTTTTAGGATTCAAAACAATTAATGTAAAACCAAAAAATGGGAGATTAAGTGCTCACCAACGAAATACAGTAAAAGAAGCTGTAAAACGAATGTTGATGGGTTCTGAAATAATTGCAGATTCTAGCGGTGGAATTACAGTACAAGTTCTTGTTAATTTATTAGAATTATCAGTAGATGGGGCTTTCAAACGAATGATTCATTTAGCAAAATCGATGTCAAGTGATGCAATTTTAGCTGTAAAAGAGAACAATCTGGAATTGGCCCAAGAAGTTATCAATACAGATGATGAAGTAGATAGATTTGGATTTTATATTATTCGACAATTAAAGATTGCAATTCAAAATGAGCATATGTTAAAAGAGATGGGTTTTAGAAATGCTAGAAATTGTTTAGGGTATAGACTAGTTGTAAAAAACATAGAGAGAACAGGAGATCATGCAGCATTTATTGCTAAAGATCTAATTGAATTTAAAAAACCCGTGAAAAAAGAGATTTTGCAAAGATTGCAAGAAATGAATGAATTTTGCTTGTCTGTATTAGATGACGCGTGTCTTGCGTTATTCAAAGAAGATTATAATCAGGCTGAAAATACCATTACAAAAACTAGTGAAATTACAAAATTTGAGAAAAAAGTAAGAGATGCTTCAAAAGCATTAAAAGATGATGAAGAGATTTACAGGATAAGAAGAATGACGGAAAATATTCGAAGAATTTCTGAGTATGCTAGCGATATAGCTGAGATAGTATTGAATATGAATATAGAAAAAGCATTAAAAAAATCTAATTGATGTCCAATAATGTCCAATACAATTATCTTAGATTCAATCAAAAAAATGAATTAGAATGAATTCTGCAATTTTAATTACTTATGATCAGGAAGACTCGATTAACGAGGCAAAGGGCTTGTGTGATGCAGCAGGGTATGAAGTAGTTCATATTATTAGACAAAATTATCTTCAGAAACCAAAGTATGGAATTAGTGGAGGAGTAGTAGAACAACTAGAAGAAATATCAGAAAAGTTAAGACCAGACGTTATCATATATGATGAGATTTTAAAACCAAGTCAAAACTATAATCTTGCCACAGTATTACATAGAGAGGTATTAGATAGAGAGGCATTAATTCTTGAGATTTTTGAAAGTAGGGCCTCAAGTGCAGAATCAAAATTACAAGTCAAATTAGCACAGTTGAGATATGAAATGGCAAGAGCTAAAGAGAAAGTTAGACTTGCAAATATGGGAGAACAGCCTGGATTTATGGGAATAGGAAAATTCGAGGTTGATGTGTATTATAATGATATCAAACATAGAATGCAAACAATTAGATCAAAGCTTGAAAAAGCTGGAAAACAAAGAGAGCTTCATAGGCAGGGGAGAAAAAGAATGGGATTCAAGACTATTTCACTTGCAGGGTATACATCTGCAGGAAAAACAACATTGTTTAACAAAACTACAGGTGAAACAAGAAGTCAAAGCAAAGAACTTTTCACGACTCTTACGACAACTACACGAAGATTGATGATAGACCAAGAGGCATTTCTAATTGCAGATACTGTTGGTTTTATCAGTAAATTACCAGCTTACATGATTGATGCATTCAAATCAACACTAGAAGAATTGATACATACGGATGTAATTATTTTAGTAATTGATATTAGTGATTCAATTTCTGAATTGAAAAAGAAATTTTCTAGCTGCATGAGAACTTTAAGTGAGTTAGGAGTAGAACAAGACAAGGTAGTTTATGCTCTAAATAAATCAGATTTATTGAAAAATGAAGAAATAGAACGAAAAATTGAATTTCTTAATTTAAGAGAAAATAAAAAAGTGATTTCAGTTTCTGCAAAAACTGGAAAAAATATTCCACAATTAAAAGAGTTAATCAAAGAAATCATACAAAGCCAAAGTTATCACAAACCAAAAAACAATACGTTAGAAGGGGAAGAAAAAACATTTGGTAATTGAAGTAGTCAGAATTGGGCAACGCCTAGTAAGAGATGACAGAGTAACAACTCATGTTGCACTTGTTTCAAGAGGGTTTGGCGCAGAAAAAATTTACATGACTGAGGTCAACCCAGAAATCAAAGACACTATTGAGAAAATTAACAATACATGGGGAGGGGATTTTAAGATTGAATTCATTGAAAAATGGAAAAGTATTGTTAAAAAGAAAAAAGATGAAGGATTCAAAGTCATTCATCTTTCAATGTATGGTGAAAATATCAATAATGCTCAAAAGAAAATTCGAGATGAAAAAAATTTGCTGATTGTAGTCGGTGCAGAAAAAGTTCCCAGAGAGATTTATGAATTGGCAGATTATAACGTTGGAGTAGGTAGTCAACCTCATTCAGAGATTAGTGCTTTAGCAATTCTATTAGATCGTATCCAAGAAGGTAAACAATTTGAAAAGGAGTTTCCAAATGCAAAAAGAAAGATCATACCTACCAAAAATGGCAAAAACGTGCAGATAAAAGAAACAAGGGATTAATAGTAGAAAATCAGGAGTCATTAGAGTTGGTAGACAAATACGAAGATCCTTTTGTAAGAATTGCTTCAATGATTGGGGGAGACGAATACCTCAAAGTAGCAAGATCCCTTCTAAAAGCTGAAGATGCTACTGATGAAGAAATTGCTAGTTCTACAGGTCTTAGAATCAACATGGTACGAAAAGTATTGTATGATCTATTTGGAAAATCCCTCATCACAGGAATTAGAGTCAAAGATGAACGAAAAGGATGGTTTGTCTATAGATGGAGGACTAGGAGAGAAGAAGTCGAACATTTTATTGAAAATCAAAAGAAGAAGATTGAGGAAAGATTACAACAAAGATTAGATTATGAAAACGCTTCAGATTTCTATCATTGTGGTAATGAAGATTGTCCTAGGGTGACATTTGAAAATGCTCTTGATGGAATGTTCAAATGCCCATCATGTCAAAATGTTTTGAACCTAAAAAAGAATGATAAATCTAAAAAAGCATATCAGAAAAAAATTGATGAAATCAAAAAAGACATGCAACAAACTTTTTGATCAGTTTTTAAAATAATATTAAATAGAAAATTATGTTACTAGATTAAATAGGAGAAAATCTTGGAAAAATCCTTGAGTCAAATATCGACAGTAAATCCATCTACAGGAGAAGAAATCAAAAAATATTCAGCTATGGATAAAAATCAGGTCTCGGATTTAGTAGGAAAAGCAAAAAGAGCATATCCAGAATGGAAAAAAGATTATGAAAAACGTAGAAGTTACATTTACAATTTAGTAGAACATCTAAAGAAGAATAAAACAGAACTTGCAACAGTGGCTACATCTGAAATGGGTAAACCACTCAAAGAATCAATCGGAGAGGTTGAGAAATGTGCTTGGGCTTTGGAATTTTATGCAGATCATGGCGATAGTTTTCTTTCTGATGAAGTATTAAACACAGATGCAAGAAAGAGTTTTCTAACTTTTGAACCACTTGGTGTAATAGGCTCAATTATGCCATGGAATTTTCCTTACTGGCAAGCATTAAGATTTGCAGCTCCTTGTTTAATGGCAGGAAATGTAATTGTCATGAAACCATCGAGAGTAACAATGCAGTCAGGAATTGAGATTGAAAAGGCATTTGCTGAATCTGGAATGCCTGATGGAATTTTTCAAACAGTGGTTGGAAGTGTAGAATCTGCAAATCATCTTATAGATTCAGATGTTAATGCTGTAACCTTTACTGGTAGTACTAATGCAGGTGCAAAAGTAGGTGAAAGAGCTGCAAAGAATTTGAAAAAATGTGTATTAGAATTAGGTGGAAGTGATCCTTTCATAGTATTGGATGATGCAATAATTGAAAAAGCTGCTGAAGGTGCTGTAAAAGGAAGATTCATCAACTGCGGTCAAAGTTGTGTTGCATCAAAAAGATTTTTTGTAGGAAAAAATATTGCAGAAGAATTCACTGAATTATTCATTAAAAAAGCATCTCAGCTCAAAGTAGGAAACCCTATGTCGATTGAAACCGATATAGGACCATTATCAAGTAAAGACGGTTTAGAAACAATTTCAGGAATAGTTGAAGATGCAAAAGAAAAAGGTGCTGAAATTCTTTTAGGAGGTTCTGAAATAGAAGGAAAAGGGTTCTTCTACAAACCAACAATTCTTAGAAATGTTAAATCAAACATGAGAATAGCTCATGAAGAAACTTTTGGACCCGTAGCTCCAATCACAATTGTTGAAAATGAAAGTGAGGCAGTAAAATTAGCAAATGAAAGTGAATTTGGTCTGGGTGCAAGCATTTGGACAAAAGATCTTGCTAAAGCAGATAAAATGTCAAGACGGATAGAGTCTGGAATTGTGAGTGTAAATAATGTGGTAATTTCAGATCCAAGAATTCCATTTGGAGGAATTAAGCATAGTGGGTTTGGAAGAGAATTATCCCGATATGGTATGTTGGAATTTGTAAATTTGAAATCAGTTAGATTTTATGACAATTTGACACATCATCACTATGTAGAATAAATTATTTGGATTAACAGATATTATTCCTCTGAATCATCATCAAATTCTTCATCATCTAAATCATCTTCATCATCACACTCTTCTAGTTCAACATATGTTGGATTGCCATCATCTCCAAAGAAAATCTCAACACAAATATCAGTAGCCAGAGTAGGAACTAAAATTTCGATCAATTCCTTAGAAAAATTACCTAATTTTCCTGGATCAGACGAATATCGATATGTTGTTAAATCATCTTCATGGTAAAAATCAATTTCAATGTCTCCGTTAACAAATTTTCTTACTGCTGTAACTTGACCAAATATGCTGTGTGACAAAATTAACTTCCTTGTTCTGAAACATCTTTTGCAAGATTTTCGGCTAATTTTTCATAATGTTCTCTAGTTTTACCAATCTCATCAAGTTTAGATTTTTCAATTTCAGTTAGTTCTTTGTCAACTTTTTCTGAAACGTATTGCAATCTTGCTTCTGCCATCATGAATAATTTGTTATTTTCTTTCCACAAATGTTCTGTTATATGTTCAACATATTGTTGCATATCACTAATCAGTTTTGTTGAATCACCTGATGATAGATATTCTTTTGCTGATGCTTCCATTTCGGTACCAATTTCTCTTGAACGCTGATGATCAATTAGCATCATTGCAATAGGTCCCATGTTTGAAGGCAAACCAGCTTTTTCTAAAGCTGGAAATAATGATTTTTCTTCTTTACTGTGATGACAAACATCTGTAAAGTTTTTTGAAAAATCTATAACCGGCAATAGGATGAATTCGGGGAGTTGTTTACCATCATTTAATAATTGAATGGTAGATTCCATGGCTTTGATTACTTTTTCTATTAATTCATGATCGCGTCGTAATGATGCAGTAGACATGTAAATTTTAAATTAAATCCAATATCTATACCTTATTCATTTTAAAAAAAAATATTAAAAGATAGAAATTTGTTAACGAAATATCGTTAACATTTGGGTTTAACGATTAGAAAGGCTTTTTGATTTTACAAATGCCCAAATCTTTTTAGTCATTTCACTTGGTGCAATTGGTTTCTTACCAAATACTTGTTCTACAGTTTCAGATCGTCCTGCAAAACTGATTGCATATCCACCAAATGCCGGTTTTTTAGCTTTTGATTTAGTTGCTTTCTTTTTTGGTGCAGCTTTTCTTTTTGGTGCTGCCTTCTTTTTTGGTGCAGCTTTCTTTGTAGCTTTTCTTTTTGTTGTGGTTTTCTTTTTTACTGCCAATTTCTTGTAATTTTATTTCAAATTAACTATAATAACTTACACTTTACGATAATTCAAAACTAGATGATTTTTGAGCCTCTTAATTGATTTGAGTTGAAGATTAGGGGATTTTGAGATTTTATCAAACCCATCGCCTTGAATAAGGGATATTGCGTTTTTTCCACCAACTAAAAAAGGAGAAATTGTAATTATTAATTCATCAAAAATATTTTGTTTTACAAATTCCCAATTTACAATTCCACCACCTTCAACAAGAATAGTTCTAATTTTTTTTTCTGCTAGCTTTTTCAAAAGAGATTTTATATTTACAGATTTTTCTCCAGTAATTATTACTTCAACAGGAAATTTGTTTAGTTTTTGAAGATTAGTTTTTGTGATTTGTTTAGATGTTGCAATTATTGTAGGAATCTTGTTGGATGTTTGTAATATTTTTGATTTTGTTGATATTTCACCTTTAGAATCAAGAATTATTCTAATCGGATTTTTTCCTTTAGTATAGCGTACAGTAAGTAAAGGATTGTCTTTCATTACAGTGTTTTTTCCAATTAGTATTCCATCAACTTTGGTTCTTAGTTTATGGAGTCGAACAAAATCTTCACTTGAAGAAAGATTAGAATTTCCTGTCCTAGTAGCAATTTTTCCATCAATAGAAATTGCTGCACTAAGAATTACATATGGTTTAGATTTTTCCATGAATTATTTTTCCTCCAATCATTACAGCTTTTATTGTAGATTCAGATGCTCTATGGACAATTGACGCATATGGATTATGCATTGGTTCTAAATCTAATGCATGTTTATCTAGAAAAATACAATCGGCAATTTTTCCAGATTCAATTACTCCAATATTTTTATTTAATATTTTTCCACCATTTACTGTAGCCATTTTAAGAATTTCTCTTGCATCAATTCTTTTTTTATGTAATCCCATTGTTACTTTCCAAATGAAATCCATTTCTCGAAACATATCTGGAGAGTTTATCATTACATTATCTGTGCCTAATCCTATTGTACAACCAGATTTTTGCATTAATTCAATATCAGGAATTCCTTCAGCAAGGGATGAATTTGCTCGAGGACAAATTACAATTCCTCTTGTTTTTTTAGATGCCATTTGAAGATCAGATTTTGAAGCATAAGTCATATGAACTAAAAAATCAGGTTTCAGAGTTAATGCTCTCATTGTCTCAGATTTTCCTGAAATTTTTTTTGATTTAGTATTACTTTGTTTTGTTTCAGCAGAATGTATTGCTTTAATTTTAGATATTTTTGAATAATAATTCAATACCGATGTGCTATTTTCATTTGCACCGCTAATTCCAATACCATCACATTTTTTTATCAGTTTAAGAAATTCAGTAGATTTTATGCTTGGAAAAGCTGAATTTTTTTTAATTTCTTTATCCCCCTGATAAAATTCTAAACGTCCTAAAATTATTGAACGTAAAGGGACATCATCTAGTACTTTTTTCAATAAAAGGACCCCATCCAATCCACCTTCCCTAAAGTCAACAAAAGTGGTGATCCCTTTTCTAATCATAGAATAACACGTATTTTTCATAAAATTTCCAAGATTCTCATCAGATGTGTTTTTAAGGATTTTTGATTTGGCACCAAATACAGGATGAATTTTTTCATTAACTGTTTTGTTTAAAGAAATATCTTTCCCAATTGAATCTCCAATATGTGTATGTGCATTTATGAATCCAGGGATCATTAGCAATCCTTCACAGTCGATAGATTCTTCTTTTAGATTTGGTTTAATTTTTGATTTAATTTTTTTGAATTTATTATTTTGAATTTCTACATCAGTATCTGAAATAAAATCTAAATCTTGACCGGATAAAATACTGATATTTTTAATCAACATGATAATTCATAAACTTCAGGTTTTTCTTTGCCTGAATCTCGAATTTCTCTTATAGTATCAAGGGATTTTGTGGCTAATTTTACGGCCTTCCTTCCAGTATTTGCATTACCTATCCCACAATTCAAAGAAATTTTATCATTATTTTTTACCATGTTGATAAAATCTTGTACAGATTTTTTTGCATCATCATTTGAAATTACCATAAAATTATCACCACCCATAAAAAATGTGAGAGAATTTTTTTCTAAAAAGTATTTAGACATCTTTGAATACAATTCAAAGATTATTGAGGATATTTCATATGGGGAATCGGTTTTTCTTCTCGAAGTAAGATCATCTACATCTAAATGCATTATGGAGACTTTGGAATCCAATTTTCCATTAATAAAACCAAAAATATTATGTTCATTGTTTAAAATGATTTTATTTTTTTTTCCTTCATGCGCTTTCAAATTTGCTTCAAATGGAGAATTTCCAGTGCCAATAGATATTGTTAATCTAATATCAAATAATTTTTCTAATACTTTTTGGATTTGAACATGATCCTCCAAGTCCAAACCATTTGAAACCACAAAAAACTCATCAGATCTATTAAGAAAAACTATACAGTTTTTTTCAGAAAATAATTTTTGCACTTCTTTGTATAGGGAAGCTTGAAGCATTTGGAGTTGGTGTTCCCTATCACTGCCTAAAGTTAATGTCCAAGGGCCATATTCAGTAATTTTTAAGATGCTTAATTGAATCATTTTTGGATCCTTTTCAATTCTTCAGATATTTTTACAACAGCTTCAACAGCACGTTCTGCTACAGGTCTAATCCTAGCATAAGCATGTCTTTCTTGCATTCCAGGGCCAGATATTCCTAAAGAAACAGGTTTTTGATATTTTAATGACAAATCAGTCAGAGATCTTGCTGCTGCATGAGATATTACCTCATCATGTTTTGTTTGTCCTTTAATGATAGCGCCCAAAGTGACTACAGCATCAACATCTTTTTTGTTCAATAATGAATCTACAATTATAGGCATATCATAGGCTCCAGGTACCATGGTAATATATGAGATTTTTAGTTTCATGGAATCTGCTTTTTCTTTGGCCACAGAAAGCATTCTAGATGTCACTTCTTCATTGAATTCCGAAACCACTATTGCAATATTCAAAACTAATTCACCTTAGCGTATTCTAAAAGTTCTTTTCCATTAACTAATGGAATCCCATTTTCCTTTGCAAATTTTTCAGCCTTTTCTACAGATAATGCAGCATAAGTTTCTGCATCCATCATTTCACATATGGCAGTTACAGGAGTCAAACCTGCAATCTGCGCTAAATAAACAGACATTTCTGTATGTCCTTGACGTGCAGCTAACAAACCTTTAGATGCAATCAATAACGGTACATGTCCTGGGGTTTTAAAAGAAGATGCAAATTTTTTCTGTCTATTTTCAACATTGTAGATTTTTGCCATCTCACTAATTGTCAATGACCTATCTTTGTCAGTAATTCCAGTGTACGTCTGATAATGATTAACAGATAATGAAAAGGTAGGATGATCACCGTAGGGTGCTAAACCCATAATCATTTCTTTATTTGAAATTGAAGATTCTGAAAGAATTTCATGCATATATTGTAGTTCCAAAGAAGCTGCAAAGTTATTATCAATTGCAATACATAATAATCCACCAGCATGTTGACGCATTCTTGCAATATGTTCAGGCGTAACAAATTCTGCTGCTACAACCATATCAATTTCATTCTCCCTCCCAGCAGAATCAAATAACAAAACAAATTCTCCACGCTTTAAAGATTGTAATGCAGATTCAAGAGACATATAAAAAAACTCGTTAATCTAATTATAAAGTTTACTAAAAAATTGGTAATTACCACTAAATTTGTAGATAATTGGCTTTATTTTAGAATATATTTTCCGAGAATGTCAGTTTCAATATTAACTTTATCGCCTACTTTCTTGGTGTGGAAATTTGTTACTTCAATAGTATGAGGAATCAGTGACACAGATGCCAATGAATTTTTAATATCAACCACAGTTAAACTAATTCCATCTACTGCTATAGAGCCTTTTTTTACAACAAATTTTGATAATTTTTTTGGAACTTCAAACCAAACCTGAACTTCTTTAGGTTTTTTTAGAATTTTTTTGATTGTTCCCACTCCGTCAACATGTCCTAAAACAAAATGACCTTCTAATCGATCACCTGCTTTTAAACTTCGTTCAATGTTTACGATACCACCAACTTTCAAATTCCCAAGATCTGTTTTTTTGGTAGTTTCTTCGATCATTTCAAAAATACAATTTGATTTTGAAAGTTTTGTTGCAGTCAAACAAACTCCATTTAGAGCAACACTTTGTCCAATTTTTAGTCCCTTTGCATGTTTTCCTAAATTTATTGTCATCTCAATTGCACTTCTATTTTTAGTATTTTTAGAAATTTTTTCTACTTTACCAATACCCTCAATTATTCCAGTAAACATTATTGATTCTATCATGTATGTGTATAAAATTATTTAGATAAATGTTATTTATTATATTTTTCAAATTCTTCTTCACAAAATTGATGAAAAACGGAGCATTTGTTTTCTTTGGCGCTGTTTTTGATTTTTTCCATGTCTTTGTTAAGAACTCCCTGGGCAGCTAAAAATGCATCATCAGACATACCTAATTTTTCAAATAATCGAGATTTTGCAAGTGGAATTTCTTTCAAGTTTGAATCAATTACTTGAGCCATGTCATAGTAACTTATTGCATCTTTGTATTTTCCTAGATGACTTAGGGAGATTGCCTTATTCATCAATGCAGTAACATCATTGGGATCTATTAACAGAACCGTATCATAATATTCCAATGCATTTTGATGTCGATTTAATTCATTAAGTGACAATCCCATGCTGTTTAGAGCCCAAATATCTTTGGGATCAACGTCAAGAATTTTTTGACACAATTCTAAGACTTTTTCATGTTGTTTCAAATTTTCTAGGGCATAGATCTTATTTTTTAATGCATATGTATCTGAATTTTTTATTTTTAAAACCTTATCACAATAAATAATTGCCTCATCAAATTTTTGCAAATAAATCAATGACAATGAAATATTTTGTAATGCAACCATATCATTTGGAATTTTTTCTAGTAAATTTTTGCAATATTCATACATCTCATCATATTTTTGAGCATTAAACATTCTAGTTATCACGTTTGAAGGATCAAGAAGATCAACCATTTTGCTATAATTTCTTAAAATTACATCTCTTTAATGTATTCTAAGAATTAAAGAAAAATGTAAAATTATTTTAAAATTTTACGCAGTGATTCATTTAGTACTTTAGAATAACTGTATGATGTTTGTTCTTGTTGAATCATTTTTGCTTGACGCATTCTGAGTTTCTTGTCTAGATCATCATCAATCATAATTGTTACACGTTTACTCATTTTCAATCATAATATTGTAGTAAGTTTTGAATATAACATTATATGAAAAGTTCCAAATTTGGGAAAACTAGTTTTGAATCATAGAAATTACTTGATCCATTTTGAATGGTTTTTGAATAAGTGGGATCTTAAGTTTTTCTAATTTTTCTTCAGTTGCAAAACTTCCATCAGCACTTACTGCAATAATGTGTGCTTTGGGATTAATATCATGAATTTTTTTAATAGCATAAAATCCACTACCATTTGGCATATTTAGATCAATGAGTACAACATCAGGTTTAGTTTCTTTGAATAATTTTACAGCAGTAACTCCATCAAATCCATTACCAACAACTTTGATATTATTTTCTTCAAGAAATTCACTAAATAGTCTAACTGTATCTTCATCATCATCAATCACTATTACTGACTTGGGCATGCTCATAGTAAACAATATCAGTGCTTTAATATTTTCCATTAATTGGAATAATATATGTCAGGAATAGATAAAATGATTGCAACTGCATTATCATCTGAAATTAAAAAAGAACTAGAACCAGAGATTTTAAAAAAAGTTGAGCGTGAATTGTTTTTAGAACACGGTATGTCAATAAAATTATCGATTGAGCATTTTGATAAATTTTCAAAAGTTCTTAAAAAAAATTCAAACATTGATGTAAAAAAATTTAAAGAAGGATGTATTGGAAAAATTCTTAAAATTAAAAAAAGTGATGAAAAATACTTAATTACCATACTAGATTTAGATTTGAAGAATTTAATTCTAGAAACATTTGGCGAAATAGAAGCAAGGAAAATGATTTCGTGTCTTTTAGAAAATGAATATACCATTCCACAAATTCTTAAAGAATCAAAAGTTCCTAAAACATCAGGATACAGAAAAATTGAAAATTTAATTCTTAATGGACTAATCATTGAGACAGGAAAGGTTCTAAGTGAAAGTAAAAAAATATCTAAACTACAGTGTATTTTTCAAGAAATAAAAATGGATGTCAAAAAAGGAAAAATCTCAGTGAATGGTGTTATTGATAAAAAAATATTTGAAAATAGCACTAGTATGAAATTTGTTTTTGAATAATAGAAAAAACATTACTTTACAAGTTCCAAGAGTGCTTTTGCCTGTTTGAAATGAACCTCATCTATCATTTTTCCCTCAACAGTAGTGGCTCCCTTTCCCTTCTTTGTTGATTCAAGGTAAACTTTGCATACTTTTTCAGCCCATAATATTTCGCTTTTATTTGGATGAAATAGTTTGTGGACAATAGAAATTTGATCAGGGTGTATGATACTTTTTCCAGTATAACCTAAGCTTTTTCCTAATTTGCAGTCTTTTTCTAATCCTTTAGAATCTTTGAGATCCTGCCAAATAGAATCAATTACTGCTACACCTGCTGCATGTGCGTCAACTGGTATTTTTCTTCGAGAATATTTTTCTCCTTCAGATTCTTTTGTATATTCTATTCCTAAATCATTTAACAAATCAAAAACACCAAAGACTACAGCAGGTATTCTTTTTCCATACGATGCAATATCATATGTGTTTACTACTCCTTCTGCAGATTCAATTGATGGGATAATTTGAATTGGTTTTAGTTTTTGGTTTTTTCTAAACTGGATAGAATTTTTTCAATTTTTTTCATTTCTTTAACATTGTTCACTTTTGGGATTACAATTCCATCAATACCTTTTTGGACAATTTCTTTAAGATCAGATGGAATTTTTCCAGAACTTGGAGAATTTGTTCTAACAAAAATTGAAGATTTGTATAGTTTTCTAGAATTTAATGCCGACTTGATTAATTTTCGTGCATTTACTTTTTCATTATCTGGAACGGAATCTTCTAAATCAAAACAGACAATATCAGCTTGAAGGGTTTTAGCTTTTTCTAAGAATCTGGAATTATTTCCAGGTACAAAAATTAGACTTCGAAAAAGCTGAGTCATTAAATGGCTATGCGCCCTCTGGCTTCATTAAGATTTTTCCGAACAATCCTTTTCCGGTCAACATCTTTGTATGAGCCTCAGCTGCTTGCTCAAAGGTATAAGTTGAGTCAATTGCTGCTTTGATTTTTCCTTGGCCCATCCAATAGAGTCCTTGTTCTAGTTCAGCTTTAGTTCCTTGTGTTGAACCTAAGATATTAGTTCCCTTAAAGAAGACATGTCTAAGATCAGTTTGTGCATTGTAACCAGTAGTTGCACCACAGGATACCAAAGTTGCACCATATTTGAGCAAAGTCAGTTGTTTGTTCCAGTGTGTTTCACCAATGTGATCAAATGATACATCAATTCCTGGTGCTTCATCTTTCTTCTTTGCAAGTTCTTTAGTGATTGCTCTAACTTCTTTATGCCAATCTTCTTTTCTATGATCTACTGCAAAATCTGCTCCAAGTTCTAGACATTTATCTAGTTTATCTGGACTTGCTGTTGCAATAACATCGCAATTGTATAGTTTAGCAATTTGGATACCAAAGCTGCCCACTCCAGAACCACCACCCATAATTAAGACAGTTTGTCCTGGTGTGATTTTGGCTCTTCCTACAAGCATGTGCCATGATGTCAACAACGTCATGGATGCAGCAGCTGCTTCATCATATGAAACTCCTTCAGGAATTTTTGCCACATTTACTTCAGGTAAATGAGTTACTTCTTGAAATGCTCCCCAAGTAGGACCAGTTTGAAATCCCCAAATGATTCTGTTTACACAATCAAATTCTCTACCATCAGTACATGCTTTACAAACTCTACATGACATGTTAGAGTGAGATACAACTCTATCTCCGACTTTGATATTTTTAACATCTTCACCTACTGCAATTACATCACCTGCAGCATCAGAACCTGAAACATGTGGTAATGGAACAGGAACTGGTTGACCCCTCATTCCCCAAATATCATTATAATTTAGAGCAGCAGCTTTAACTTTGAAAACTACTTCGTCTGATTTTGGTTTTGGGTCATCTATATCCTGGACTTTGAGGATTTTAGCATAATTATCATCTGGTGCGTATTCATTGTATACAACGGCTTTCATGTATTAACGGAAATTGTCTCTAAATTTATATTTTTTCTGGATTAAATTCGATTTATCTTAAAATCACGTTTAGGTTGCTGTGTAGAGAGCAAAATTTGTTTTAATTGATCGTCATTAATTTGTCCAGGAATTTTTCCTTGGGTTGCCATACCGATCAGGTATTGTTCAACCATATCAGATAATTCAGGTTTTACCATTTTGATGTTATTTAGTCTCATTCTAGCTTCAGGTGATAGAATCTGTTTTAGAATTTGTTCTTTTTGTGCATCTAATTCATGATTTTTGTTATCAACAGGAGGTTCATCAGATTCTGGAAAACTCATTTTGAATCTAAGAATATACTTTCAATTGTGGGTTTTCAACGATTAGTTCTTTAAGAATTTCTGTTGATAATCTATCGAGTTTTTGCATTCCTTGTTTGGAAATTCTACGTCCTTTCTTCTCAACTTTTTCTACATATCCAAGTTTTTCTAAACCTTGAATTGCATTTCGAATAATTGCACCACCTGCATCTTTATGATGAGCAGCTCCATATCCAGAAGGTTTACCACCACCATAATCATTTCTTAAAGCATTAATTCCAATTGGACCGTTAAGGTAAATTTTTCTCATAATTGATGCACATCTAGTATGCCACCATTCTCTATCTTGTGGAGGCTTATCTGCATGAGCTCCAGTTTTAACAAATGGAATCCAAGAAGGTGCAGGAATATCTTCATTTTTTAAAGCTGAAGCTAGTCTTTCAATCAATACATCTGCTGGGACATCGTAGACCTTTGCCATAAAATGAAAAAATCGATAATCGTCTTATAAATCATTGAGATATTGAATCAAGTTTGTTCAACATATTTCAGCACAAATTCTCAGATCGGAGTTTTGTTTTTCCAATTTTTATCATACTGAGACTCAATTCCTATGGATTAATCTTCAACAGGAAGAACTACAAGTTCCCCGCTCATAGTAGGTTGATGAAATGTACAAATGTAATTGAAAATTCCACTTTTTGTTGCTGTAAACTCTATTACGATATTTTCTTCAGCATTGATATCTTCATGAATATTGTATGCAGGGTCATTAATTGTAAAAGTATGATGTTCTTGAGTTTCTACAGGCTCAAGATTGTAAAAATGGATTTTTACTTTATCTCCTTGATTAACAACGATAGTATCCTGAGAAAACATATCTGGAGGAATTGCTAAACCTTCTTCCTCGATATTTTCATCAACTCTAGTAAACAAGTATACATCTCTTGTTTTAGGCACATAAGTTTCAGATTCATTGTAAATTTCGGGTTCTTCAAAAGTAATTGTAATCAAGATTCCAATAAAAGCAAGAACTAACGCAGATATGCTTATTCCCCACAATACACGGTTTGTCATGGTACTCAATGTATCAAGTATACAAATGTATATTATAATCTTCAATTAACATAGTTAACCTATCCTTATATCACAATCATCAATTAACTATAACAGAAATGAAAAATCCCTTTAGTAAAAAAAATAATTGTACTCAATGTGATTCAAAATTTTCAAGTCATGAGGATTTAGTTATACATGTGAGACATGAGCATCACAAAACTATTGTAAAATGTCAGAAATGTGGTAAAGAGTTCATACATGAAAAAGACAGATTACACCATACAAGAAAAGAACATGAGGAAGAAATGAGAGAGCGTTCTCATAAAAAATCATATCCAGATGAATATAAAACTCAAAACAGAGTGGATAAATTTAGAGCTAGGTTTAGTGACAAACTCTAGTCGTATTTTTTAGAAAGTAAAAATCTACAACTATCCCAAAATAATAAATCCCAATAGCAGAGCACTACAGATTGCAGTACCAATAGCCATTAGTTTTCTTTGCGAAAGTTTGTTCAATGATCAATCAAATCTTTATTCAGATACGGTAATGGTTCCCTTCATATCAGGATGAATTGAACAATAATAATCAAAAGTACCCAGTTTGTCTGCCACAAACGTAATTGATTCTGATTGAAAGTATCCAAGATCTTTTGTATGTACGTTAAATTCATCAATATTCAAATTATGTTTTGATGGATTATTGGGTTGATTTCGGTCTTCATTGATCAAATGAAGTTGAATAAGGTTATCCTGTGATACAGAAATTGAAGGGGATATGCCTTCTGCAGAGCCTGTGGTCTTTCCTCCTTTAGCATGTTGATAATGGTAATTTCCATTTGAGGAAGATACTGCTTTTAAAAATACATTTGATGATGGTGCAAAAACAAGATTATCAGAATTAACAGGACTAAAAGAATTTAGAGTAACTACACCTATCAAAATAATTACTCCTGCAACAACACTCACTGAGATAATCGTTCCTCGGGATATTTTAGAAGGTTTTTTCTTTTTCAATAATTAATAGGCAATTTGTTTGCATATACACAATGATTAACAATGTTAAGGAACCGCTAAAAAGAATATTTTCTAAAAAAGATTATGGGATTCACTAAAATTTGTCCCTTGTGCTCACAGGCTTTTGTGTCACTTGAGACATATATGTCACATATCAAAAACAACCACAGTAAAGAATCTCCTGAAGAATTTGTAAAAAACCATGGTGAGATAAAATGGTCATTTAGGAATGATAGATAATGTGTGGAAATGAAGGTTTGATGATATGAGAAAGTGTATAGTTTGTGGTAAAAATTTTGAGCATTGGTACAATGATGTATGCTCTACAGAATGTTCAAATGAATTAGAAGACTGAGATTAATTATGAATTATAGGAAATTCATTCAAAAAAAATATTCTTAAAATTTAGCATAATGTAGAAGCCAAAAATGACAGTTTGTATGAAATAGGATGAATTGAACCCTAGGAATCAGCAAGAGGTGTATTCATTCTAGGAATTATGCATCGTTGGCTACATTGACTTCTACATTACAAAGTGTACAATATTTTGATATTTAGTATTCACTTAACATTGTTAATTATTATCTAAATACTAGAGTTTGAAAATAATTGTGGCGAGAACAATTCATCTTGGTAAATATTACTGCTTGTTCATTCAACAAGTTCTCGCTAAGACATATTCATTGAAGTCTTTGTTAGTTTCATAATAATTCCACTAAATGATATGGAAGATAGGAAATACCAAGCCCATAGATATAGAGCATTTTCTTTTCCAAAGCAAATATGTTCAACATCCAAAGCTTGTTCTGCAGTACATGTGAGTTGAAAGAAATTTCCAGGAATTACATTCAGAGAAATTGGAGAAAATGCAACAGTATAAGAAAATAGTTGTGGCAATACAAGATAAAATATCAAAATAAGTGGAACAAAGGTAATCATCATAGGTCGCATGTTCATCTGCATCATCTCCATTGACATTTTGTTCATGTATGATGATTTTTTTCCTAGCTCTGCAATCTTTGCTTGATCTTTTGCTCTCATTGCAGCCATTCTTTCTTTTTGCCATCCTTTGGTTTCTTTCATAATTCGTTGTAGTTTATCTTGATCAACCATCTTCTTTCTAACCATTGAATTGAAAATATTCAAAACAATTCCAAATCCAGTTACTCCAAATAATGATAAAATTGCTCCCTTTACGATTGGATCATCGCTTCCTAGTGCCTGCCTATTTTGACTCATAAATGAAAAAATTCCTCCATCATCTCCTTGAAGAAATACATTATCGAGAAAAAACAAGATGAAATTGTAATCTAAATAATCAATCATACAATACTCATCTCTCATATTTGATCTATGATTTTCTCAGAATAAACTGCATCAAAGATTCTTTGGAATAGTCTATCCCATGTTCTTCATCAGTGTGTTTGCCAAATTTCTCAAGTACATTCTCTACTTCCCCTTCTACTACAAAATCACACTCAAACCCATAATCATTGCACTTTAGTTTTACCAATCATAATTTTCTTAAATTTGCAAGTAATATACTTCAGTTAACATTGTTAACTCAAATAATACAAAAAATAATGCAGAAGCAGTAGGAAATTATCACGTCTTAGGTGTAAATGAAACTAGAATAACAATTCATAGTCATGGATTTCCTCTCTGGAGTGAGTCGCCTCTGCATTAAATCTAATTGAGTTTATTGATATTTAGAATATGCTTAACAATGTTAAGGGATATTTTTTTTTCTAGATCGTTTATTTCTTGATTTGGTTCTGAGACGTGCACCACAACAAGGACATCCAAGCTTTGAGGTTTTAACAAAAACTGAACACATTGTACATCTTTTATGTCCTGATTCATAACGTAAAGCAGTAGAAACGGATTCAATTTCCAAGGCATCACATATTCCCTTACAAGAAAAAGTCATTTCTATGAAAATCTACTCCTTCCAATCTGAGACTTTTCCAATCTCCACCAATCTTTATTTTTTTTATCTGCAAGATTTTCTTCTTCGCAATCTTCTTGTTTTTTCATAGAATTACTGATATTGAATTTGTAATAAAACTAAATTAACAATGTTAAGTATTTGCTAAATACTATAATGAAGCAAATCACATAGTGGCATTCAAGAGAAATTTTAATAGTCCTTTAACTTTAATTTGTCTAAAGAGAATGAAAGAAAGTAATTTGGAGATAAGTAAATTTGTCCGATAATAGAAACAACATCCTAAGTTCCATGGATCTTTTTATTGAGAAAATTCAACATCTCAAAGGAATGATGTTGGGAGTTTCGTTTTCAGCCCTCATTTTAGCTCCTCTAGCAATAGGGATCTCAGCATATCTAATTACACACCCAAAGTTTCTTCTATTAGTTGAAAGTGAAGGAGAATTTGCATTACTCTTGACAATTTTACTAACTGTGGTGCTAGTTACTTCTGGAATTTGGTTGGTTGCAGGCATACAACAATTCAGATCTCTTAGTTCTTGGAACAAGAGATATTGTAGTTATTTGAAGAAACGAGAAGATTTGGATAGGAATATTTCTTTAAAATATAATCTAGATGAGGAATAATTATTCAAGATTTTCCACATTAGATCTACCACTTCTTGGGAATAATTTTTCAAAAGGTTCTATAATTTCATTACAAAAATCTATTCCTTTATGAGTTACCTTAAAGATGGTGATAGTTCTCTTCCCATCAACAGTTTCTATTCTTTGTATCATTTCATTTTTTTCAAGATTATCCAAAATTTGTTTGTGTTTTGTAATGTTTAATCCACAAAAACTAAACAATGCAGTCTGATTAAGTTGACCGTACTCAGATAGAGTCAAAATAATATCTTTTATGATGTAAATTCGTTCACGATATTTTTTTGTAACAGTCAATAATTGAATTAGCCATATTTGCTACTTTAACTATTGGGGCAATATAGCACAATTAACAATGTTAAGCAACGCATTATAACAAATAATTGGCATTGTTTGTATGGAATCTAATTTTTCGTTTGGGAAAATCAGAATAAAAAACATTTTCAAAAAAGGTACTGTGTTTACAAATAAATGTAAAATATGTGGACTAAAATTCACAGATCCTCAAAGAACTGAAAAACATATGATTAAAGCACATTCAAAGCCAAAACGTGAAAAACAAAATCACTGAAAATGGCAAAAGCATATGTTCTAATGAATTGTGATTTAGGTTCAGAAAAAGAGATTATTGCAACACTTGAAAAAATTGAAGGAGTAAAGGAAGTTCATGGTACACTTGGAATGTACGATATTATTGCACAAATAGAATCAGAAAACGAAGAGAAAATTAGAGAGATAATCACTAAAACCATTCGTAAAATGCCAAAAATTCGTTCTACTATGACCTTGACTCGTTCTGAATCTGAAGAATTTTTTAAAACATCAGAGAAATTAATTGGAATGATGTTAGGACATAATCTTGCTCAGGCATATGTAGTGATTCACTGTAACAAAGGTGAAGAATATCCTACATTAAAGAATCTCAGTCACATACCAGAGGTAAAAGAAGCAGATGTAGTTTTTGGATTTTATGATGTTATCTGTAAAATAGAGGCAACAGATGACAAAACATTAGAAGACATAACAACCAAAGCAATACGAAAATTACCTAACATTGAATCCAGTATGACATTAAACATTATCAATGAACAAGACTCTGATAATTAAAATATCAGATGGGTATTTGAGGTATAGAATATATCACAGAATAGATAAATTTTGAATCCATTATTTCAACTCAGTACAAGAAGTTATGAAAAAGAAATCCCCATTGTAAGACAAGCATTAGCAGACTTGGAAACTGAATGCAACATACATAATGGATATAAAATTGGAGATTCATTTGAAAAATTTGGTTGGACATTTTTTAATATTCAGATTAGTGAAGAACTAACAAAAATAATTGAAGAGTCAGGAATGATGAAAGGAGCATTAGGGCGTAAAATAGAAGAACAAATGACCAATTTCATGGGACATTATCTAGAAACTAAAGGTAGTAAAGTAAGAATAAAAATGATCAATTACGGATAATTAAGAAGTGATTTTTATTATTCCTTCTTTGATCAAAAACTGTATTCCTTGAATGAATGAATCATCGTTTATTTGTCCTGCTGCCCACCATTCTGCATTGTTTTTAATCCATGAAGGAATTTCATTTGAACCAGAACTTGTACCTTGTTCTGTCGAAGGAATTTGCAATACATCTTCTTTGATCAAAAACTGTATTCCTTGAATGAATGAATCATCGTTTATTTGTCCTGCTGCCCACCATTCTGCATTGTTTTTAATCCATGAAGGAATTTTAGAAGGTAAAGTAACAGAATTATCTAATTGAACAAGAAGAGGATTTTCTGAAATTTCAATATCTATAGTGATATATCCTCCCATAGTAGCATCAGGGATTTCATATTCTGAACCCGTTCCATGAACAAAAATTACATAATGAATTATTCCTGCATTTTCTTCAACTGGAAGAAGAAGATGAACTTGTCCAAAACCATTAAACAAATCTGCACGACCAATATCTTCTGCATATGAACGGAGACGGTTACCCTTTTCGTCAACTACCCAAATATCATAATGGACTTGATCAATAAATTCCACATCATTGTACTTGTTCATGAAGTTTATTTTCCAATCAATATCACATCCTTCAATAGGAAATTCTGGAGAATAATTATACTGTATTGTCATGGAAAATGTGTTTGTAGCTTCACGACCGCTAATATAATCATGAAAGTTAGTATCACAATCCAACAAATCTTCTTTTAGTATAGTTGATTCAACATCCTTGAATGGGTCATCAATTACATTTTCTTTATAATCTAACAATGTATATTGATGCATTATTGGAGCAATGCCTGTAGTAACCCATGCATATGTTAATGCCTTGACAGGATAAGGGAAATCATCAACTATCCAAATTTCATTATTGTTACCACTATACCAGCCAACAACAACTGCATCTGCAGTTCCAGCAGGAGTAGTTATTGTTTCAGTGCGTTTAGGAATTAATTGCCCACCTCCAATAGCACCAATTTTACCCCATGCTGCATCGCTAAACTTTTGTGGTCCATGTATTCGATCATCTTCATTTGCAGTAGCAAAAGCAGATAACCATGCCAAGGAGGATTTGAATGCAATGGCATAATGAAATAGATTATCATCAAAAGTTACTGGTTCAGGGGAGTTTTTACCAAGACCCATTGAGCCTTTAATTATTTTATTGCCGTCAATAACTACGACTTTTGCATCCCATAGCGATTCACTTTCATTTTGTATATCTCCTTTAATCCAAAATTTTATTTTGATAGGAGCACAGTCATTAAGATCGATTTCACAAAGAGAGTATTCAAAATAATCTCCAATTGCAAGACCTTCTCCCAAATACCAAGAACCATCTACATTTACACCTCCAGCTGTTTGAACGCCTTGTCCATAAGATAGATTAGAATACCCTACACTGAACAAAATAACTAATAGACTAGATAATACCAGATAAAACTTCATTACAAATTTATCAATTATGAGCTATTAAGCATGGATTAACATTGTTTACCTATGTTTATCTTTAAACATGTCAGATATTCTATGTTGAGTTACTGTACAGGTAAATGTAAGCAATACAAAGCTCTCAAGCCAAGACAAATTGGTAGGTATGCATCAGGACAAAAAAGATGTAATTTTTGTGAAATATTTCTAAATTTTGATGGATTAAAGTGTCCTTGTTGCAATAAACAACTAAGATCTCTACCTAGAAGTAGAAAAGATAAGGAATCATTTCTAGCTCAAATTGCATAATCCTAGATTCAGAGATATGTAGATTAACAATGTTAAGGAAACCACTAAAAGGAACATTTTTTAAAAATATTCATGGGATTAGGAATAAAAATTATAATATTTGCAATCGTAGCAATTCTTGTACAGATTTTTGGTATTGTTTTATTGTAATTATGTCTCTCAATCATAGATTTGAATACTATTGAGATATAATTTTGCGATAAGTATGCCCACACAAGTTACAAGAAATTCTGATCGACTTGACAGATGCTCTTCCTAAACGAATTCGAGAATTTATTCCAGGCGCAATGAAGGATTTACATTTTTTGCAAAAAACCATTCTGAGATTATATGGCATTCGGATTTTGTGTCTAGTACTTATCCTTCTAGCAATAGAAGCTTGTTTTTGAGAAAGTTCAGGATTAGTCTTTGCATTACTAATTGCATTTTCGATAAGAATTTCCATTCTTTCCATTGCAATTTTTTTTGCTCCAAGTTTCACAGCAATCTTTGAAACTACACCTAAAAATTAGTTCTCATAGAGTAAAACAATGCAGTCAGCGGGATTCGAACCCGCGTCACAGGGTTGGAAACCCCGAATACTAACCAGGCTATACTATGACTGCAATAGAATGCAAATTTCATTTCCTACATAAAAATGGTTTTTTCATACTCATAGAGCATTCTAGCAATTACAACGTGACCCTCAAAGGATTCATCTCCAACTGAATAAAGATCTGTTATTTTATTTTCAACTGAATCAGAGAAATGCCCCTTTTGAAATCCTCCAAGCACAATACAGGCATTATTTGTAATCTCTTTTGCAATTTTTTCATATGTACTATTCGTACCCTTTGTTGAGAAACCAATCACTTTGGAAGGATTGATCTCATCAATTAGTTGAGAAAATGTTTTTTCTTCAATTTCTAATAAAAGATCATTGTCTTTTGTAGTAATTCTTTTTTCCTGATATAATTTTTCTATCACTCCTTCAAATCTGTGATATGATTTGGGAATGTGAACATTTTTGCCAAAAGAGATTACTTTGTCATCAAGTGTATGAACATAAAGTTTCATTTTATTTTGAAGGTATAATGGAATAGTTGTTGCTTCTAGTATTGAAAAGTGTACTAGATCAGGTCTGCCTCGTTTCAGTTCATTTTCAATCCCTTTCATAGCTGCAAAATGCCATGAATTATCTAGTAAAATTTCTGATGGATGTTTTCCCAGTTTTTGCGCATGTGAAATTATTGATGGATGATGTTCTAATTCAACTGGAACAAGTTCTAATGAAGATTCAGATAAAATTAAAGAAATCATTTTAGTTTATCATTTCAATTTGCTTCTTAAATTCATTCCAACTAGATTTAGGATTTCCATCATTGTCTATCAACCCTGCACTACAAATGTAATGACTTAGTCTTTCAGCTACATGTTCACTACTTCCAAAACCAGATCCTCCTACAGTTAGGGTATCTTCTCCTATGGTAGGCGCTTCAACTATACAAGTTCCATCAGGCCTATCGTATTGCCTATACCAATTAAAAAATTCTATTTTAGATTCATTTTCTGTATAAAATTCAAATGATTTGCCTACAAACTCTCTTTGTTGGGAGTCACTTCCTCCAACAAAATCAGAAGTACTCCAGCTAATCTCAAAAAGTCCAACTTTCTTCTCACCTGCTAAATCAAAGATTTGTTGTAATTCTTCTTTTGCTTGTTCAGGAGTTTTTACAATATCATTAAGTGAATCTACTGGTGAATAAGAGAATGCTACAAAATCACCAACAGATAATTCAGTTACGATATATTGCAGATTTTTGTTTAAAACTTGATGTAATGCAAATGAATTTCCTATTTTTACATCAGGATGTTTTTCTTTAATTTTTTCATATACACCATTGAATAATTCCTTATACACAGGAATATTTTGCTCATAGAATCTGAATTGTGATTCTGTTTGTCCTGCAAGAATTACTGTATCTACAATATCATATCTTGATAATATTTCATCTAGTACACTAACAACTCTGTCTTTACCTATAGAATTAAGGGATGGTTTTCCAATCCAATTTGGAAAAGGTCCAAGTGTTTCACCGTTAATTATAGAAAAGTATAAAGTAACTTTGAGATTGTTTTTTTCATTCATACCCATCAAAATATCAGATTGTTTCCAATCAAATTCTCCACGTATCGGTTCGACTATATTCCAGAATAGATAGACATTACTTCTTCCAATTCCAGTATCTGAAGCTTCAGAATAAACCTGGTCTAACTCTTGTAAGGTTGTGGACTGATTTGGAGAATTGATCACAAGGCCAATTTTTTCATTTGTTTGCTGATTAGAGACAACATCAACATTAGTGATCAATATTACAGAGACGATTGCAATAATTACGGCTATGCCTGTAATTATGCCTAGGGATTTTTTATCCATGTAGATTGAAAAAGAAAAGTAAGTAAAAAAGTTGTGATTCTGTTATTTATCCAGAAGTACAACCACTGTATCCACATTCAATGCAGATACTACAACCTTCAACAAATACTAGATTGTTTTTACATGTTGGACATAGACGATCTTCAGAAACCTCTTCAATTTTCGGAGGTTCTAATTTGATTTCTTCATCATGTACCTTTAATGCAAGTGCAGCATTAACTTGAGACTTGATGTATGGGTTGGTGATTTTTGTAGTCACATATTCAGTCATGTAATCACTTGGAGATACGTCAAACGTCTTTGTTGCATTCTCGTTTGTCATGTGAAGAACTTGTTTGTGTCTAGAGCCATCACGATAAACAGTCATTCCTTTTAGACCAATTTCGTGTGCCAATAGATATGCAGATTTCACATCTTCTACTGTTACATCATATGGCATGTTGATTGTTTTTGCAATTGCATTTCCAATCCAATCTTGCCATACACCTTGAGCCATTAGATGATCAGCCCAATGGATATCCATTGCTGTAACAAAGACATCTTGCATCCATTGTGGAATCTCTTCAATTCCTTTCAACGAGCCATAGTTGTCTGCAATCTTTTCAAGAATTTCATCACTGTAGAGACCTTCTTCTTTCAGAGCTTCTTCAAGAATCTTGTTAGTATAGAAGAATCGTCCAACTGTAACTCTCTTTTCAAACACTAGAGCAAATGCAGGTTCCATTCCATTTGAACAGTCTGCAATCATAGATAGTGTTCCAGTTGGAGCCACTGTAGTGGTTAAGACATTTCTAATACCATGTTTTTGGATTTTCTCAATGAGTGGATCCCATTCATAAGAATGAGAATCTTTTGGTTTCTCATAGTATCCAGACACAGGGATTTTTCCTTCAGGATATTCTGTTTTTGCACATAATGGGAATTCGCCACGAGCATTAGCAAGTGCAACACTTTCTTCCATTGAATAGTATGTTAGGGCTTCAGATAGTTTTGATTGTAGTTCATAGCCTTCTTTAGAATTGTATGGAATCTTTAGTCTGTATAACAGATCAGCTACTCCCATAACTCCTAGTCCAATTCTTCTAGACTCTTTTGATGCTACATTGATTTCTGGTACTGGATAATTATTTACATCAATGATGTTATCCAAGAATCTTGTTGTCTTGCGGATAATCTCTTCATATCCTTGCCAATCAAATTCATAAGAACCATCTGCTTGTCTTTTTGCAAGATTTACCAAATTGATAGAACCTAGATTGCATGATTCGTATGGATAGAGACTTTGTTCACCACATGGATTTGTAGCTCTTAGTGGGGCTTGTCTAGCTTTTGCAAATACGTTATACTTGTTAATTTGATCAAAGAAGATCAAACCTGGTTCTGCACTTTTCCATGCAGATAATGCAATTAGATCAATTAGTTGATGTGCATTGATTTCTTTTACAGGTTTTTTGTCACGTGGGCTACGTAGGACATAGTTACCATCAGTTGTGTTTACAAGTGCATGCCAAAAGTCTTCCCAGATTCCAACACTTATGTTGAAGTTCTCCAAAACTCCTGCCTCGGTTTTGTTTGTGATGAATTTTTCAACATCAGGATGCCATGCTTCAATGATTCCCATGTTTGCACCACGTCTTTTTCCACCTTGTTTTACAACTTCAGTTACAGTATTGATGATATTCATGAAAGATACGGGGCCGGATGCAACGCCAGATGTTGAGGCTACAATATCACCTTCTTCACGAAGATCCGAATAATTGATTCCAACTCCACCGCCAGACTTGAAGATTAATGCTGCATCAGAAGTTGATTTCATGATTTCTTCCATGCCATCATTCATTCCAAGTACAAAGCATGCTGAGAGCTGTCCTAGTCTTCCACCTGCATTCATCATTGTTGGTGAATTGGGTAGAAAGTCTTGTGCAGTCATCATCTGGAAGTATTCAGTAATTTTATCTGCATACACTTCGAGTTTCTTTCCTGCTAGGAGTGTCAAAAGATCTTTGAAACTTATTTTCATCTGACCTTTGCTTGCAAGAGTCACATAGTGATTGATTAAAGCTCTAAAATGCCATTTGTTGAAGAAATAATCTCCAACTTTGAATTTATAATCAAAGGCATCTAGTTTTTCAAGATAAGATTTTGCTTCATCTATATCCTGTTTGTTATTTCCAGATTTATCAAATATTTGAGAATCATAAAGCATGTCACCAATTCCTACTAGAATTGCGACTCTTTCAAACATTTGAGTTGGAGATTCAATAATCTCACTTTTGGAATTTCTAAAAAGATATCTTGAGGCTAGAACTCTAAGACAGTTCAAGTCAAATTTCTTTGAGACTGGATCAAGGGTCTTTAGATTCAAGACCTTCATTTTTTCATCTCTTAATTTCCTTCTCTCATGTCTATAGACGATGTATGCTTTTGCAATATCGCTATTGCCACTATCAATTAAAGTAGATTCTACAATATCTTGAATATCTTCAACTGTAGGTGATCTAGAGCTAGTAAATCCTTGCTCAACTAACTTGTTAACTACATCATTTGCTAGTTTGTCGGCAACGCCACGGTCGGCTTTAGAGGTGGCTGCCAATGCCCGATAAATGGCATTTGAAATTTTATCTTTATTGAAAGCCGTTACTGCGCCACTGCGCTTACGGATCTCAGTGATCGTATTTTCTATTTGTGAATTGTCCATTATAATCTCCCCAAAAGGGTTAGAATGAATATGGATATAACTTGTGTGCTCGAAAAATTTTGATCTTGCTCTGCTATTAGGTCAATATTTTTAACACCGCTACTATGAACATCATATTGGCATAATATTACTTACAGTTGACGATGATCGCGAAATCTGAAACTGATCAAAAAATTTTGAAAAATGATCGGAACTAGTTTAACATTTACGATTTTCAGACAACGTAAGGGGATTTACACTTTGGACACTTGTCATCAAATTGCTCATCTTTGAAACCACACTCACCACAAATTGCAGTATGTCTTACTAGTTTGAATGAAGGTGTAAGTTCAGAAGTTTTCTCTATTGATTTTTTGATAGCCTCAATCTTTGCATTTTTGTCAATATCTAATGTCACAAGTAATCCACCATTGAGTAGTTTTGAGAGTTTATTACACTCAGAGATAGGCTCGCTTTTGTTAGTATAATCAGAGACTTCAGATGCTTTGATTACTACACCTTGAGAATAGAAATCAGATTCCATTGAATTTAGAGATGAATTTTTGCCATATTTTTCGCCATCAAGGGTTGCAAATCGGGCAGAACCTTCAGTTTCAGTCATGGAAATGGCCACGGTATCACCTAATTCCTTGCCTTTTTTGGCACCTACATCAACTGCAGTTTCAATGACCTTGTGAAGAATATCTCGACCTTCCTTGTTGTCTTGGAATCCAAGTATGTTAAAGACTGCCTCTTTGAGTCCTACCAAATTTACAACCAAAGATACAGAACTTCTTTGCATGTATTGTGTATTTTTTGCAAGAATTGGATTGAGACCTCTTCGTGTAAGATCTGAGATCTCTTTCTTTCTTAATGCCATAGAAGCTAAGGCAGGTTTCATTAGTAGAGCAAGTCTTGCTCTAAAGTAAGTTTCATCTTTGTTTGATTCAAATGCTAATCTTGGAAGATTAATGGAAACAGATTGTAAAGTTATTGAAAGTGGACCAGAGGCCTTTGTTGATCCATTTGTAATTCCATAGCTTGATGTTTGGCCTTTAGCAAACATTACTTTTCCACCAATTGAAATAATTTCTGCTACTGCTTGTGATACATCAGTAACTTTTCCTTTATCAGCATCAATTACCAAACCAATTTTTGGAATTGGTGTTATCTTTGCATAATTTTTGTATGCATTAATTATTGAATTAATTATTTTTGTATCAGTTCCAAGTTGCAAGCGAATTGAAACATTAGTGCTAGTTTTATTGTATTTTGATGTTGTGGATGCAGTTGCAAATGCAAAAGTTAATTTTTGTTCAAGTTCTGGAAGTGACTTTGAATGCTTTGTAAATAATGGAACTAAACCATCAAGTACAACTTCTTGTGAAGCTTCTTTTGAAAGAAGGGCGATAACTACAGACAATGAACTTGTAATTTCATCAAGTTGTTTTGATGCAGGAATTCTTGATACATCAAGATATTTTCCACCAAGATCAATTCCATCTTCAATTAATTCTTTAACGTTAACAAAGATTGTATCAGGAATCATTGACCAGATTCCAGGATTTGAAATATGCAAGTCGCCAGAAAGATGCGAGTCTGCTACATCTTTTGGTAAAATATTTGTAAGAAGATGTTCAGCAAATACTCGCTGTCCAGCATTAAACAAGAGGCCTTCAGCACCATTATCTACATTATCTAGATTAGAAATCATTTCTTGAACATCATACACAGGCAAACCTAGGCGTGCGAGTTTGTTCCTATATTCCTCATGGCCATGCTCAAGCAGGACAGAATTGACCATTTCACGAATTAATGCGCCTGTAAGATATGTAGTCTGATATTTGTAAATTCTATTTTCAACTTCTTCAGTAATTTTTTGTGCTAGTTCTAATGGAAGGCTTCCTTCACGAACTAGAGATTGAATAATTTTATGTGAGTTAAATTCCTCAATTGACTCAGATGATGTTCTAACATACATTTTTCCACTTTCAATAATTGATCTTTCTTCAATTTGTCTTGCTAAACTTAGAACAAGTTTTCCAAGATTTGTAATGGTATAACGTCTTTCAGATTTGTTTAGTGCAACAAGTGATTGTCTAAGTAATTTTCTCAAATGGTATGCAAATTTGCCACTTTCTTTTTTTGACTTGAATCCAGCTAGGGATTTTAGTTCAGAGTAAGTTAAAGGACCTTTAGAATTCAGGATTCTGAGAATATCAATTCTATTTGGACTTGCCATGACAGAGAAAATCATTCTGACACGTTTTGAAGTAGACTGTAATATTCCACCTCGCTTTGGATCTGAATCGTCATCAGAGTCCAAGTCGACATCTAGATCTGCATCATCAATATCTGCATCTAGGTCTGTATCTAAGTCGGGATCTATATCTAATTCAAGTTCCTCTTTACTTAGTTTCATCATTGCATCTATAGAGTAGGAGTAAATAAGACTTGTGACTAGATTATTTTTTTAAGATTTTAGATCATATTTCCTAAAAATGTAAAAAGATCTTTATTGAAGATCAATTTGTATTAATTTTCTTGAACATCCAGTGAAAACTCAGATGTTGAAAGTTTCTGTCCACATGATGGGCATTTCCCATTTGTTGGATGAAGTACGTCTTTTAGCGATTTTAGCATCTTCATGTTTGTGATCTTTTCACCGCATTTACCACATGTAATTTCTACTGACATGGAAATGATCAGATACACAAAATTATTAAGAAAAGATTTTGATTTTTTTTAATAATTCAAGCAAATTATTTTACTGCTTTTCGATGAGAATTCCGCGTTCATCAAAACCAGCAATTTTGGCTCTTGTTCCAACTGGCAAATCTGCTGGGGTGGCAACATCTGCCATAAATCCAGATATTCTCAAATCTGTATTATCTACCTGAAGGACGACAAAAGCATATGGAGTATATTTTTCAAAGCCTGCAGGAGCCACTGTAATTATGGTATATGTGGCAATAGAGCCCACTCCATCTAATATTACATCTTCAAATCCTTTACTTCCGCATTTTCGGCAATAATATGCAGTAGACAAATGAAGGAATCCACAATCAGTACATTTGTGAGTCAGGAATTTTCCTTGCTTTGCATATTCAATAACTTGTTCTTCAATAGTCATTTTACACACTTTGGAATACATGAACAGCACAACTTGCACCAGTTGCACCAAAATTATGAGTTAAACCAATTTTTGCATCTTTAACAGTTCTAGCACCAGCTTTTCCAGTTAGTTGATCAAATACTTCTACAACTTGTCCAACACCTGTTGCTCCAATTGGATGTCCTTTTGATTTAAGACCACCTGAAGGATTAATTGAAATATCAGAATTTAATTTTGTTCTACCTTCACGAACTGCTTGAACGCCTTGTCCTTTATCAAAGAATCCCAAGTCTTCAGTGTCAACAACTTCTGCAATTGTAAAACAATCATGAACTTCTGCAAAGTCAATATCTTTTGCAGTGATTCCTGCCATTTTGTATGCATCTGCTGCTGCAATCTTTGTACTAGGAATTGTAGTCATATGTTCACGTCCTTGTAATGCTGCAGGTGAACCACCTCTACCAGAACCAATTACTTCTATGTAGTCACCACCATGTTCTTTTGCAAACTTTTCAGAACAAAGAATAACAGAACTTGCACCATCAGAGAACGGACAGCAATCATAAAGTTTTAGTGGACTTGCAACTACTGCAGATTTCATTACATCATCAACTGTAATTTTCTTTTGCATGTGAGCTTTTGGATTAAGAAAACCATTATCATGATTCTTTACTGCAACTGCTGCAAAGTCTTCTTCAGTTGCATCAAATTCTGTCAAGTAAGCTCTTGCCATAGATGCAAATAAACCTGGAAATGATGCACCAGCCTGACCCTCATAAAAAAAGTCAGAACAATATGCAAAGTAAGTTGTCGTCCATTCAGTTCCAGTGTGAGTTACTTTTTCAACACCAGTTACTACAAGACAATCATAAAATCCTGCTGCAACATTAGCATATGCTTCTCTAAAAGATACAGAGCCGCTTCCACATGCAGACTCTATTGTTAATGATGGTTTATCAGGAATTCCCAATCTACTCATTAAGACAGGACCAAGGTGAACTTGCTTGTCAGCAACTCCGAAAACGTTTGAAATGTAAGATGCTTGAATGTCTTTTGGGGAAATTCCTGCACTTTCTATGGCTGAAACTGATGCCTGAGTAGTAATATCTGCAATACTTTCACTTAATTTTCCATATTTGGTGCTACCAGCGCCAAGAACACAAACCTTTTCCACAAATGTCACTGACCCATTTCCCTATAAAAATTGTTTTAGTAAATTCATCATAGATAATGCAAAGGAAATCAAATCTCAAAATTGTTCAAGTCAAAAAACCGGTTATTAGACATATAGTCAAAACTACAAAGTCTAGAACCAGTATTTTCAAAAAAGAAATAATTCAGTATTTTGATAGTAACGGATTTCTCTCTTGGTCATCAAAAGAGAAAAAATACATTATTCTTGGAACAAATTCTCCAAAAAATGGATTGGTTCCATGTCCTGAATGCAAACTAGGGGAGTTGATGGTGATTAGATCTAAAGCAACAAGAAAGCGATTCATGGGTTGTTCAAACTTTTATGGAGGATGTAAAGCATCATCACCTTTATTACAAAAAGCAAGAATGAGGGCAACAAAAATGCCATGTGATGTGTGTAAATGGCCAATGATAATCTTTCGTTACTCACGAAATCAAAAATGGACTAAACAATGTGGTAACTTTAATTGTGAAAGCCGGAAAACTAAGCTTTCAAAGTAGGATAGACATCTGTTCTTCTGTTTTTAAGTAATGGTAAAAGTTTTCGTGTCTGTTTTACTTTATTTAAATCAATATTTACAAAACCTATTCCTTGCTTCTTTTTCATATCAAGTAAAATTTTTCCATAAGGATCAACTACTAGACTACGACCACAGTAAATATTTCCAACTTGATCTGGAGCAATAACATAACATCCATTCTCAATTGCACGTGTTTTGTTTAATGTAATCCAGTGTTCTTCTTTCATGTATCCTTTAACCCAGGCAGAAGGTGCAACTAAAACTTCAGAGCCTGCAGATGCAAGTGATCTGGACATCTCTGGAAATCTTAAATCATAGCAGATCATCATGCCTGTTTTTCCAATAGATGTATTGGTTGGTTTTGTAATTTTTGAGCCTGATATCATTTTATCAGACTCCCTAAATCCTAATGCATCATAGAGGTGAATTTTTCTATAGGTAGAGATAACTTTGCCTGTTTTGTCAATTATAAATGCAGTATCATAAACTCTATCTTTCTTTCTGCTCTTCTCATAAAATGATCCTATAACTTGAATTTTATTTTCTTTTGCAGCCTTTGCAATAGTTGAAACAAAATTTCCATTAATCATTTCAGCTAGACTTGCTAGTTGTTTTGCATTTTGAGATGAATTTGTGTAAAACATCATAAATTCTGGTAGTGCACATAGTGTTGCGTTTTTTGATGCAGCTCTTGAAATATATGAAAGAATTTTTTTAAGATTAACTTCTTTGTTAGTTGATGCTTTGAATTGAATTACTGCAACTTTCATGACATTAGTAAATCATATCGCAATAAAAGGATAAACTTGTGGTACAAATCAGAAATGTACCATTTTCTTATTATGTAAATTCATTCTATACAATACAACTGATCATAGTGTGTATGTCATCCCTTGACTGGAGAGATATTTTCCAGTCAAATATTTTTAAAAATAATTAAAGTTGGTTTCCTGCTAAAAACCAATTTTCCTTAGGATTGTCTTCAAAAACAACAATTACGTGATTTTCTTTCGTTTTTAGAATCTCAACTGCTGATTTTGTTATTGCTTTTGCATATTCGTCTTTTTGTTCCTGAGTTCTACCAGGATACATTGATACTGTAATCAAAGGCATACCTTGTTCAGAATATTTCAGCGATTTATTCTTTCAATAGTCTGGTCTGTAACCGTATCTTGTTCCATATGTATAGTCAGAACTATGTGTTTTCTTGTACAGATATCCAGTTGCAAATCCTATTGCAAATCCTCCAATGTGAGCCATATATGCAACACCACCACCTGCAACACCAAAGCCACCTATGAAAAATGGTAACAGATTTTGAAAGACTAGCCAAAAGGGTAAGAACCATTTTGCTTGAATATGCATCATTCTCCAGAAAAATCCCAACATAAGAAAAGTGGTAATTCTAACTCTAGGGAAGATTGCTAAATATGCACCAAGTATTCCAGATATTGCTCCTGATGCACCTACTGCAGGAATAGAGCTTGTTGGATCTATGACAATGTGAGCTAAACCTGCACCAATCCCCCAGCCAAAATAAATTAAAAGAAATTTTGCTTTACCAAACTTTAGTTCAATGTTATCACCGAAGATCCACAAAAATAACATGTTACCACCCAAGTGCATCAGACCACCATGCATGAAAATAGAACTAAATAGTGAAACGTATGACATATCTGGACATAAAATTCCAGGTTGTATTACAGATGAAAAACCAGTAACACAGCTTGGAACTGCACCCCATTCAAAAAACATCAATGCAGCTTGTTGATTAGAAAATTCCCAAAATTGACCAGTTACAGCTATTTCATACAAAAATATTACAACATTTATGATGATTAAAGAAATGGTTATTTTTGGTTTGAATCCTGGAGGATGGGGGTTTTCATCACGTAATGGTAACATTAGTTGCTTTGTTTGAATAAAATTTGTATAATAAGATTATTCCATTCTATATTGATAGTATAATTAAAGTTCAATCAAAATTATTTGTATAATTCAAGATACATTTTCAAAATCTTTAGCAAAATAGATGGTGTGAGGTAAACGGTCTGGGAATAGCCTCCATCCTATCTATTTGAAAATAATTATTGATATTTGAATAAAAGAGACACGTAGAAATCATTCATACAAATCATTAGTGTTTCCTAAATACTATTTTAGAAAATACAATACAATTGGAATTGTCACCAAACAACTAACCATTGATGGTCTTAAATTCCAATTTTATTAATTTAAAAATAAAAAAAGGATTTAAAATCCTAATTTTGAGCATGTGTCAGAGTTTGAATCGATCAAACACGAATAATTCCTTGTTTTATTAAAAACTCTAGCCCTTGAACAAAAGTTTCATCATCTATTTGTCCTGCTGCCCACCATTCTGCATTGTTTCTAATCCACGAGGGAATCTGTTGAGTTTCAGTTATTTCTTGTTGTGTTTGAGGAATTACAATAATATCATTTTTTATCAAATATTCTATTCCCTGAATGAATGTATTATCATCAATTTGTTCTTCAGACCACCACAATGCATTGTTTCTAATCCAATCAGGTATTGAAATTTCATTTTGGTTTGCAACTCGATTAATTACAATGGGAATCGAAGTCTTTGCCAGATTATTGTTATCTAAGTTATAGAAATTCAGATTAGCAATTCCCGATACATCTTCAGGGACCATAAATTCTGCAATGTTGTGTTGATCTTTAGAATCAGTACTAGTGCCACTCTGCTCATAAATTATTTTTTCATTTTGGGTAACTGAAAAATCATAATTTGTAGAAACAGGTCTGTTCTTTAAGAAAATATCAGTTACATCAAAAATTATCTTTGCATTAGAATTAGATGTTAAATTTTCAGGTTCCATAGATGCTAAAATTCTAAACTGCCCATTTTCTGTGACTGAACTCAAATGAACATAATCACGATCTGGTTTGATCACAAAATTCATTTCATTTTGATTAGATCCATTTTCAAATACATTTAGCAATTCTTTTTGATAAATAATAAAATGAACAACACGTCCATCGGAGAAAAAATCATCAATGGTTGTAATATCATCAGAGAGTTTGACTCCGTTTACATACATTGAAAATCCAGATACTAGTAAATCACCAAATGTTTTTGGAATTACAAGTTCTTCATGAACAACAGAAGTTTGGTTGATATTAGATTTACTCCACTCAAAAGGCATAGAATAACTGATTTCTTTTAAATTTGAATCATATTGAAAATCTGAAATTTCGTCATAGTATGTAACTACATCAATGGTTTGCTCTCCAAAGTTTGGATCAACAAAACTGTGTTTTGTGGTTTGAGCAATAGATATTCCAGCATTGAAGACAAGTGGTACTTCCAATTTTTGTGAATAGTCATCAGCTGTAAGTATGCTAATATCAAATTTGTATAATCCTCCTTCGCTGAGTTTCGGTCCCTTTACATGAACCATTCTGCTTTCAAAGCCTAGCAAAGAGCCAAGAAGTCCATTATCAGTCTCTTCTTCAATTACAACAGCATCTACATCTTCTGATACAAAATTAAAAACTATGAATCCGTTATCTGCCTTGAATTCTTGCTCAAATAGAAAAGTCTCACCACGATAAGATTTTATCAAAAATGTAACATCTCGTAAAGTTATTTTAGAATCAAAATCAATCATCGAGATAGAAATTTGTTGATCATCACTTGCTTCAGAATCACTTTTAGACGATGAAATTTCTAGTGTTACTTGTTTTCCATTTAGATCAACAGGTGGAAAAGTTTCACTGCCTACACCATGACCAAAAACACTATCAAATCCAAAAATAAATACAGTTGAAAATATCAAAAGGGCAAATAATGCTAGATGATTCAATCTAAGTCCACTTGTTTGGATCTTTTTTTCTAATTTCTTTTCCATCAATGGTAATTTGATCTTGTTCTTCAAATACAGTATGCCACTTTCCATTGTCTGGAAAAATTTTGTTCATCTCTTTTACTTTATCACTAGTTGGTGCTTTGTTCATTAAAGCTCCCCATCTCATGTTTGGAACCTTTGGCATGATATCATTGATGTCTTTCATTATACTATCACTTTACAGAATTTATTTAAAAACCTATGATTGTATTCGCATAATTCCTTCTTTAATCAAGAACTGAATTCCTTGAATGAATGAATCATCATCTATTTGTCCTGCTGCCCACCATTCTGCATTGTTTTTAATCCAACTAGGGATTTCATTTAAGCCAGAGCCAGAGCCTTGTGTGGTTGGAGGAATCTTTATGATATCTTCTTTAATTAAATATTGAATTCCTTGAACAAATGAGTTATCATCTATTTGTCCTGCTGCCCACCATTCTGCATTGTTTTTAATCCAACTAGGGATTGGTGTTTTTTCAGGAACCGCAGGTATAGTCGTTGAGCCTGGACCAATCTCAATAATTGCAGAGCCAATTCCGGCATATGTTGGATCATAATCTAATCCTGTTCCATAAACTAGAATGTCAACTCGGATTTGTCCTGCAGATGGAACATAGATTCTTTGAATATCTAATCCTTCAATAGATGTTATTCCAGGATTAATTGGATCATCACCATCATTTCGTGCTATTTCTTTATCAAATTCATCTAAAACAACATAAGCATATTTTACATCTTTGAGTAGTTCTCTATTTTCATTAAAGAATGTAAATTCAAATGGAATTTCTTGATTTGCACCATATTTTCCATCCCATGAAATATTTACAGTGGTTGGAACTTGCTCATAGTTTTTAGTATCTACAAGATAAAATTCAGTGGAACTCTTTGATGCCTCATCTAACGGAACTAATTTCAAATCCATTTTTTTATTATTATAATTGCTTGAACCTAATTTTTCATTAATTTTTTGTAATTCATTTTTGGTAATCAAGAAATGAACGATATTGGTATCTTCATATGAGTATGGATCATTTAGTAATGCTCTTTGATCTATTTCTACACCGTTAACATATCCTTTGAATTGCTTACCTTCTGCATAAGGTGTAAAAGATTTAGGAACTCTTACTTCTTCATGTACTACTTGAACTAAATCAACATAATCAGGATTCCAATTAAAGGGCATATCAAATGAAATAGAATTATCAGACTTGTTAAAGTCAAAATTGTCAACATCATCATAGTATGTTTTTATAATTACTGGAACTTCTTCAGCATTTGCTGTTTGAAAAGAAAAGTTTTGTTCTTGTGCTACACTGACATAAGTCTCATAACTTAATAAATTAGCAAGCACAGTTCTTGGACTAGTAGCTGCTTCAATATCAACTCTAATTTTGTATAATCCACCTTTTACAAATATTGGACCTGTGATTGATGGTCTTGCACATATATCTAAATTATCATCAGTACAAGCTGCACCTTGAACAAATAATGCACCTGGGGCACTGACATGTTCAGAACCGCCATAAATTGAGCATTTTTCTAAATCAGCTTCATTACAATTTTCTTTTGGTTTAATCTTTACATCTAATCTTCCGTCTGGATCGTAGAATAGATTTCTAGCTAATAGTTCACCACTTTGCCAAACTTCTATTCGATATGTAACTTTGTCAAGATTTGTATCAGTTAAAGTATCAAAAAATCGTACTTGCATATTTGCAGAATCAATCTCTCCTACAGTAATATCAGATGGACTCAATTGAGTTCGAACTGTTACTTTCATATCACCGAATGTTATTGGCGGAGCTTGATCTCCTCCAAGTCCATGTCCAAATGCATCAGGAAGAACAGTAACAATTGAGAAAATACCAATTATTGAAATGAATAATGCAAACTTGCTATACAATACAAAATTTGGGGTTAAACCATATTTAAAGATGGCACAGGATTTCTAAGCATGAGAATTTTTTTATTTCTAAAATAGAGAACAACTTTTATTCGTGATTTTCAAAGAATCAGTATGAAATTTCTATTTGCAGTATTACTAGTTCCATTATTAATTATTCCAGCATTTGCTGAGGAACAAACATTATCTACAGATAAAGGAACATTAGATGTAAAATTATCTTATGATGATATTGTTCCAGGAGATTTGAACAGCATAAGAGTAGATTTTCTAAACGGCAAAACAAAAAATACACAAGTACATATTGATTATAAAATTAAAGTTTCAAAAGATAATGAAATTATATTTCAGACTCCAAATCTAATGCATACATCAGAGGGTTTTTTGAAGGGATTAAAGATTGAATTTCCTGAAGATGGGGTTTATTCTATGGATTTTGAAATAGAAGGAATTTTGTTTAATCCAATTCCAACTGAAACAGTATCATTTGATATTACAGTAGGAGAAGCACATGCTCAACCACCTATATCTGATAATGATGTTCCACCTACCGAAGAAAATGGAGGATGTTTAATTGCAACTGCAGCATATGGTTCTGAAATGGCACCACAAGTTCAACAACTAAGAGAAATTAGAGATAATACTGTTTTGTCAACAGAATCTGGAACTGCTTTTATGAGTGGATTTAATCAATTTTATTATTCATTTTCTCCAGGTGTGGCTGATCTAGAAAGAGAAAATCCAGTTTTCAAAGAAATGGTAAAAGTTGGATTAACTCCAATGTTATCATCATTATCATTGTTAAATTATGTAGATATTGATTCAGAACAAGAAATGCTAGGATATGGTGTATCTATAATTCTACTAAATATTGGAATGTATGTAGGAATTCCTGTATTTGGGATTCTAAAGTTGTACCAGTTTAGAAAAAACTAGTTTTATTTCTGGAAATTCCAGTGAAGTTTTTATGTATCCATCCAAGTAATTTGTTTAATGAAGACTAAAGCATTAAGCTCTTTCTTCGTACTATTTGCTATCGCAGCAGGTATTGTCGCTATGACACCAGCTGCTTTTGCAGATCATTCAGAAGTCACAATCACTCCTGCACCAGGTTCTGGTGCACCAGGTTGTGAAGATACAGCAGAAGGATGTTACATTCCAAGTACTGCAACAGTAGATGTCGGTGGTAAAGTAATCATGACAAATACTGACAGTGCAGCACATACATTTACATCAGGAACTCCAGATGGCGGACCAGATGGTGTATTTGATACAAGTCTACTAATGGTAGATGGTTCATACGAATGGACTCCAGAAACTGTAGGTGAACAACCATATTTCTGTATGGTACATCCTTGGATGCAAGGACTGATCATAGTACAAGAAGCAAACGCTGACGAAATGATGGGTGGCGACTTGATGGTAACAGTTACAGACTCTGCAGTAAAAGGCGGAACTCAAGTAGAACTTGAGTTCAGTGAATTACATGTCAACTATGTAATTACTGCAACACAAAAGGGTGAAACAGTTTACACTGAAACTGCACATGCAATGGAACACACAGCAACTCATCAAATAGATGCAGTTGGTTCTGATGCAAATCCAATTAACATTGAAGTTGTTTCTTTGGGAATTGGAGCACCAGGTGAAGAAGATAGCTGGACTGGACCAACAGGCATAGTATCTACATCAAAAGTTGTCCCAGAATTTGGTACAATTGCAATGATGATACTAGCTGTTGCAATCATAAGCATAGTTGCAGTAACTGCAAAATCTAGAGTCGTTCCAAGATTTTAGGAATACCTCTTTTTCTATTTTCTTTTTACTAGAGATATTATTGCCAAGATGATAGCTGCTCCAGCAATGGATAACCCAAATATTGCAAAGTCATATGCTGCGCCACCATCAGAAGAAACTTTAGTTTCACCTGAGCTTAGTTTAGAAACATCTTGTTGTAAAGAAGAAATTGCATTTTTCAATGCAACAATGTCAGTATCACCTCCACCAGAAGTTGGAGGAAAGTCTAAGACTGCAGTAGGTTCTACGTCTTCAACTGGAATTTTAATATCAATTGGAGTACCACGAAGGTCGCCTTTTAGTTCTACCAAATAGGTTCCAGTTTTAGTTGGAATAATTGGTGAGAAATAATATCCAGGTTTAACATCAGAATTAATATCAATTTTTTTAGATACACCTCCAAACATTATAGTTGCATCAACATTTTTGAAAGCACTTGTTATTCCTGTAAATGTACCTTCTTTTTCTCCTCTTTCAATAATTTTAAGAACCAAATCATTTCGAATGCCTACAACAGGAGGTTCAATTCCCCAACCTACTTCAATTTCATATTGTTCTACATGAGCAGTAGTATGAGCAAATGAGGGCACAACCATCCCAATAGAAAATAACAGTCCTATAAAGACAAAAAGCGTAATCTTCACTACAACCAATTTAGAATAACACGTTATTATCTTTACGTGAATTGGTACAAATCCCGAATAATTTGAAAACTGTTTAAATTATCAAAGATGACCTGAAGATTAAATGAAGAAATTATTGATATTTTTAGTTATTTTATCATCTATATCACTACCATTTGTATATGCACATCCATTTACAGAACAAACTATTCCAAGCTTAGAAACTAATTCACCTACCGGAACCACAAAAGTAATTGTATTTTTTTCAGAACCAGTTGACATAAACTTTAGTGAACTTAAGGTGCTTGACAATAATGGAAATCAAATAGATAACAAAGATACAGATTACTATGAAGGAGAACAATCCCTTATTGTTACAACACCACCATTAGAAGATGGGGTATATACTGCAACAACCAAAGTACTCTCTAAAGTTGACGGACATCTTGTTCCAGGTGCATTTTTGTTTGCAGTTGGAGATGTGATAGTTGATCCTTCCATTCTAGGAATAGAAAGACCATCAGAGATTGTATTTTTACCTGAGGCAGGTGCAAGATTTCCAGGGATTGTAGGACAGACAATTGTTCTAGGAGTTGTGATTGCATCTCTATTCATTTGGGGAACACAAAATAAAAAAATTATCAAAGAAGAGTTAGAAAAAATTGAAAATATTCATCACGGAAAATTCATGTCGCTTACTGGTATTGGTCTTGGATTAGTTTTTGTTTCAAATATTTTGATGATTGCAGTACAAAGTATAAGATTAGAAGCATCACCTCTAGATGCAATTCAAACAGACTTTGGAATGACATGGATTCTAAGAATGATCATCACAGTGATTTTGTTAGGCATCTGGTTTGGATTAGATAGAAGTAAGAGTTTATCAAATAAAAATCAAATTCCTATGCTTGTTGCTATGCTTGCATTAATTTCTACTTCAAGTTTAATTGGACATGGAGCAGCTAGTGGGGAAATGCCTGCACTAGTATTGGATTACATTCACAATTTAGTTTCAGGAATATGGATAGGCGGAATGATTTATTTTGTTTTTACATTGTTACCAACATTTTCTCAACTTAAAGAACCAAAACGAGAAATGATGAGCCTATTAATGATTCCAAGATTCTCAATTGCATTTATCATCGCAGTAGGAATTGTAATCATTACAGGTCCAACACTAATGTGGTTCCTCGAAAGTGATGTAGGATTAATCACTGAATCAGTATATGGTCAATTAATTATTCTAAAAATTGCAATTGCGGCAGTCATGGTATTGTTAGGAGGATTTTTTCAGTTTAAAGTTCAAAAAAATGCTGAAAAGAATTTTTCATCTGGAAAAATTTCAGTCCATAAAAAATTAAAGAGATCACTCAAAGTTGATGCAGTATTAGGAATTATTCTTCTTGGAGTAGTTGCATTACTAACTAATGGAACGCTTCCTGCAGGTGAAATCCAAAAAGTTGATGCTCAAGAGGTTGTTTATGGTTTTAAGACAATAGAGTTTACTGAAAATGCTAAATTTGATATCGATATCTCACCATTTTCTAGCGGTACAAACACAATTCTGGTACAAGTAAGCGACTTTGAAGGGAATCAGCTTTCTGATTTAGATGAAGTCAAAGTAAAGGTTTCAAACCCATCACGAAATATTGCTCCAATTGAAGTTCCCATGCAAATAATGAAGCAAGGTGAGGATAATGTATCTGAGTTTCAGGGGGAATTAACATTTGGATTTTCTGGAGAATGGCTAGTGGAAATTGATGCCCAGAGAACTGAAAACGCAAATGAATCAAAATTGATGAATTTGCTTGTAAAACCAAAACTAGCAAATATTCAAACTCAGATTACAGAGTATGAATTACCAGAAGACGCAAAGCCTCTCTTTCCAGTATATGATGGAAATAATTCAATTTGGTTAAGTGACGCATCATCTCCTAAATTATGGCAATTTTCACTTGACACTCTAGAATTTTCTTCATATTCATTTGATGGACTAACTACAACATTTCTTACACAAGACAATAAAGGAAATATTTGGTTTACAGACACTCCAGCAAATCAAATAGGATTTATCGATCCTGATACAAAACAAATTACAACAAAAACAATTCCAAAATTAGATCCGGTAATTTCAAAGAATACACCATTATTCATCAAATCAGATTTTGATGGGAATATTTGGATTACCATAGTTAACAAAGATAGAATTGTAAAATATTTACCTGAAGAAGATGAATTTGAAGAAATTGTATTATCAGGAAAAGAAAATCTGCCGTTTGCTTTAGCATTTGATGATAATGGAAGGATGTGGTATACTAGTACGGGTTCAGGAAAGATTGGATATATTGATCCTGATGACAATGATATAACTGAAATCTCAACTGATACAGTTTTACAAGGTCCTGAAGCATTGTTATTTGACAAGGACGGAAACCTATGGATTGCAGAGCATACAGGCTTGGCAATCACTAAATTTAATCCAGTCTTAGAGACTTTTGAGAGAATTTCAGTTCCTGATGAGGAAGCATTACCATTTGGAATGACATTTGACAAATATGGAAATGTATGGTTTGCACAACATACGATTGATTCACTTGGAGTATATGATCCTGATAATAATAATTTAATCGAAGTTCCTATTCCGACTGAAACATCATTTGTTCAATTTATGACATCAGATGGAAATGACAATGTATGGTTTGTTGAGCAGCAATCAAATAAAATTGGAATGGTTAAACTTACAGAGATTCCAGTAATACCATCACAAATAGAATCGTTAAATGAAATTAAAATTAAATATGCTGAACTTGCATCTCCTCTAATTGCTTTGGGAATAATAGCAACATCGTTATTTTATGTAAAAAGCATACAAGATAAAAGAAGATTAAATTCCTTGATTAATTCTTAGATAATAATCCTGCAGATTTTATTCCCATGGTTCCTGCAAGTAAACCAATTGCCATCAGTACAATAGTTCCTGCTGGCGTAATATCAAATATGTAAGATATCAAAATTCCTACAACCACCGAAAAGATTGAAAAGCTCATTGAAATTATTGCAGTTTGCTTGAATCCCTTTCCATACATTATTGCAGTTACATTTGGAATTACAAATAGAGCTGAAATTAGTAATACACCTACCAGTTGAATTGATGTAACTACAGTGATTCCTGCCATAAAGACTATCAAATAATTTATTTTTTCTACAGGAACCCCACTGACTTTAGCTTGTTCCTCATTGAATGTGGAATAAAGAAATTGTCTATAGAATATCAAAATTACAATTAGAATAACACCAGTCAAAGCTAAGATTAAGATCGTGTCATCAACACTAACTAACAAAATACTACCAAACAGAAAGCTAAAGATATCAATTGTAAAGCCTCCAGATAATCCAATAATTACGAGCCCAACTGCTATGCCTGAGGACAGTAATACAGCAATTGATGCATCTCCAGAAATATTGTATCTATCTTTGATTTTTGTTATAATTAGTGCACTAGCAATAGAAACACCATATGCTGTCCATAATGGATAAACACCTGCTAGTAATCCTAATGCAATTCCACCAAATGATGAATGAGCAATTGCGTCACCAAATAATGAATAACGTCTTAAAACTAGAAAGAGTCCTACAACTGAACAAAGAATTGCAATAGCAATTCCTGAAATTAATGCTCTATGCATAAAACTGAAAGTTAAAATCTCAAAAGACATGATCAATGATGATGCATATGTTCCTGCATCGAGGCCTCAGAATATTGCTTAACTAGCGCATCATCAGAAAAGAATTTTTCAGATTCGCCATGAAAGAATAATGTTCTATTCAAACATGCCACATGATTTGCTAATTTATTAACAGCATCCAAATCATGCGATGACCAAATGATTGTAATTTTTTGTTTAGAGTTTAATTCACGAAGAATACTGTAAAACAAATCAATACTCTGTTGATCAATTCCTGTAACTGGTTCATCTAAGATCAATATCTTAGGATTATTTACAAGAGCTTTTGCAATAAAGACACGTTGTTGTTGTCCTCCAGACAGTTCTCCTATTCTTCTATTACGTAATTCATGTATCCATAACTGCTGTAAAATCTCATCAATTTTATTTTCATCAGATTCTTTTCTTAGTCCCATTCGGACTACATCAGTAACTGTGACAGGGAAGTTTTTTTCAAAGATTGGCTTTTGTGGAACATATCCAAGTTCTTTAAGGTAATTTTTTGATTTTTTTATGTCTTCATCAAAAAATTTGATAGTTCCTTTGTATTTTGTATGAAGTCCAAGCATAGATGCAAAGAGGGTAGATTTTCCTGCTCCGTTAGGTCCAATTATGCCTAGAAAATCACCTTGATTGACAACTAGACTGACATTATCTAGAGCCTTTACATCAGGATATTGAACTGTCAAATTGTTAATTTCAACTACTTTCAACATAATGCCTCCTTGAGATTTTCAAGATTTTTAGTCATTTTTGAAATATAATTCCCTTCTGATACAATTTCAAGTGGAGACAAAACCAAAACTTTGCCACCGATTTCGTTAGCAATTATTTGTGAAGTTTTTGTGTTAATAGTTTCTTCACTAAAAATTATGTTAATGTTTAATTCTCTAGCTGTTGATATAATATTCTCTAATGTTTTTGCTGTAACTTCCCCATGTAAATCATTTGTTGCAATAATAGTATGTTGATTTAGATCATATTCCTTTGCAAAATATGAAAATGAATCATGAAATGCAATGAAATCATTATTACAATTCGATAATTCATTTCTAATTTTTGAATCAAGTAAATCTAATTGTTCATTATATTTTTCTGCATTTGTTTGATAAAATTCTCTATTTTCAGGATCTGCATCAGAGAATGCTAGTGCAATATTTTGGACTTGTTTTTTAGCAAAAACAGGATTCAGCCAAATGTGTGGATCTTCTAATTTTTCAGAATGTTCTTTATCATCATCTTGAGGATGTATTATTGTAATTCCAATACTTGTATCAACTATAGTTCCTTGATAATTATTTTCAACCAAATTATCAACCCAACTTTCAAAACCAACGCCATTTATTACAATCAGATCTGATTTTTGCATTTGTTGTACATCTTTGATTGTAGGTTCCCAATCATGTGGTTCAACTCCAACTGGGACCAATAATGTAACATCTACTTTTTCCTGACCGACTATTTGTGAAAATTCATGAAGCGGGTTAAATGATGAGATTACCTGAAGTTTTGGATTATCAATATGTGTAAACTGCTGATTTGAATTTGTGCTATAAACAACAAGAGAAGATAATGGAATCACTATAGATATCGCAATTATTGCTAGTTTTGTTTGGGTATTCACGTTGCAATTCCAACCAAATTATTAATAAATTTATAAAATCTTAATAAGATTAATTGCTAAACTTATAAGATAATTAATAACATTAGGCATATGCCAATAGTCTCAATCTCATTAAATGATGAGATTCTCTCAGAATTAGACAAGCTTCAATCTTCTATGGGATTTTCAGGAAGATCTGAAGCTATCAGAGCTGGAATTAGAGCGTTTGTTTCAGAGGAAAAACAAAAGGCAGATTTGGCAGGAAATATTCATGCAATTCTTTTGGTAGTGCACAATGATGAATTTGATCATGTTGTTTCTGGAATCACACATAATTTTGAAGATCTTATTACAACACATCTTCATAGTAAAATTGAGAAAGAGAAATGTATGGAACTTTTTCTCATCGATGGAGATGCAGAAAAGGTATCCACAATGACAAAAGATTTTCAAATAAATAAAAACATGGATACTGTTAAGCTGGTAGCACTTTAGATATTAAGTGAACTTTTCCTTGTTACAAAAATTACACTCATTATAGAAATTGTTAATACAAAAATTACAATACTCCCAAATTCAGGTACAACAACTAAAGCAAATTCAGTTTCTTGTCCTGTATTTCGAATATTTTCAAATTTGATTATTGTCGGACCTGTTTGACCTTCACCAAATGTAAATTTTTCAAAGTCTCCACCAACTTGCGCCATTCCAGATACACGATGAATTTCTTTACCATTTTGGATTATTACAAATGTATAATCAGAACTTCTCAGAGGTTCATTTGTTCTTCCATCTCTAATAGTGAAAATGAAATTTGTGGGAACTTCAGGTTGAACTTCTAATGGATCCCAAGACAAATTAACTTTAAAGTCTTCACTTTTTGTATAAGCTTCTAAAGGAAATGCAATATCTTCGCTAGTAGATAATGTAAATAACATATTATCAGGTAGGGGTTTATCAGATTTTTTCATTTCATTTTTCATATAACGCAAATGATCTTGCAGTAGAACAAGATGAACAATTCTTTCATTGTCTTCTGTATAATCATCAACTGATACAGATGATTTGAAAAGTTCAATTCCATTAACAGTTGCAGAATAACTAGGAGGCAAAAATTCTACAAAATCTTTAGGGAAATGTGTTTCAACATGAACTACAGATACATGTGACATTTGTTTTTCACTCCAGTCAAAAGGCATTTCAAATCGAATTTCTTTTGCATCAGAGTCATATACGAAATTAGTTACAGTATCAAAATATGATTTTGAGCGGAATTCAACATCATTATTTTCAGAGTCTTGTTGTATGAAAGATATAGTCTCAATCAGGCTCAAATCTGCATTATAGATGCCTGAATCCTCTATGATATTGGTAGGCTCATCAATTGTTCTGACCTCAATCTCAAAATTGTATAAACCACCTGAATTAAACAAAGGTCCTGAAATTTCTACAGGATTAGATTCAGTTCCATGCCAAGCCCCAAGCAAAGAGTCTTGCTCACCATGAATTGTTATTTCAGAATCTTCAGTTGGAGTAACTATAATCGGTAAAACACCATTTTCAGAAAAGAAATAATTTCTAAAAATCATTTTATCTTTATGGAATAATCCAATCAGAAAAGTTACATTTTTTGCATTTTCTTTGGATTCATCTTCTACTGCAGTGATTGTAATTTGATCCTGTCGATTCTCAAAATACATTGGCATTTCTACCATGATGGACAGTTGCTTCCCTTGAACATCTACAGATGAAATTGTGTCAACACCAAATCCATGTCCATAAACACTAGATGCAGGAAACAACAAACATACGACTATCGCAAAGATTCCAAAATTTTTTAAGGATATCATTGTACTGTTAGTAATTTTTCAACTCGTTTAATTAGTTCATCCATGGATGTTGCTTCTAAAATGGGTTGGAGGTCATTAGGATCCTTGGCGCCTAATGCTGATAAAGAGTAAATATAGTCAATTGTCGGTGTGTCAGTATTCAGATAATATTGTTCTAAAACATGATCCAATGAATGAGAATCAACGACTTGAGGTAAAGCTTGTTTGATTATTTTCTTTTTCCACATTTCAACTAAATGTTCCCATTTTTCAAGTGAGATATTCTCATCAATTTCAGGAATCATTTCAACTTCAGCTTGAATGTACATTTTTTCTTCTGTTCCTATTTTTTCATGCAATTCAGAAATTTCTTGGTGTCCCTCTACTGAAAGGGGATCATAATTTTCAGGTTGAGTAATTGATGGTGGAATAATTCTTTTAATTTTAAATGAATTTCTTCCAATGGTTTCAATGTGCAATTGCAATCCATCAAGTTCTACATCTTCACACTTTGAAATTTTGGCAATGGTACCTATCAATTTAGGAGAGTTCCATCCATTGATAGAGTTATTTTCATCAATCAAACATACACCAAACTGGCCATCACCAAGCATGCAATCATCAACTAGTTGCTTATATCGAGGCTCAAAAATTCGAAGTGGTAGTTCTTGCCTTGGAAATAATACCAGGTCTAGTGGAAAAATGGGAATTATTTTAGTTTCAGTCAACTACTGATATTGGAATGTCTCTAGATATATGGAATACGGATTTTCTAAAAATTAAAATCCATTTTCATTGATAATCATACCTAATAGTGCAGAACGAGTATATTTTCCATATTCGGCTTGCTCAAAATATTTGGCATTTTTTGTTTTGTCAACATCAGCTGAAATTTCATCTATTCTTGGCAGTGGATGTAAAATTATGGCATCGTCTTTCATTCTTTTTAACATATCTAATCCTACAACATAACTTCCTTTAACTTTGAGATATTCTTCTTCATCAGGAAATCTCTCTTTTTGGATTCTTGTGACATAGAGAACATCAAGATCATCTAGATGTTCTTCAATGTCAGTAGTTTCAGTCAAGTCTAATCTTTTTTTAATTTCATAAGTTGAATCTGATCTTATTCTTAGTGATTCAGGAGAAATCAATCTTACATCTACATCATAATTTCCTAGTCCATGTAATAGAGAATATACTGTGCGACCATATTTTAAATCCCCTACAATTCCGATTTTTAGCCCATCAATCTTTTTCTTTTCTTTTTTGATTGTAAACAAATCTTGAATTGCTTGAGTTGGATGTTCTTCAGTTCCACTACCTGCATTGATTACTGGTTTATCAGAAATTTCAGCTGCAAATCTACTTGACCCATCCAAAGGATGACGTAAAACAAGAATATCTGAATAAATTGACATAATCCTAACAGTATCTGCAAGACTCTCACCTTTCTGAGTGGATGAAGATGTAATATCAGAAATTCCCAATGAGTTGCCACCAATTGAGGCCATAGCCGAATCAAAACTTAAACGAGTTCTGGTACTTGGTTCATAAAACAAATATCCTAATGTTTTTCCTTTACAAATTTCTCTTCTATCAAAGGGGCTCAGATTAAGGATTTTATCAGTGGATGTAAAGATAGTTTCTAATTGTTCTTTAGTATAGTCCTTAATCGAGATTATGTCTTTTTGGTAGAACTCGTTCATTCTTTCAATAATATATACAGGTGACTATACAAAGTATTCTGATGGAACAGTCCGACCTTATGGTTCGACGAATTAAGGAAGGTACTGTAATTGACCATATAGATGAAGGCAAGGGTCTTCAGGTTCTTAATGCTTTGAGAATAAACGGGGAGGATGGAAGTCTAATCACCATAGCCCTAAATGTTCCAAGTGGTAAATTCAAGAAAAAAGACATTATCAAAGTTGAAAACAAGTTTCTAAAAGACGATGACACAAACAAGCTAGCAGTCATTGCCCCAAAGGCAACAATCAACATGATTAAAGAATACAAACTTGTGGAGAAGAGAAGAGTGGCATTGCCTAATGAGATTGACAGGATTTTTAGATGTTCAAATCCTGATTGCATTACAAACAGTACAGAATACATTGAATCAGTGATGGATGTAATTGACAAGGAAGGAAGAGTTCTCAAGTGCAGATATTGTGCAAGAGTACTGGATGTTAACAAGCTAAAATACAATTAAACAAAAAATCTAAAAATTTGAAAAATATGTAGTTTGGACTATTGTCCTAAGATGATAAACATCATAACTATACCGTAGATTGCGATTGACTCGACCATACCTACGAAGATGAACACCTTTGACTGTAAAGCTGGGTTCTCACTAATGACTGCAAGACCTGCTGCACCTACTTGACCAAGACCTATTCCTGCTCCACCGGCTGCAATACCAAATGCTAAACCAGCACCTAAGAGTTTCATAGAGTCGCCACCAGATGCACCATCTTCTGCTGCAAATGCAACTCCAGTTGAACCTAGAATTGAAATTGCTGATGCTGCCAAAAGTAACATGACGATAGATTTCATTTACGATCAAGCTCCATGATATCCATATTTAAATCATGATGAGATAAGAGTCTCAAATTCGATCTAATGTTTTCTTTTTGAATGAGGTTAGATCGTCTTGGATAGATTTTACAAAATCATCATAATTTCCATCTAATTCTTTCTTTGAATTCTCAAGTAATTTTTTAATTTCTTCTTTTGCCATTATTTTCCACTTTCCATCTTTTCTTTCACTTTTTTTAACTTTGCGAATTCTTCTCTTTCCCTCTCTTCAAGAGTAGAAAGAATAAATCGAATATTATCTTTGTATTGAGGAATAATGACATTTTCAAGTGCGTTAAGTAATTTTTGTGTCTTTTCTAATGCTTTTGCAAGACTGAAAATTGAATTTTCATATTCAGCTGCTTTACAAATTTTTGGCATTAATTCTTTAATTTGTTTTGCCGCTCTATCAATTGAAGAATTTGTATCTGCAAATCCATAAGGCATTGATTTAGTATCTTTTTCAGTTACGGTTAATGCTGGAATTTTAACATCAACTACTCTTCTAACATGAACATCTACTTCCATTACAGGAGGGGTAGATTCTGCTACAGAATCAACAGTGTTAGTACCTAGTGCTAGATAAGCTTCGTTTACTGATTTGTAAATATCTTGTAATGGATCCCAAATTCCACCTCTTGCTTTAGATGCTTCTTGAATCATCTCTTCAATATTTTTTAAGAGAACTTTACGTTTATCATCTAAAATTTGTTGAACCATTGTGGCTATTTGGCTGGATTTTTTATATTTGAAAAGTTCAATTTTTGTTGCTGCAACGTTTTGTCCAAATGACATTTAGTTACTCTTCCTTGTAATATTGCTCTACGTACTTGTCTTTGATTTTAGTAATCTCATTCTTTGGTAATTTTGAGACAATCTTCCACATAAGAGTAAGTGTTTCTTCAATAGTTCTGTTCTCATCAGTTGCTTGTGTAAGGAATTCTTTTTCAAAGGTATCACCTACTTCCAAGTATTTGAGGTCAATTTCAGTAAGTCCTGCTTTACCTACAATACCTGCTAGTGCTCTTACTTCTTGTGCTCTAGAATATGCATCATAAACTTGGTTAGAAACTTCACTGTGATCTTCTCTTGTACTTCCTTCACCGATTCCGTCTTTCATCAGTCTACTAAGACTCATCAAAATATTGATTGGTGGATAAACTCCTTGTCTGAATAAATCTCTACCAACTACTATTTGTCCTTCAGTAATGTAACCGGTAAGGTCAGGTATTGGGTGGGTAATGTCATCTGATGGCATTGATAAAATTGGAACTTGTGTAACACTACCTTTTCTTCCATTAAGTTTTCCTGCTCTTTCATAAAGTGTTGAAAGGTCAGTGTAAAGATAACCAGGATATCCTTTTCTTCCAGGAACTTCCTCTCTTGCTGCACTAATTTCTCTAAGTGCTTCTGCATAGTTTGTCATATCAGTAATTACAACCAGAACGTGCATTCCTAATTCAAATGCCAAATATTCTGCCACAGTTAAAGCAACACGAGGAGTAATGATTCTTTCAATTGCAGGATCATCTGCTGTATTTAGAAATAGAACACTTCTTTTTAGTGCACCAGACTCTTCAAGACTTCGTCTGAAATATTCTGCCTCACTGTACTGCACACCAATTGCTGCAAAGACAACAGCAAAGTCGTCTTGTGTTCCAACAACACTTGCTTGTCTTGCGATTTGTGCTGCCAAAAGATTGTGAGACATACCAGAACCTGAAAAGATTGGAAGTTTTTGTCCTCTAACTAGAGTCATCAAACCATCAATTACAGATACACCAGTTTGGATGAAGTCTTTTGGGTATTCACGTTGTTCTGGATTCATTGGTTCTCCGTTAATGTCTACAAATTTATCAGCAATTGGATCTGGTAGTCCATCTTTTGGTCTTCCTAATCCATCAAATACTCTACCAAGCACCTCTTTTGATACTGGCATTTCCATAACTTTACCTACAAATTTTGCACTGGTTCCAGAGATTGATAATCCAGTTGTTCCCTCAAAAACTTGAACGATAGCTTTGCCGTTTCCTACTTCAAGAACTTTACCTAGTCTTTTTTCACCTTCAGTAGTTTCAATTTCAACAAGTTCATCAAATGCTGCATTTTCAACATCATCTACAACAACTAGAGGTCCTTTGATTTCTGCAATCTTACTGTATTGAACTCCGCCTTCTGTTGTCAATTTGATACCTTCACTCCTGAAATTGATTTGAATTGTTCTTGCATATCTTTATCTAATTGATCAAGTTTTGGCATTTCATCATCTTTGACATCCATTCTTGCCTTGAGTAAACTGCTTACTACACCTAACTCACGTATGTCAGATAATGATGCACCTTCTTTGAGTGCTTGTTGTCCCTTTTTGTAAAAGTCAACACACAATTTCATTAATTTGAATTGTTTTTCTGGACTACAATAAGTATCAACATCATCAAATGAGTTTTGTTGTAACAAAGCAATCTTTACCATTCTTGCAACTTCAAGAATTAATTTTTCTTCATCAGGTAATGCTTCAGGACCTAAGAGTCTGACAATTTCTTTTAGTGTATCTTCTCTTTGTAAAACACCATAAGTTTCACTTCTAATGCTAAACCAATCTTCACTAATGTTTTCACTCCACCATTTTGCAATATCTGCAAGATAACCCGAATAGCTGTTCATCCAGTTAATTGATGGGTAGTGTCTAGAGTATGCGAGTTTTGCATCCAATGCCCAGAAAGTTTTGATAAATCTCATTGTGTGGGTTGTGACTGGTTCTGTAAAGTCACCGCCAGATGGAGATACAGCACCAATCAAAGTAACTGAGCCATCACGTTCTGGACTACCAGTTGCTTGAACACGACCTGCTCTTTCATAAAATTCTGCTAATCTAGATGCTAAATATGATGGATAACCTTCTTCTGCAGGCATCTCTTCTAATCTACCACTCATTTCTCTGAGTGATTCAGCCCATCTGCTTGTTGAATCTGCTACAAGTACAACGTCTTTACCCATATCTCTGTAATATTCTGCAATCGTGACACCAGTGTAGATACTTGCTTCTCTTGCTGCTACTGGCATGTTACTAGTATTTGCTACTAGGACAGTTCTATCCATTAATGGTTTTCCACTACGTGGATCTTTGAGATGTGGGAATTCAACTAATACTTCAGTCATTTCATTTCCTCTTTCACCACAACCAATGTAAACAACAACTTGAGAATCAGCCCATTTTGCAATTTGGTGCAATGTTACAGTCTTTCCTGTTCCAAATGCTCCAGGAATTGAACCAGTTCCTCCTTTTGCAATTGGGAAGAATGTGTCGATTACACGTTGTCCAGTTAAAAGTGGGACAGTTGGATCATATCTCTTATTGTAAGGACGTGGTTTTCGTACAGGCCATCTATGATACATTTTAACTTGAATTGATTGTCCATCTTTTTCAGTAGTAGCTAGTACAGTTTCTAAGTCATAATCGCCTTCTGATACAATGTTTGAAATTTTTCCACCTGCATGATCTGGTGGAAGCATAATAGAGTGTTCGATAAGATCAGTTTCTTGAACAGTTCCAATAATATTTCCTGCAGATACTTCATCTCCATTATTTACTGTTGGGACAAAGTGATATTTTTTTGTCATATCTACAGCAGATGTTGTAATACCCCTTCCGATGAAGGAACCAGATGCTTTAGATAGTTCTCTTAGTGGTCTTTGAATTCCATCATAAAGTTGTCCAATAATTCCAGGACCCAATAATACACTGAGTGGGTTTCCAGTACCTACTACAGGCTCACCAGGTTTTAATCCACTTGTTGATTCGTATACTTGAATAAATGCTACATCTCCAGTAAGTCGAATAACCTCACCTACTAATTTTGAATTTCCTACTGTAACAGTTTCATACATTTTTGCATCAGACATACCGTCTGCTCTTACAGCTGGGCCACTTACCCAAACAATTCTACCTTGAGCTGCCATTTTCTAATTTCCCACTCCGAATTTTGCTGCAATATCTTTCCTTATTAAAGGCTTCATACGTTCAATTCTAGCATCGATCGTATTATCGAATGTCATGGTACCATCTTTTGATTTTACTTTAATTCCTCCAAGACAATCAATTGTCTCAGATGATAGTTCAGCACCAGAGAATTGAGATAATGCAGACTGAACAATATCTCTATCTTTTGCATTTGTAGAAATTGAAATTTCTGATGTACCTAAAGTTTGAATTGATTCTTCAATCAAAGTCTTAATGAGATTTGAATAATCGCCACTGCGATCAGCATTTGCAATTTGGTCTAATGCTGTAGAAAATACTCTATCAACTGCTTCCTCTAATGCCATAAGTTGTTTATTTCTGGCTTCAATATCAGAACTTCCTGTGATCTGTTTTTCAATCTTATCAGCCTCTTTTTTGCCATCTGAAATGATTTTATCGTATTCACTTTCCAATTTAGGAATAGCATCATCTAGATTTTGTTGCGATTCTTCTAAGCCGGATTTGATATTAGACAAAATATCTTGTTCAGTATTTTTTAAAATTTTATCAATTGTACTTTCTAATGCAGAATTAGATACCAATGGGTGCAGTTGACCCATAATGGATTTTAATGTTTGGGAAGCAAATCAGAAAGATATTAAACTCAATGAAAGTACCCAAAATTTGTCTTGGGAACAGCCGATCTAAAATTAGGAACCGTAATTTTACCAAGAAGTGAGTCTCCTAGAGCAATTTCAAGATTAACTGAGTTTGAGTGGTATCACAAAATTGATTCTGCCAGTGATTTGGTTACGCCTGAAATTGATGATTTGCTACTAAAAGCACAGCAAACATACCAATCTATTGATGACGTCATCAAAGGAATGGGAATTCCTCTTGAAGTAGGAATTATGGAGATTTTGTTCAAAGGAACTGTGATCAAGAAAAAAGACTATGAGATTAATGAAATTGAAGATATGGTTGAACAACTACAAAAAGAAGCTCCATCTATCATTGATAAGCCAGCAAAACTGCTAGGAGAGGCAGCAACAGCTAAAGTTTCCATTGAAGAATACAAAGCTCTCAAAGATACCTTAGAAGTAATCAAAAAGATGAAGATTGATATTTCCGGATTTGGTTTGATGAGACACTTTTTTACAAATCTCTTTGTGATAAACTCTGCAGACTTTGATGAGATCAATCGCTCATTGGAAGGCATTACAGTTTACAAGTATGATTTAGAGAATAAAGAAAAAGCAGCAATATTAGTAATTTCAGACATAACAGATGCTGAGAAAGTTCTCAAAGTTTTACGAAGTTTCAATTCCAACACATTTAAAATTCCAGAAGGATTTCCTCAAATTCCTAGCGAGGCATATGCGCTAGCAGAATCAAAAATCAAAGAACTAGAAACAAAACAAGCTTCAATTAAAAAAGAATTAGGAAAAATTACAAAGAAAATTAGACGAGACATTCTATCACTTCACGAAAAAGCACAAATTGCAAAAGATGTTCTTGAGACTTTAAGAAAGCCTGGAGGAACAAAAAACTTTGCAGTAATTCAAGGCTTTATTCCAAAGAAGATGGAAGCAAAATTCACAGAGTCAACTAAACAATGGATGTCAGTTGTTGAAGACATTACAGATCCTAAACTAAAAGAAGAGATTCCAACCTTATTTGACAATAAACGATTTGTTAGAACATTTGAAGTAATTACAAAGAGTCAAGGCATTCCAAAGGCTGGAGAGCCAGATCCTACTCCTATGATTGCTCTAATGTGGCCAATTTTCTACGGATTAATGTTTGCAGATATGGGTCATGGATTGTTACTCATGGCATTAGGTTTACTTTTCAAGTTTAAGGGACAAGGTGAACTATCAAAATGGGGAATGCTCATTGCAATCTCTGGGGCCTCAGCAGCAATTGCGGGTGTGGCGGCAGGAGAGGCGTTTGGTTTCCATCTTGATCACATGGGTCCGTTTGAAGGATTGTTAGAAGAAGGCGGAGCATTGCATTCAGTTAGTTGGATAGTTGGAATTCTTAGTGTTGCAGAATTAACATTTGATCAAGTAATCAATATTCTCAAAGTTTCATTATTCATCGGAATTGTGCATTTGGTTTGGGCAATGACTCTACGTGTAATTAGATTGCTAAAAGAGGGACACAAGATGGTAGTCTTTACTGAAGCAATTCCAAACATTACACTCTATGGAGGAATTGTTGTAATCATGATGTGTGCAATTGGTTCACAATATGATGTAATGAACATGTATTCCAAAGTTCACACAGAAGCTGTACCTTGGGTAACGATGTTCCTTGGAGATTGGGCAGAGGTTTGGATTATTACAAGAATTTCAGTTATTATCGTAATTGCATCAATGGTCATTATGATGGTTGGTGGTGTAATGCATGCAAAGAAACATCCCGAAGACGGAGCGGATCCTGCAAGTGTAATCATGGAAGTTCTCTTAGGAAAAACAGTAGAAAGTTTAGCTCACACAATCAGTTATGCTCGACTTGGAATTATGTTACTTGTGCATGCGGCCTTGCTGATGACAGTAAACAATGCGTTCTCATCTCTAGGAGGTGCTGAATCAGGTGGTGCAATGGCCATGATTATTGGAGGTAACTTGGGAATTATGATGATTGAAGGATTAATTGTGTATATCCAGTCTCTCAGATTGCACTTGTATGAATTCTTTACAAAATGGTACGTAGGTGGAGCACAACCATTTAGACAAATCAGACCAGAATTGATTTACAATCAATTCATTTGGAAGAAAAAATAAAATTAGAAAAAGAATCTAATCGTTTTTAGCTTTGTCGTGTCCTTTCTTTGCAGCATCTTTAGTACCATCATAGGCTTTAGTACCTGCCTCTGTACCTTTTTCGATTCCTTTCTTTCCAAGATCTGTTCCTTTCTCAACACCTTTTTCTGCAGTGTCTTTGATTGTCTTAAGAAATCCCATGAAATTACTTGGTAATATTGTAAATAAATGATCTAATTATTTTCATATAGATTTACTGTAACTTTGGTAGTCCATGGTTTAAGATCATCAGGAAAAATCACAAGCAGTCCACTGTCTTTTTTGATGTCATGACATGTACCACTATAGCTTTGTTTGTTTTGTCCATAGCAACCAGATTCGGTGTAATAATCAAATTTAGAATTTACAAAGTTTTCGCGTTGATCTGAGGATGAAACAAAGTATACGTCAAAACCCAAATCTTTGTTGTCAGTTTTTACACTAAAATTGTATGATGTAGTATCTTTTGATGTGCAAATAGGGAAAAACTGTACAAATCCATTCTTGATTTTTGACTGTTGTTCTGAGTTGTCATAATTTTCATTTTCAGTGTCCGGATATACAGAAACACTAGGATCTGTACTTAGTTGCTGTCCTTGAACATATTCTATCTCATGTCTTACTGTATCAACAGCTTTTCGATATAACATTGGTTGCCATTCTTCTTGACAGTCACTAAATTCATGCTTTAATTCAACATAGGATTTGCCATTAATTTCATGAAGTTGATTTGAGTTGTATTCTTTAGATTCTGCATCAAATACATGATTGGTATTTCTAATTTTATCTGATTTGTACCAGGTGTTAGTTACATCAAAAATAATATTTTTTGATTCACTTTGCCATTCTGATAATAAATGAACATAAACTGAATACTTGTTTATCACTTCTTGAGTTTCTGATTCAAAAACTAGATGGCCAAAAAACATGTTTAGAAAAATTATAGAAAATGCAAGAATTGGAATAATTGCATAAAGAATTTTTTTCATTATTAATATCTGAAAAAATTATTTTTTATTGATATCTGTTCCGCAATGAACACAAAAATAAGAACTATTAGGAGTCCAATAATGCTCACAATCAGAATTAGGCATATCATATTATGAGATTTTTAATTCATTATCTTCAAAGATTGGGATTTTATACTAAAGACGAAAATTAATTCACTGATTTATTGTTCTCAAATGGGTCCACGGGGATTTAGCTACTAAATATGGGGGGATAGAAATGGACGCAGATTAGTCTATTGTAGCATAGAAACCATTGTAACATAATTTTCTAATAGGATACATTCTAAAATCTAGAATCTATGAGGGTTTTGTTGTTAAAAGATGGCAATGAGATTTATGATGAATTATACTTATAATGTCATCAAAAAGTGTAATTTCTTCCATAGATAGTTTTGGATAATCCACAATTAACAAATCAATCTTGTTTTCTTTAACATAATCAACTACCCAATGTGAAATATTGTCAGTTAATGCTAATTTTGTCTTAATGGGAATTCCTTGTTTCTGAGCAACCGCCTTCCAGTTTTCCAATTCTGCTTTAAGTTTTGTAATCTGATTTTGTGTTGTTTTTTTATCAGACTTTGTTTCAAAAAAATAAAACTTTGGTGGAGTTTTATACATACATTCTATCACAGTCAGTTCTGAATCAAATTTTTTAGCCATTTCGAGACCAAGTTCAAAAGATTTCTTGGTATGGGTTGGAGTGATGATTGCAACAGCTACTTTATGAAATGTCATATTATTAGTTCACTACAATTGTAAATTAATACCATCCTATTTCCACCATTATGAAGATAAAATGGGACATATAATTAGAGAAATAATAAAAAATGGATCTTAAGACCAACAACGATTAATTGTTTGGTGACAGTTCCAATTGAATTTAGTTTGAAAAAATAGTATTTAGAATATAGTTAAGATTACTTTAATTCATCAAGTATGTCTTCATCTTTTTTGAAGATCCATGTAAGACCAACCATATCCAATGCAGTTATTCTAGATGAAACGGGATTCTCAGATTCCTGTTTAACCAGAGAAATAGACTGATTTGGGACAGGTTCATGTTTGTATTGTATTAAAGTTGACATAATTTAGATATACAAAATTTACTTAAAACGTTAATGAATAAATGATCCATAAAGGCTTGAACCTTTTTTGGAGGTTTATTTTTCCACAGGAAGATCTAATTTATTTCCCCATTCTCCCCAAGAACCTAGATAAACTCGAACATTTTCAAATCCCAATTTTTTCAAAACCAAAAAGGAATTAGCTGCACGATATGCTCCCTGACAATAAGTGACAATTTCAGAGTCTTTGGGATAATCATACATTTTAGATAATTCATCATCATCTTTGAAAGTCCCATCCTCATTGAGATTTTGATTCCAATCAATATTGATTGCATTTGGTATATGGCCAGATTGAGCTGCGCGGACTGTGGTTCCATCATATTCACCAGTAGAGCGAGCATCAAGGATTTTTAAATTATCTAGATTATCTCTAATGTATTCAAATCCTGAAATAATATTAGGATTAATTTTTCCTGAAAATTTAGAGGGTTTGAAACCATTAGGTTTTGTTTCAATGGATAGATTTTCTTTTTTCCATTTTGTAATTCCTCCATCTAACATGAAGACATTTTGATGTGAAAAATACATTAGCATCCAGACACCCCTTGCTGCCAACATACCAGAAACAGAATCATAAAATACAATTTTCTTTTCAGGTGTTACTCCAAGAAATGAAAGAAGGTTGCGGGATTGATTATTGAAATTTTCTATTCCTTCTTTTGTAGTATCAATCCAATGAAATGCAAATAGATCCAAATGAACAGCTCCTGGGATATGTCCTTCTGAATATTCCTTAAATGAGCGTGTATCGGCTATGATGAGATTAGATTCGTTTAGGATTGAATTTAGTTCAGTTGTGGAAATTAGCACAATAGAGGTTTTCAATAATCAAATTAATTTCTTTGAATTATTGACTATAACATTAGGCGTTGAGTTCCTCTATTCACGATAATAATCTTATTTCTACTAGGAATTCCTATGAGAGGTTTTTTTATAATCCACCTTGATTTTGTGCCCCTATTGGTTGTGATTTTATTACCTTTAGGTATGTATGAAAATAGGGTAATTTGATTTGTTTTTTCAAACCGTTTTTGTGATAAATTATTTGAAAAATATGATGATGTGCCCCTTTGATTATTCATAAGAACCAATTTCATGTGTTTGTTTCAAAAGTATGTATTTATGTGTTTCAGAAAGTATGATGTTATGCTGTTTTGAAAAAAGCTAAATCACAGATTAAGAGAATCTAATAAAAAGAAGAAAAGAAAAGGATTTTTTCTATTCGTTTACGTATGCTCTTTCGCCATGCTGTGCCAAATCGAGACCAATCTCCTCTTCTTTAGGAGTGACTCTGATTCCGCCAGGCCATACGGCATCCATTACCTTAAGGATTACAATTGTTACACCAAAGGCATAGCCTATTGATATAGCAGCACCAATGATGCTGATTGCTTGCTGTTCCATTCCTTCTGCAGTGCCAGTCCATGCTCCGATACCGTCTCCAGTATCCCAAACGTGTGGGCTAGCTAATGTACCAGTCAAAATTGCACCTGTAAGACCACCCATTCCGTGTACTCCCCATACATCTAATGCGTCGTCCCATTTGCGTGCACTCTTGAATGCTATTGCTGCATAACAAATTGTACCAGCTGCAATACCGATTATAATCGCAGCCATTGGACCTACCCAACCAGAGGCTGGTGTGATTGCTACCAATCCTGCTACTGCTCCTGATGCAGCTCCTACGACACTTGGTTTTCCTGTATGTGCCCAAGACATGAGCACCCAAGTGACTGCAGCCATACCAGTTGCTGTATTTGTAACAGTCCATGCGCTGACGGTAATGCCGTCTACCATAACTTCACTTCCTGCATTGAAACCAAACCATCCAAACCAGAGTATTCCTGCTCCGAGGACTACCATTGGGATATTGTGTGGTTCCATTGGCACTTTGCCGTATCCAAGACGTCTGCCAAGGACTAAGGCTCCAGCCAATGCTGCAAATCCTGAAGATATGTGTACTACAGTACCACCTGCAAAGTCTAATGCATATGATGGCGATAATTCTGGATCGAGGTCAATTGCACCTCCTCCTATGTAGCCTCCTCCCCATACCCAATGTGCTATTGGGTCATAAACGAAGGTTCCCCATAAGAGTACGAATATGATCAATGCGCTGAATTTGATTCTGTCAATCAAACCACCAATAATTAGAACTGGTGTAATGATTGCGAAGGTTGCTTGGAACATTGCAAATAGTTGGTGAGGTACTGTACCTGGCCAACCTTGACTACAAAAGTCCCCTTCCTTAAATTCATTCATCTGATAAGCTGCAGACCATGTGTCATGACAAGGACCAACTTCACCTAACGGTGCCCAAGCTGATACCATGTTAAATCCAACATAATCTAGGTTACCCATGAATAAGTTTGCATCAGAATCAACTCCACCAAATGCTAGTGAGTATCCCCATAGAACCCATTGTACTGACATTAGACCCATTACAATGAGGGTCATACCAAGTACGTTGACGATGTTCTTTGATCTGGCTAAACCACCATAAAAGAAACCGACTCCTGGAGACATGAAGAGTACTAATGATGTTGCTGTTAGCATCCATGCTGTATCACCTGTGTCTATAAGACAAGGTAGCATGCCGCCTTCGCCATCATCATACCAACATTCGTTAGGGTTACCAGTGTAAATTCCACTGGTTCCTTTGACATATCCGTCCATACCATCTTCAACACTTTGTGCATATGCCTGAGACATAGCACCAGTTGCTGTGATAGATACTGCGGCTACAAGTAATAGAGCATACTTGTAGTTCCTAGAATTCATTAAATTAATCGAAATTGAAAATTATTTAAGCATTGAAGACTCGAAAGCATGCAAAAAAGTAACTTATTATATTTCAGTGTATTCTGATAATAACATAAAAGAGGAATATTATGATAAAGGTGAGTAAATGAAAGTCAAATCAGATACAAAATTAGCAATTTTTGATACATTCAAGACAAAAGGCAATGATCTAACTGGAGAAGCAAATAGACAAAGAGCGATCATTGCAATTCTTGGAAGTAATGCAAATCCAGCAGAAAGAACAAGGACAGGTATTTCTCAAAGAATTGCAAAAAAACATGGTATTGCTTGGAAGAATATCTATTCAGGAATATTTCGAGATCTTGATGAAATCTTACTTCCTATGGAGATTGCCGAAGAAGATGGCAGATTACCTTTGAAAAGAGGTCCTAAAGCTCTACAAGAGAAAGGTATTCCATATTATCATTTGACAAAAAAAGGAATTTTGGTAGCATTATCCATTAATGAATGTAAAAACAGAGAAAAACTACTAAGCGAGTTTTTCTCAAAGTCCGAACCTGCTGAAAAAGAATTTGAAAAGGTCTTATCGAGACTTGTGAAGACAAGTCCAATTTTCACATATTCAATTTTCCAAAAATACGTTAAGGCTTTTTGTGAAAATAAAATCAAAGAATTGTTGCCTTTTGATCTCTCAAAATTACAAGATATTTCTGATGAATCTTTGATAATTCAGAAAGAGATTCTTTCAGCATTTGCTAAACTGTCAAAACAGGAAAAAGATGAAGCGATCGTATTTTTAGATAAAATTACTTAGAATTTGTTCCTAGGACCAGATCGCCAAACATTAAAATCAGTTGCCTAAGGAGATTGATCGAAATGGGCGGTTCTAAGAATGTCTATGCCTCAGTAAAAGCATACAGTAAACGAGGTAAATTACTCACAAAATCTGATTTTCAAACACTTGCTGAATCTAGAGATTTAGAGGAATTAATGACTAGAATCAAAAATACTGTATATGGGGAAGCAGTAGCAGACGTTCAAAAACCATATTCTTCACAAAGTATTGAATCAGCCCTTAGAAGCAAATTAGCAGATATTCATTATTCAATAGCAAAAACATCTGGAAGTTCTGGCGTCCTAGATGCATATTATATGAAATTTATTGTTTCAAATCTAAAATTAATATTAAAAGGGAAAATCCTAGGAAAATCTCAAGAAGAAATTGAATCTCATGTTAACCTTCATGCAGAAGAATTAATCAAACAGAGAGATGTTATAGTTAAGGCATTAGTTGCAAAAGACTTTGAGGAAGCAGTAGCAAGTTTGAATTCAGTTGAATTTGCAGATGAGATTGCAAAAGCTGCTGCATTATACAATGAAAAGAAAAACCTCCAAATCTTTGACACATATTTTGATAAGATATTATTTCAACATCTAGCAGGTGCAATGAAAAATTATGCCGACAAAGAAGCAACAAAAATTGTTTCAATGGATATTGACTTTTATAATATTTTGAGTGTGATTAGAGGAAAATTCTGGGGATTGCAAGAAGAACAAATTCAAGATTTGATAATCAACACCAGTCCGCCAGCTAAAGAATTACTTGGAAGAATGATGGCAGCAGGTACAGTTAGAGATGCATTTAATGAATTATCAAGTACAAAATACAAAGACTTGGTTCCTCAAGTTGAAAATGAACTAGACGCTATTGCAGAGTTTGAAAGAGCATTTGAGATGTCAATATACAGTGCATCACTTAGATCATTTACAAAGATGTTCAGCTTTGCAACAATCGTGGGAATTACAAAATTAACTGCATTTGAAATAAGAAATCTAGCAGCCATTGCATTTGCTGTTGAGCAAAAGATTCCAACCGAGACTACAATGTCAAAATTAATCCTAGAAGAAGAATAGGATTTTCTGAAATGTTTAATTTTTCAAAAAAAACAGAGGTTTCTACAGAAGTATTAATCAAGTTTATTTGGGTTAGCTCATTTTTAGCCATGATTTTTTCCCTTCCTCCTTTAGCAGTATTTTTGGGAATCTATTTTCTTACAGGAGAACTCATTATTGGAGCAGTCATAGGTTTTGGCCTTCATTTTGTAATTCTAGCCTTTTCAGGAAGAATCTCAAAAGTGATTACAAAACTGGTGAGCTAAGTATAAGAAGTTAAACTAAAAGATGATGTATTATGATGGGAGATAGAGATTTTCGAAGTATTGTTGAAAACGCATTGGACTCTATTGGAAAAGAGTTAGAAATTGATATTGATTCAGCGGATATTCAAACAATACATCTACACGAGGTTGTTCATTGTCTAAGACGTTCATATTATGATAGGATTGATCCTCAAGAGATCCAAAGAAGGGGATTCAATGAACTTCTTTCAGGACTACTTAGAAAATTACAATATGGAAGCGACCCAAAAGAATTTGCTATTGATGATATCAAACTGAAGGGTCAGGTGGATATGTTAATTGATGATTCAATATTCTTATTCAGAGGAGCAACAAATGAGTTAGAAAATCCACATGCAAATGATGTTCTTTATCTTAATGCATGTATGTGGATTTATGATAAGCCAGATGGAATTATTGTTTACATTACTGGCGATAGAAAAGAAACAACATTTTCAATCTCACGAAATAAAAAAATGTTTGAAGAAGTAATTAGAAGGGTTAGAGTTCTAAATGATCTTCTCAAAGAGCAAAAAACTCCTATCATAGAGCCTTCCACTGAGTGCTCTGAATGTCAATATTATGAAAGATGTTTCATGAAAAAGAAGAATACTAAACAACTGGATCTTGCAGAAATGTTAGGGTTTGGTAACAAGAAAGATTAGTGAAAATTAGAAAAATGTTGTAAAGGAAAAATTCCTTTGTTTAATCTAGTGGTTCTGGATGTCCTTTACCACGAAGAGCGAAACACACTACTGCGAGTGCAATTGCGACTCCTGCTGCTGCGCCATATGCGGCCATACCTGCTTCTGCCATTTGATAAAAAACAATGAAACGGGCTTTTATAACTTTGCCAATATTTTTTCTCTAAAAACATAATATCATAATTTTAAGATTTTGTGATACTATTGGGTTTGTTTTGTAAATTCAAAATTAAGTCTATTCTCTTGACCACTAGTCATTGAACTTAGATTATAAAATACAGTGCCAGAAACTCTCCAAGATTGATTATCATCTTGAAGAACTGCCCATAATTCGGAAGTATTTTCAGAGCCTTTCAATTCAATAGTTTCCTTTAGAATTATCGAATTTTCACCAAGAAGAGTATAGTAATTTGATCCAAATTCAACCATCCCTGTAGGTCTGCTTCCAATTTCGCCACCCGAAATTTGTTCAGAGTCAGAATAACTTGTTTCAAATAATTGATAATCCATAGTTTGGACAATTACTGCTCGTGGATTAGGATTAGAGATCTTAAATGCAATGTTGATTTTAGCTGATCTTTCTGTAACCCTTTCAACAGAAATATCATCTAATTCAATTTGAATTGCTTGAGCTTCTGGTTTATTTTGAGTTCCTGTATTGTCTTGAGAAGGTATAACGATTGTAGGTCCCACAAAAAGAATTCCTCCCAAAATTAGAGCTAGTACTGCAACTGCAATACCAACAAAAATTTTAGGATTCATAGTTTTGCATTACCTCTTGACATCTTAAATGTTGAGATAGTTATTATACCATTCCCGATAGAAAAAATTGTGCAATATTTTCAAGCGGTACAACAAGGAAAACAAAGAGCAAGTAAATCACAAATGAAGATGTTTGAAGTGGCAGGATTTGGTATGTTAACTTTGACAACTAAAAAGATTGATGGAAAATTTCATCCAGTAGGAGAAGAAGAATTTACCGCAGTAATCAGTTCTCCAGATGGTCATGTTGCAGTAATTGTTGATAAAGATGGTTTTACAAAGGCTCAATCTAAGGCTGTTAGTAAAGAAGAAGCCATATCAATTTACAAAAAACTTAGAGAAACTGGGATGTTAGAATATCCTGAAAATGAGATTCAAATTTGGTCTGAAACAAGACCTACTATTCAAAACGATACTGAATAACTATTTTGAAGAGAGTATGATTTCAGTACCAACATCGCCACCCTTTATTGCCTTTTCAATATTTTTTGTAGTGGCTTTTAGAATTCGCGTTTTTATTTTAGAACGTTCAATAATTTTTAGAGCCACAATATCCATCAAGTCATAGCCACCAGCTACAGAATCTTCATGAACCAACATATTTTTCAAATTTTTCAATTCAATTCGTTTGAATTTTTTGGCATTTTTGAATTTGTTTGGATCCCTATCATAAACTCCATCTACATCAGTAGCATTAAGGAATTGTTCGGCTTTTACTTTTTCTGCAATTAATGCAGCAGTACCATTTGTACTTTGACCAGGATGAAGACCTCCTGTCACTACAATCAATCCATCATCTACTGCATGTTTTACTTCCTGTAAAGTAGTTGGTGGATGAGAATATGCTTTATTTTTTAGAGCATAAATTAGTAATTTTGCATTTAATCTTGAAATTTCAATTCCTAATTCATCAAGAGTAGATTCATCAGCTCCAGAATATCTTGCATGGGAAATATAATGTCGTGCAATTGTTCCACCACCAGCAATAACAATTGGTTGGCAAATCTTATTTATTTTTACTAAAAATGCAGCATAGTCTTTTAGGGCTTTGACATTATCCATGCCAAAAATTTTACCTGATAATTTAATGACAATTCGTTTTTTCATTTTAGATCACCAATGATTGATTTTGCGGCAATTTCAACTTTTTTTCTGTTTTTTTGATGAGTGTATATTCTAAGTATGTTCATAAAGCCAGAAATAGCTGAAACTACAGGTATTTCAGAAATTGGCATCTCGTTTGCAGATGATTTTCCACCTTCATTAGAAATCAAAACTATTGATTTTGACTCATGTTTTGATGGTGCAAGTGGAATAGATGGAGTAACTGAACTATCTACAAAAATTTCATCTTCGTCAATTTTTGATTTCTTAGAAAGTTCTATTCTGAGTTCATCAGTACGTGTTTTTTTCAAATTTCTTTGACTTGTAAGTATTCTCTCAAAGACACATTTTAGTAATTTTCGATTTTGATAATCTTCAGCTAATTGCCTGGCTCGTTTTAGTTTAGTAGATTTTGAGGAGATAAGAGATGATAGGACAAATTCATCAGTTAGTTTAACAAATTCATTTAGATTAAAAGATGTGAAACCAAATTCATCATCAGACAACCTTAGTGCTTGAATCAGCATTACTTCTGCAGCACGTACAGTCTTATGAAAATATACTGCTTTGAACATTTGATATCTAGAATGCATCATTGATTCAAAAGAATACAATGCTGAACGTTCCAAAGCAAGTTTTTTCTTGTAAATATCAAGGGATTGTGTTATTCTTTTATGATCTACTTTAGCATGTTCAGCTCCTGTAAAATAACCATCTCTAAGCAAATAATCCATCATATCTGCACTCAAAGCCCCAGAAACAATTTCATTTAGATATTGAAATTTTGATTCTCCAAATGCAATTTTTGTTACTAGTTTTTTATCAAATCCAGTTTTTGATAATATATCACCAATCTCAGAATTTAAAATAATTTTTTTACCGTAATCCTCATGTGAAATTTTTTTTTCTTGAATTATTTCTTCAAACAAATGAGAAAAAGGTCCATGACCAATATCATGTAACAAACCTGCAAGACGTAAAATTTGAACATCGTCTGAATTTAGAAATCCTTTTTCATTTAACGCAAAGCCAGCTTGACTGGCAATATGCATAACTCCAAGAGAATGTTCAAATCTACTGTGTTGAGCTGCAGGATAAGTCAAATGAGCACCAGAAAGCTGTTTTATCCGTCTTAATCTTTGAAAAATAGGGCTATCAATGATTGGAAGTTCATAATCATATACACGAACAAAGTCATGAATAGGATCTATGATATCAAGGTAGTTTTTTTTCATAGCCCAAGTTTCTTTGAAAATGTCTTTAGAATTTCTTCATGAATTTCTAGTTTAGGTTTTGATGCATCAATGATTTTCCAATGTTTTTTCTTTGCAGTAGTACGATAAATTTGAGATATTTTTCTTGAAAATTGTTTATTTTTTTCAAACTTGTCTCTTTTCATAATTTTACCTCTTTGATTTTGTGGAGATCTTGAAAAAGATTCTTTTTGTGTAACGTCAAGTAATATTACAAGATCAGCTTTTGGTAAACCATCATCAAGAGTTTCAAGCCATTTTTGCTTCAAGCCATTTGCTAACCCATATACCAAGTTTGAATGATAATATCTATTCATAATTAATACGGAATTTTTTTCTTCAGCTGCTAAAATTTCATCAAATTTTTCCCATCTATTTGCTGCCAAAAGACAGTGAATTACTTGAGGAGGAAATTTTCGTTTCCCATCAAGATATTTCCTAATTTCTTTACCTATTGGTGTATCATAATCAGGGAAATGAAATAGTTTAGTTTTGATCTTTTGTTTTTTCAGGGCTTTTTCTAACAGAGTTGATTGTGTTAATTTTCCTGCCTGGTCTCCTCCTTCAATAACAATAATCATAAGTTATCAAAACTGAGAAATTAATTGATTAAAAATCTATCAAGTTTATATCCAAAAATTGAGCATGTAACACAAAATGGGACTTGTAAAAGAAGTAATCAAAGAGATTGGAAATAAATCAAGAGAATTTTATGAATTTGTTTTACCGCCAATTGACATGTATCTTTATGATGACAATCTAAAAATTATAATCGATATTCCAGGATTTGCAAAAAAAGACATTGAATTATCTTTATGTGGAGATATTCTCTCTATCAATGCCAAAAAAATTATTGATGAAAAAGAATCCGAATTTTTGATTTCCAATCAAAGACCAAATGTCATTGATAAAAAAATAAGACTTCCAATTGAAATTAAACAAGGTGAAGAAAAAATTAAATCTGCAAAATATGAAAATGGTATCTTAACATTAATAATTCCTGTAATAAAAAAGGGAAAAGATATTCCTATAGAGTAATCTAATATTTTCGAAATAGTCCTGAAATTGTTATTACAATACCAGAGATAATCATTCCAATAATTCCAAGTGATTCATTTGACTGATGCAAAAATACTGATCCCATAAAAATTGCTGATGCAAAAATACTTCCACTTAGTAAAACCATTGGCTTTCTTTTTTTCATAAAAATTTGAGCTTCATCCATTAATTTTTGTATCTCAGGTCCTAAACGAATTGCAGAATCAATTGATTTTGAAAAATTATCAAATGAAATTTTTAATTCTTGTACATATGCTTGTGGAATAAGATTTTCTTCTTCAAGAATATTTTTTAAAACTTTAACAAATTTAAAATCAACGTTATGTGTTTTGTAAATTCCTTCAATAATAGATGCCATTCTCATGTATAATGCTAAATTTTTTGGCAATACAAATGGAAATTTGCTCATAGTTTGGTTTGCAAGCTCCATTAAACTTTGTACTTCCATTTCATCAGGTTTGTTTCCGTACATTGCACGAATGGATAGTTCAATTCCTTTTTCAATTACAGATCTATTATATCCAGGAGTAAGCATTGAAAGTTCACTCATCGCATTGACTACTCTTGAAGGATTTCTTTCAACTAACGCAAGATAAAGTCGAATTAACTTGAATCTTGTTTCATTGTTTATTCGTCCAACCATTCCATAATCGTACAAAATGAGTTTTCCATCATCAGTGACTGATATGTTACCTGGGTGGGGATCAGCATGAAAAATAGAATGTTTGAGAAGCATTGTAAAAAATACCTTATGGACATCTATGACTAGTTGCTCTCTATCGATACCTTGCTCATCTAGAGCTTGCACATTTGTTACCTTAATTCCCGGTAGATATTCCATGGTAAGTACATTTTTTGATGATAAATCATCATAAACAGATGGTACGACAACTTTATTCGAATCTGCCATATCATTTTTGATTGTTTTAAGATTCTGTAATTCATTAGTATAATCCATTTCTTCATAAATTGTCTCAATAAATTGAGATAGCATTGCATTAGCGGAATAGCGTAAATTAGGATCAACGAATCTTAATGCTAGTGGAAGAATTTTTTTTAAAACTTTGAGATCTTCTGCTACAATTTTTTCAATTCCTGGTCTCTTTACTTTTACAACTATTTGTTGGTCTGAAACAGTTCCACGATAAACTTGACCTAATGAAGCACCTGAAATAGAATTAGGATCAATCTCATCAAATTTTTCATTAATTGGTCCAAGTTCTTTTTCAATTATTGGTTTTACTTGATCGAAAGGAGCAGGTGGTACACTATCTTGAAGTTTGGAGAGTTCATCTAAATATGGTTGAGGTAAGATATCTGCTCTTGAAGAAAGCCATTGTCCTAGTTTAATGTAAACAGGTCCTAATGAAATGAAGGTGTCAAGGACTTTACGTGCATTTTTTCTAAACTGTTCAGAATCAATTTGATTTTTTTCTTGGTTAATCCATTTCTTTCTATCTTTACGTAATGCAAAAATAGACGGTAGAAGTTTAACGAGTACTTGAATTGTTCTAACAGTAGACATAGCATTTACTCCAAATAATTTTTAATTTTTTTAGTAGCTAAGTATCCAACATATCCAGAAATTATTGATGAGAATAAACCAGAAGTAACAGTTGATTTTTTTGAATTTTTATTCATCATTTTTTTTGCAATTTCTGAACCTCCAAAAATTGCACATGCCAATCCAATCAAAACCTCAGGCGCATCATAAACCAAATGTCCTATTGGATCTTTTCTGGGATCTATTTTGTCATTATGAACCAAAAATTTGTCATCATATTCTCTAATGTGCAAATTACCATAACGATATTGTTTTTCTGCTCCATTTTTTTGTCCAAGGAATGTTTCTTCAGCTTCTTCTAGCATGAATTCACGTAATTCCTTTGGGACTTCAATTTCATCCCTAGGCATAATCGCATGATCAAGTAATTGCTTATAATCTTACTCTATACATTGTGAATAGCTTAAGACCAAAAACGAATTGTATTTTGATGACGGCTAGATGAAGATTTTAGAATATAATATTTAGATCTCACTGATAATTTCTACGAATTGATTTTAGAAAAATATAATTTTAAACTAAATAGTTAGGAAGAATGTTATTTTAAAAATTCTAATATTGTTTATGATGGTAAATTAGAAATCACTTTAGTTGATTTTTTGTAAACATTACAAAACTAATTGAAAATGCAATTAACATTGCAACTCCTGTGATATATGCATAGTTAAATCCGATATCGGGATGATTTTCTTGATGATAGTAATTAATCAAAAAAGTAACAACTAACAAAACTACTCCAACAACTGTTAATTTTTGATGTATTTCCAATAACCATAACATTGTTAATAACCATATGAATTTAGGAAAATTATCTTATTCACTTACAGTAAAGGTGTTGTGATAAATCCTACAATACTACCTGCTAGAAATAAAAATATGCCCTTTGCCATACCCAATATTATTCCCTTAAGATGTGATATAATTATAATGTAAATTTCCCAAAAATGGAAATCAGAATTTTTTATGGATTAGATTCCATTTGAGACAATTTTGTGATTACTTGTTCCAATTCTGCTTTATTTTCTTTAATTACTCGTTTTATTACTTTGATCTCTTCATTAATCTGATCAAGATGAACATCATCAGAATTTTTTATTTGTTCTTCAAGATCTTTTAACATTTGTTGATTATGTTGGTTAATTTTTTCCAATTCATTCTTGTATCTCTCCAATTTTTCATATTGATTAGAAATTTCAGGAACATCAATGTATTCTTGAGATGTTAAAAAACCCAAAGAAATTACTATACTTCCTATAGATAAAACTGCAATGAGAACGATGATAGTTAATCTCAATATTATTATCCTTATATCTCCATTTCAGATTTAAAATTATATAGTTAACTTGCCTCAATTGTAGCTTTTTTACGCCTACGAATTATGTAAATTGCAGCTCCTACAATTAAAATGATTGGTATTATGATCATTGTAGGATCAGTTGTATCATCATCATTTGAGGGCTTAACAATAGTAATTATTTGATCTTGAGTTAGAAATATCTCATCTCTAGTACTATCCTTGTATCTAACTGTAATTGTAATCTCATGTTCACCATATCTTGGTTGACCTTTAAATTCGATTGGAACATTAAATGGTACAGGTGCATCAACTTCAATTTCATCAATAAATTGAGTACTTGGTTTAATATTAGAATCACCTTTTGGTTCAATAGAAACAAAACCAAATAATCCATCTTCATTTCCTTCATTAATAATTTCCCCAATTACCATTTGTGTTCCAGATAATTCTATCACATCAACATTGAAGATTGTTAAATCAATCAGCCCTTTGATGTAAAAATCAACTATTTTTGAAATAGTATGAAGATCTCCATGTGCATTATAATATGAAATAGATAACGGAATTCTTAAAGTGTCACCCTTTAATGATTCAGGAACATATACAGTTGCAGTAAAATATCTTGCAGATTTTGGATTAATGTTTCCAATGTCCCAGCTTGATTCTAAAATTACAACATTTTCAACATTAGTAGTTGATGATGAAGTGGATGCCAATTCTGTAGAGGTATTTGTTGCAACAATGTCTACACCGGAAATTGGTGCAGTACCATCATTAGCAATCTCAATAACTACATTATTGGTCGTTAAAGATGTAAGAAAAGGATCTTGTGCTTTAACATTTATCACACTATCTCCAGTAATCTTAAAATCAAAATCAGCAAATGCTGTTCGAACTCCAGATTCTCTTAATCTAGAATAATCAACTTTTACAGTTCCTGGATACTGTTGAATCTTGACATTTTGATCAATATTTACAAAAAATGTGATGTGAAAATTTTCCCCTGCCAATGAATTTGAGTCACTGTCAGCACGAATAATTGAGCCTGGACCATCAGATGCTGAAAAACCCATAGGTAAAGATAGTTGACCTCGAATTCCTGTGATGTCCTGAGTTCCAACATTTGCAAATACTACTGTAAAGGGGACATTTCCATCACCTGGTTCAATTTCAATTTTTTCATCAATTGTACCAAAATATGCGTCTAAAAATTTCACATCTCCAAAATCTCTTTCAAATGGAGATTGACCAAATCCGCCAGAAGTGATTTGTGCATAAGAATTATCAAAAATAAGTGGTAAAAATCCAATTAAAAATAGTGAAAAAATAATTTTAGAATTCATTATGCAATGATCTCCATTTCTGATGGTTGATCACCTTCAAATGCCTTACCATCTTTAATTGTAATTACTCTATCAACATCACCAAAATGTTCTTTATCGTGTGTAACAACAATGAATGTTTGATTAAGTTTTTTGGCCATGGATTTCATTAATTCTACTATAGTTTGAGACGTTACAGAATCAAGATTACCAGTTGGTTCGTCTGCTAATATTATTGAAGGTTTGTTGATCAATCCTCTTGCAATAGCGACTCTTTGAGCTTGTCCACCAGATATTTTATTTGCACGTTTATTCATTTGATCTTCTAGTCCAACTGCTTTTAGTAAATTCTTTGCATCTTTTTCATCAGTAGCACTTGATCCCGCAATTTGAATTGGAAGTAATACATTTTCTAAAACTGAAAGATCAGTAAGTAAATTAGAAAATTGAAAAATAAATCCTAATTTTTTATTTCTAAATGAGGAAATTTGATCATCTCCAAGTGATGTAGTGTTTGTACCATCAATGAAAATTTTTCCATTACTTGGGGAATCTAATAATCCAATCATGTTTAGTAATGTAGATTTACCAGAACCTGAACTTCCAACAATTAATACAAATTCTCCTTTTTTAATTGAAAATGAAACATTGTCAAGTGCTTTTACTTGATTTTCGCCTTCTCCGTAGATTTTACTGAGATTATTTATTTCAAGTACGTTAGACAGTTCTCATCGCCTCCACAGGTAACAATTTTGTAGCCCTATACGATGGATATAGAGATGCAATAATAGCCAAAGCAAATGAAGTTAAGGCAGTCTGAATGATTTTTTCCCAATTGTAACTTACTTCTAGAGGAAGACTGTTGTTAAACGACATTTTTGTCTCTTTTGCGTACACAGTATATCCCAATCCTGCAGCTGTTCCTACACCAGCTCCAATTGCTCCAATAATCATACCTTGGAAAATAAAAATAATTAGAATGTCTTTTCTTTTTGCTCCAATTGCCCTCATTACACCAATTTCTTTTGTTTTTCCATTTACTAACATCATCTGAATTGTAACAATTGCAAATGCAGATGACATCATTCCAAAGTATCCAATCATGTTAATCATCGCTATACCGGATCTAAATCCAGCAAGTTGTTGTTCTGCTGATTCTTCTATAGTTTCTGCAAGAAAATCATCATTTGGAAATGAACGTAAAAAGAATTCTTTTACTTCAAATGCTTTAGAAGGATCATTTAGTTTTACCATAAATGAACCGGTATCTCCAGATCTCTTCATCATATCACGTAAAGTATCAATATGTACAACTGCAGTGTAATCAAATCCTTGACCTCCAGGTGATTTTGCAATTCCAGAAACAGTAAATCTCTTAATTTGATCTTGACCCCATCTATCAACTACAAGAACTTTAACACTATCTCCTACTTGAGCTCCACCAAGATCTTCTGCCACAGAGGTTCCCAATACGATTGAGTTTCTTGAAAATACATAGCTTCCTTCAGAAACAGTTTCATGTACAGTTGATGCTAAAATATCACGAAATGGATCAACACCAACTATTGGTACTCTAGTTTCTTCAATTAATTTACCATTTTTAGTCATATTCATTTCAGCCGTCGATGAAAGCCGAGGTGTCGCCGCATCAACATATGGGATTCTTTCAAACCAATTTACAATCGATAAATCGGATTTGTCTATAAAATCAGCTTCATCAGTTACAAGAATATCTCCATTTCTATAATCACTGATGTCTCTAACAATTGCATCGAACAATCCTTGAAAAATTACAAAATTTACATGAATTACTAAAATTCCAATTGTTACTGCTAATACTGCTCCAATCAAACTGCCTTTTTTATTGAATAGCATACGTTTTGCCAGCTTTAATCGATAATCCACGAAATAAGTCAAATAGTCTAATATTTAATGTCTATTATGTATAGTGCTAACAGTATAGACAATTTTATATCATATTAGTAATTTCTATATCTTAAGGAGTCAACAAAGGTGATATAATGGACAATTTAGATATGAAAATCCTTACTAGATTATTAAATAATTGCAGAGAATCTGACAGGCAAATAGGCATAGAATTAGGAATTTCCGGTGGGGCAGTAAGAGCCAGAATTAGAAAAATGCAGGCAAAGGAGATTATTGAAGAATTTTTTATCAAAGTTGAACCACCAGTTTTGGGTTATGGTGTCTTGTACTTTGTGGTGTCAGGTGAAAATATCAAAGAAATTTTAGAGCAAGCAAGCCTCGTTGGTGAACCATATTTTGTAGTTCCATGTGTTGGAGGAATAACGGTTTGTGGTATTTCTGTAAAAGAGAATATAGAGCAAAAAATAGAACTGGCAAAGAAATTGATGAAAGATGTTAAAGTCTTATCGATTTTTGAAGCAGAGAATCCAGGATATATTTCAAATCTTACAAAAACAGATTTGGAAATTTTAGAAGAGTTGATTAAAGATCCTAGACAAAAAATAGAACAAATTGCAAAAAATACAAAAATGTCAACAAAAACAATAACAAGATGTATTGAAAAATTGCATGAAAATGAGGGGATTCAATTTACGTTAGTATACGATCCTAAAAAAATTGAGAATTTCATTCCTCATGCTATATTAACTTGGATAGAAGGAGATCTGAAAGAAACTTTAGAAAATCTTAATGATTCATTTTCTGAATCATACTTGCAAATTCCATTTGTAGCAAAAAATCAAATTGTTCTGTTTATGTACAGTAATGATATTTACAAAATGGATGAATTAACACAAAAAGTTAGAAATATTCAAAATGTAAAAACAGCTGATTTATTCATTCCAAAAAAGATTTCATTTTATGTAAAATGGATTGAAAAAGCTATTAATGATTTCAAAAAATCTCCAAAATTACATTTAACATATCAAACAAATTAAATAAGAATAATTTTCAACTTTTTGTATGAAAGAAACAAAGATCTATGAAGGAAAAATTTTAGGTCTCAGTGTTTTTAATGGAAAAATAGAAGGCAGAGAAGTCAAACGAGAAGTAATCAAACATAGGGGTGCAGCAGCAATGCTTGCTTTTGATGAAGAAAAAAAGTAATTCTAGTCAAACAACATAGATTTCCACATGGCTATGTTTTAGAAATTCCTGCAGGTACACTAGAAAAGAAGGAAGAGCCAGTAAAATGTGCATTTAGAGAATTGGAGGAAGAAACAGGCTATAGAGCAAAAAAAATGACTCCTCTCATTACATATTATCCATCAATCGGTTATAATTCAGAGATTATTCATTGTTTTGTAGCCTCAGGATTAAAGAAAATATCTGATTTGAACCTTGATGAGGATGAAATATTATCAGTAGTAAAAATGGATTTCAAAAAAGTTCTATCAATGATCAAGTCAGGTAAAATACAGGATTCAAAAACAATATGTGCAATTTTGGCATATGCTTCAAAGAAAAAAATATACTAATCATTCATTATAGATAGGTTGTACAAGATCTGCAACATCAGCCCAAGACTGTGCAATTCTTTCAAACATGTACAGCAAATCTAGAAAATCCAATGGAATTTGTTTTTTATTTCCTAATGAAGTTCGTAATAAACTAAGTTTTCTTTCATATTGTTTATGCATAGATATAGCTTCAATAGCTAAAAGTCTATCAGGTTTTGTAAATGCATCAATAGATTTTTCAGCAACTTTATTAAAATCTTTTACCACATCATAGATTTTTTTTGAATATTCTTTGGATAAAGAAAAGTTGAAGATAAAATCAGATAATTCTACAATAGAGTCACCTGCATTTTCAAGAACACTTGCTGCGACTCTATAATCTAATACATCAATATTTTCTAAATTAAATACATTGGCTAATCTTTTGTCAACTAAGGTACTTCGTATTAAACGTACAAGTAAGAAATATTGTCTGTTTACTTCAACATCACGTTTTGATAATGTTTGTAAATTTGATTTGTCATCTGAAATTAATCCATTTAATACATCATCATACATCCCTAGTGCAATAGAACTCATTCGTTTCAGAATTTTTGCAGGATTGAGAGTTGTTGCATCCAAAAGAAATTGCATGTTAATATGAGATGCATCTTCTTCAATTATTTCCATACCTACTAAACGTCTCATTGAATTACGAATGTCTTCTCTATCTTTACCAGGAATAATTGATTTTGAATTAATTACTATGATGTCATATCCTAAAAGATAAGCTCCTGTGATGTTAGCTACAATGTTTTCTTCTTTAGGTAACGGATAAGAAATCACAAGTTCTTTTGTAGGCCTTGTTTCTTTATTTGCAGATATCGAAATACTGTCTTGACCAGTTTCAATTTCAACTTGGCTACTTTTATCCAAATTATTTGCATCAACCCATTCCTTAGGTAATGACACTAAGATACTACTTCCAATTCTTTGTAGGCGTCGAACAAATTTAGTCAATTTATACTAATATAATTAATTTAAGCCATATTCTTATATTTTGTGTAAAGTTTAAACTCAGATCAATGGAGGCCACGGCATTTTGTCCTGCACATATCACAGGTTTTTTCAAAGCCCATTTAGAAGGTAAACATTACAATTTAGAGAATTTAGGTTCAATGGGGGCTGGTTTTTCAATAAAAGAAGGAGTTACTACTACAGTTAAAGTTCAAGCAAAAGACAATCAAGGATCAAATTTTAAAATTACAACAAAAGGATATCAAGCAGACAAAACTGATGTTTCACAATACGTGTTAAATGAATTTTTAAAACTTGGGGAATTTTCAACAAAGTTTTTTGATATCAGACACGAAATATCAATCCCCGTTGGGTATGGTTTGGGATCTAGTAGTGCAGTTGCATTATCATTATCATTTGCATTAGATCAAGCTCTTAATACAAAATTAAATAAAACAATGATAGGACAAATTGCTCATAACGCAGAAGTAAGTTGTAAAACTGGGTTAGGAGACGTTTTAGCATCATATTATGGTGGATTTGAAATTCGTATTAAACCAGGTGCACCAGGAATAGGTCAAGTTAAAAAAATTACTACAGATAAAATTTCTGTAATCATGATTTGTTTTTCTCCAATATCTACAAATAAATTCATCAAAGAACGTTTATCTCAAATTAATGGACTTGGAGGAAAAATGGTAAACAAATTATTAGAATCAAAAAATTATGAACATTTTCAAGATATGTCTTTAGAATTTGCAAAATATGTAGATGTTATGACTCCAAGAATGCAAAAAATTGTTGAAGAGTTATCGGAAAATAATATCAAATGCGGAATAGCACTTTTTGGCGAAACGATTTTTTCAATGATTCCACAAAAAATAGAATCTAAAGTTTTAGAAATATTGCAGAAATATAGTAATGATGGAATAATTATTAAATCAGAATTAGATGATATTGGAGCAAGAGTTCTAAATAACTAATTAGAAGTCATGTCTTTAATTCCTAAATCTCATCCAAGAGCTAAATCACTATTAATTCGTGAAAAACTCGTTGATGGATTTGATAATGGATTAGTTGCAAAAGAAGGTCTTTTAGCTCAAGGTAGAGGAGAAGCTTTTGATTATCTTTTAGGAGAAAAAACAAGTAAGGCTGCTATGCAGGCAATTAGGGCTGCAGCATCACAATTACTCTTAGCAGAAATGCCTGTCATCTCTGTAAATGGTAATATTGCAGCATTATGCCCAAAACAGATTGTAAGACTTTCTAAGCAAGTTAAAGCAAAACTAGAGGTAAATCTATTCTATTCAAATGAGAAAAGAAAACAGGCGATCATCAAAACTCTCAAAAAAAATGGCGCAAAAGAAATTCTAGGTTCAAAAAATACTTCCTCAAAAAAACTTCCAGGTATTGATTCAGCAAGAAGGATTGTAGATAAGGATGGAATTTTTGTAGCAGATGTAGTAGTAGTTCCATTAGAAGATGGGGATAGAACAATGGCACTTAGAAGGGCAGGAAAAACAGTCATTACATTTGATCTAAATCCTCTCTCTAGGACTTCAGAAACCGCAAACATTACAATTGTAGATAATGTAACACGAGCAATTGATTTGTTGATTATAGAATCAAAAAAATTATCAAAAAAGAACCAAAAAACTCTTCAAAAAATTATCAGTGATTTTGACAACAAAAAAAATCTTAGGGACAATGTTATTCAAATAAAAAATAATTTGACAAGGAGAGCCAAAATTGCATAAAACTGTTCAAGATATAATAAATATGAAAAAAGAAAAAAGAAAATTTCTGTGATTACAAGTTATGATTACACTTTAGCCTCATTATGTGATAAAGCAGGAATTGATGTATTGTTAGTTGGCGATAGTGCTGGAATGGTAATGCTTGGGTATGAAAATACAATCCCTGTAACAATGGATCAAATGTGTATGTTTACTGAGGCAGTAAGTAGAGCAAGAAAAGATTCCCTATTGGTATCAGACTTGCCTTTCATGTCATACCAAGCAAGTATTGAAGATGCAATTAACAATTCTGGTAAATTGATCAAAGCAGGAGCAGATGCCGTAAAATTGGAAGGAGGTTCAATTATGGCCGAAACAATTAGTGCAATAGTAGATGTTGGGATTCCTGTAATGGGTCATATTGGATTGCAGCCTCAAACTACAATGCTTTCAGAAGGCTACAAAGTTCAAGGCAAAACCAAAGATTCTGCAATGAAGTTGATTGAGGATGCAAAAGAACTTGAAGATGCAGGAGTGTTCAGTATCGCTTTGGAAATGATTAGTCATGAAGTTGCACAAATTATTTCTGAAACAGTCAATATTCCTGTAATTGGGATTGGTTCAGGAGTAAATTGTGATGGTCAAGTACTGGTTGTTCAAGATTTGTTAGGCATGTATGATAAAATCAAACCAAAATTTGCTAAAAGATACATGAATTTGTCTGAAGATATTGTGAATTCACTTGAGGATTATAGAAGAGATGTGCAGACAGGTCAATTTCCTTCTAAAGAAAATTCATTTTCTATGAATGAAGAAGAATTAAAGAAATTACGTGAACAAATTGGTAGTTAAAAAGAAAATCAAGAAAAAAGATCATCCGTCCTTGGATATTGTTAGTTCACATGGTGTGGAATTATCTGGGAAAAAAATTGTACTTTGTGTAGCAGGAAGTGTTGCAGCATATAAGGCAATTGAGCTTGCAAGATTACTAATGAGACATGGTGCTGATGTCAAATGTGTTACAAGTAATGCAGTTACAAAATTAATTCAGCCTGAATATTTCAAGTGGGCTACAGGTAATGAAGTAATTACAAAACTTACAGGTGAATTAGAACACATTAGATTAGCAGATTATAATCAATCAGATTTGATAATAGTATATCCTGCAACTGCAAATACACTAGGGAAATTAGCTAATGGTATTGACGATACACCTGTATCAACAGTACTTACAGTAGGATTTGGTTCAAAAATTCCTATTTTGATGTGTCTTGCTATGCATGCATCAATGTATGAGAATTCAGCAGTGGAAAAAAATATAGAATTTTTAAAAAATAAAATTGAATTTCTTTCTCCTAAAATGATAGAAGGGAAAGCAAAATCTCCTGAACCTGAAGATGTTTTAGACTTTGTATTGAAAAAATTTGGATTTTCGTCTGTATTAAAAAATAAAAAAGTGTTGATGACTGCAGGACCTACAATAGAATACATTGATCCTGTTAGAATTATTACAAATTTGAGTTCTGGAAAAACAGGATCTCTTTTAGCATCTGAATTGATTTCTGCAGGGGCTAAAGTGACTTTAGTTTATGGTCCTGCAAATGAAGAGCCACCAGTTGGCGCCAAAATAATCAATGTTACAACAAATAAAGAAATGTTTGGTGAGATAAAAAAAGAGCTAAAGAAAAAATACGATATTGTAATTATGGCAGCAGCGGCTTCTGATTATACACCACAAAATATATCAAAATCTAAGATAAAAAGTGACAAAGAATCACTTGTAATTAGGCTCAAAAAGGCTCCAAAAATAATTGATCAGGTAAAAAAACTACAAAAAGATACACTTCTAATTGGATTTAAGGCAGAAACCAATCTGACAAAAAATGCATTAATCAAATCTGCTCAAAAAAAGATGAAGGATTCTGGCGCAGATATAATTATTGCAAATGATATTGGTGAAAAATATCAAAAAAATCCAAACTATAACCAAGTATTTTTTGTAGATGCCAAAAATATAACTACATCAGGTTGGAAGAGAAAAGAAAAAGTTGTAAAATTTATCAGGAAAGAAATTGAAAAGACATTGAAATGAAAAATTCTGATATTAAAAAATTGATTTCGCAATACAAAGATACTATCATGAGACAAAAAAAGAAAAACGTAGATAGTTTTAGATTATCTGAAAAACTCAAAGAGATAGAACATAGATACTATCATGAGACAGGAAGAACATTAAAATCAGATTTAAAGGAATTTAAAGAAAATTGAGAACAAAATCATCAGAATATAAAAAACGAAATATAAAAATTTGGAATGAAGTTGCTCCACGATACCATAAAAGATGGGCAACAGCAAGTAAAGGTCCATTTCAAAGTACAAAAAAACTAGTCTCATCACTTGAAATTAGAAAAGGAGATTATGTTTTGGATGTTGCAAGTGGAACAGGTGTTGTTACTAAATTATTAAAACAAAAAGTAGGAAAAACAGGCTATGTTATTGGTGCAGATACATCAACTAGTGCAATAAAGATTGCAAAAAAATGGAATGAAAAATCTCAAAATTTGTTGTTTGTAAATGCTGATGCAGAAAATTTTTCATTCAAAGAAAAATTTGATGCCATAACATGTCAGTATGCATTATTTTTTTTTCCAAATTCTCAAAAGGCTCTAAAAAATATGAAAAATAGCCTCAAAAAAGATGGAAAATTAGGTATTTCAGTTCATGGTCATCCTGATAGAGTACCATATTTTGATTGTATTTTTGAGGCAGTAACTCAATTTATTCCAAATTATGTTCCACCAGGGACTCCAGATTTTGATAGATTTGGAACAAAAAAACAACTCAAAGACGAGATAAAAAAAGTAGGATTTTCAAAAATTGAAGTAAATGATTATGATTTTCCATATAGTCCTGGAACATTTGAGCAATATTGGAAAAATTATTTGAGATACATTGCAAAACCAGTAAAAGAAAAACTAGACAAATTAGAAAAGTCTCAAAGAAAAGAACTCAAAGATATGGTAAGAGAAAACACAAAACCATACACAAAAAGAGATGGAACAATCAAATTTCCTTGGGAAGTTTTAATTTTAACAGCAAAATACTAAAAATTAAGAGAAATGGCCAAAGACAAGAAAAAGAAAGAAGAGGTAAAACCAAAAAAGAATGATTTCAAGTCGTTTTTGAGAAAGAGAGCTCCAATTTATCTTGCTTTGATCGCAATGTTAGTTGTCTTTGTAATTCCTGAGATAACAAAAGGAACTCTAGAGAAGAGTTTACCAGAACTTTCAGATGAAAACCAACGAGCTGTAGATATTTTGATGAAATATAATGGTCCAAATAATGATGGTCTTTCTGTCTTAGAAGCATTAGAGAATAAAATAAGTGAGGAATATCCTGATGAGAAAATTTTTGATCATAAAAAAACTACAATAGATTTGACAGTAAACAATGTGAATCCTGATGAATACCAAGTGATTTTCAATTTCAAATCACATAAAGGGGAAATGCATTATGATTGGAAGGTAAATATAAAATCCGAAGAAATTACATCAAACAATCCAGAAGCAAAACACATCATTGATTTAGTAGACTATTATGATTAGGCTCATATTGTGACTAAATCTTTAGTAAATTTGTGCATTACAATTGGTCGGTCTTTTACAATAAGTGAATCTTCTATTCTAATTCCAAATTTATTTTCAATATAAATTCCAGGCTCTATAGTAATTGCCATGTTCTCTTTTAATTTTGTGTTACTTCTGTAAGAAACTGCTGGTAGTTCATGCACTTCTAATCCAATTCCATGACCTGTTGAATGTATAAAATATTTACCAAAATTTTTATCTTCAATGTATTTTCTACATGCAGAATCTACATCTTTGCAATCAATATTTGGTTTAACAGTTTTTAGTCCAAGTTTTTGAGATTCTTTTACAATTTCATATGCTTCATTTGCTTGTGATGAAATTTTTCCAATTGCAAATGTTCTTGTTGCATCAGATACATATCCTTTGTATCTTAATGTAAGATCAGTAACTACAAGATCACCTTTTTTGAATTTCCTATTAGTAACTTGTGCATGGGGAAGTGCTCCATTTGGACCTCCAGCAATAATTAATGGGTTAAGTGTGGATTTGTATCCTGTATCAAACATTTCTTGCTCCATTGCATATGTCATGAGAATTGTCTGTAATTCAGATTCTTTTTGGCCTATTTTCATATTCTTTGAGCAAATTTGGAACATTTCATCTATGATCTTTGATCCTTTCTTGAGAATGCGTATTTCATTTTCATCTTTGATTATACGAGCATTGTAAAATGGTTCAGTTGATGATTTTATTTTTGGAACTGATTTTTTAAGAGACATCATGATAGAGTAGTTTTGACAGTCTGTACAGACTCGATTTTTCTTAATTTTTTTAATTACCGAAGTAATCAAACCTTCACCACGTTCGGCAGTTATAACATCACAATCTTCAGATTCTTCTTTTGCTCTTCCAACTTCAAGTTCAGGGGCAATAATAGTAGTCTTTCCATTTTTTTCAAGTAATCCAATTGCCTCACCCCAAAATCCAGTCATATAAAACAGGTTTTCAGGCTCAAATGTAACCAGTGTATCACAATCGATCTTTTGAGCATATTTTAGAAGATTCTTTCTACGTTGCTTCATACAGAAATATTTCTAATTCTCAATTTATGTATGATGTAAAGTTTGTATATGGAAAATTGAGTTAGATCGCAATGGCTGAAGAAAAAGAGAAGAAAAAAGTAGTTGCATTACTCTCTGGAGGGTTAGATAGTCAACTTGCAGTAAGAATGATGCAAGAACAAGGTTTTGATGTTTCAGCTGTTGCAATTAAAACTCCATTTTGTGATTTTGATTGTGGAAGAGGATGTGGATTTGAAATTAGAGAAAGAGCAGATGATCTTAATGTGAATTTAAAAACAGTTTATCTTGGTGATGAGTATATTGAGATGTTAAAACATCCTAAACATGGGATTGGTGCTGGATTTAATCCGTGTGTAGATTGTAGAACAATGATGTTTGATGCAGCAAAAAAACACATGGAAGAGATTGGAGCAGAATTTATTATTTCAGGGGAAGTATTAGGTCAACGTCCAATGAGTCAACATGCACCTGCATTACATATTATTGAAAATGAATCTAATTTGAAGGGAAAAATTGTTAGACCATTATCTGCTGGATTATTACCACCATCAGATGCTGAAAAAGATGGTTTGATTAAAAGAGAAAATCTTGGGATGATTAGAGGAAGACAAAGAAAAATTCAAATGAAAATGGCTAAAGAATACGGAATTGAAAATCCACCAAATGCCGGAGGGGGTTGTTTGTTAACAGAGCCACAATTTGGAATTAAAGCTAAAGATTTGTTTGATCATGTTGAAACTCCATCAATTAATGAGATTGATTTACTAAAAATTGGAAGACATTTCAGATTAGATGAAGAAACAAAATTTGTTGTTGGTAGAAACAAAGATGAAAATGAAATGATAAAGGCATTGGCCTTGCCAGGAGATATTTTACTTGAAGCTAAAGATTATGTGGGACCAGTCTCAATTTTACGTGGTAAGAATGCAAAATCTCATGTGCAATTTGCATCATCAGTAACTTTAAGATATTCTGATGCACCAAAAACTGAACAGAGTATTGTTTCTGTTAAAAATGGAGATTCAACACAAGAAATTAGTTCAGAATGTGCAGAAGAACAATCTTACATTAATTTTAGAATGTAGGCGTGAAATTTTTTAAAAATTAGTGTAAACTAAGGAAGAGTTTTTGAGGAAGTAGATCTCATTTTCAACAAGGATGCAAAAACAAGAAAATCCAACATATCTAAAGGCTATAACAATTCGAGACATTAGCGATGTTCATTCTATCAAAGAGGATATCAAAAAAGATATGATTTTAATTCTAAGAGTTACACCATTGGCACAAAAAGATGTGGAGCAACTTCGTAAAGTTGTAGAAGAGTTGTATTCTATTGCAAAAGCTGCAGATGCAGAAATTGCAAGATTAGGTGAAGAGAGGATTATTGTTGCTCCATCAAGTATAAAGATCTGGAAACCAGAATACGATCTAAAATAATTTTATTGCTTCTTGAACTTGTGGGTAATGTGCAGGTACTTTATACATTCGTCTAATATTCATTGCAAGGTTTTCGGATTTCTTACGTTCACCATGATTGACTAACACACGACGAAGTTTTGGTCTAAGTCTTTGTACAAATGACATTAATTGATTATAATCACTATGACCACTGAATCCATCTAATTTTTCGACACCACAATTTATTGAAACAACTTCAACTTTACCTTCTTTACCTAACATTGTTGCTTGTTTTGAACCATCTAGAACTCTTCTTCCCAAAGTTCCGTTTACTTGATATGAAACGAATAGAACTTTGTTCTTTTTATCAGGTGCGATATTTTTGAAATATTCTAAAACAGGTCCTCCTTCTAACATTCCAGATGTTGCCAAGATTATACATGGAGAGTTATCTCTCATGGGTTCTTCTCTAGCATCTGCATGTTCAATGTTAGTAAAATACTCTGAATCAAATGGATTATCATCAGTTTCCAAAATCTTTTGTTTTAATTCTCTTGCAAGATATTCAGGATATGATTCATGTATTGCTGATGCTTCTGAGATCATTCCTTCAGTAAATACAGGTGCTTCAACCATTTCTCCTGATTTCATATAATGATCAATTACCATCATAATTTCTTGTGCACGTCCAACTGCAGGTATTGGAATCAACACTTTGCCCCCATCTGCCAAAGTGTTGTTTACCGCATTAATGAAAGCAGATTCAACTTCTTGTCTAGTTGGTTGAATATCTTCTTTGAGGCCATACGTACTTTCAATCAATAATGTTTCTACTCTTGGAAAATTCCAACTAGCAGCTTCAAATAGAATACTTTTTCCAAATTTAATATCACCAGAATAAACAAAATTATGATCACCATTTCCAATATGAAAATGACATAATGCAGAACCTAAAATATGACCTGCATTTGCAAGTACAAGTTTGATATCAGGAGAAATATCAGTTACAGTTCCATATGGCAAAGTAATTGTTTGTCTCATTATCTGTTTTACATCTCGTTCTGAATAAATTGGAGTTCTTCCTTGAGCAGAAGCTACCTTGATTGCATCTAATTGAATCAAATTCATCATCGGTAATGTTGGTTCAGTACAATAGATTGGGCCTTTATATCCATATTTACAAAGTGTTGGCAAAAATCCAGTATGATCCAAGTGTGCATGTCCAATAACTATTGCATCAAGTTCATCTAATGTTATGTTTAGAGAGTCTAATCTTGGAAATGCATCCATAGGAGAACGGGCACCAGGATTAATTCCACAATCAATTAGGATTTTGCTTTCAGGAGTAGATAGTAGTAGTGATGATCTTCCCACTTGACCAAATCCACCAAGAGTATAAAGAGACACTTCTGTCCTTTGAGATAATCTAGGTCTGAAAATTTCATCACCTACTTGTTTAAGCTGTTTGCTTCGTTCAATTGAGGCTTGTTTTAGAGTTGCATTAATTGTTTGAATTGTGCGTGAAGGAATAGTAGTGGCTTTTCTAATACGTAATCTCCAACCTATCTTCTCAGTAATTTCAGCATGATTGAATTCTTTAGCATTTCTTTGTAATAACCAGGGTCTTTTTGCTTCAACTGATACTTCACCAGTTGCCGTATCAAAAATAGTTCCTTGTAGATTTGCTTCTTTTGGAACACAGTCTGCTAAAATTTTTCTAGCTTCATCTTCAGGTTTTCTAATTGATTCATCAGTTCTAACAACTATTCTTTTTTTAATTATGTTTACAAGATTAGAAATTGTATCATTATTTTCCATTAGATATCTAGGAGAGTTTGTATACAGAGCAATTCTTGGTCCTTCATATTCTATTTTTGTAACACTTGCCTCTTTGGGTATACTTTGCAGTATGGTGGCCATTATATTCTGGCTAGTAGGAGGTAATTCTTTTGATTGTTGTTTTCTTTGCATTAAATCACTAAAGTTCGATGACGGCTTTTTTTTGCTCATCGGTTAATAGACGGAAACCATCTTTGTCCATAATTGCGATGTTGATTCCATCGCCTGTACCAATGTTTCTAACAATTGCGGCTTTAACAGCTCGTAGAGCTACTTGTTTTGCTTCTTCGATAGTAAGATCTTCTTTATATTCTTCTTCGAGTAAACCATATGCTACTGGAGAACCGCTACCAGTTGTAACATATGATTTCTCTTCAACTGAACCAAACATATCGACATTAAATAATGAGGGACCATTTGCATCATACCCACCAAGTAAGATATCTGCCATGAATGGATATCCCCTATTTTGATGGAAAATTAACGAACAGAGTCTTGCAAGTGAATGGATTGAGATTGAATTCTGTTTTTCGACTCTGTGAAGATTAGAATGATAACGTAAAATATCGACAATGTTTTGTGCATCAGCTACACCGCCTGCTAATGTGAGTCCTGCATGCTGATCAATTTGTTGAATTTTCATAGTATTATTATTTGCAATGAAATAGCCTGCGCTGGCTCTCATATCAGCACATAAAACTACACCATCTTTAGCCTTGATACCTACAGTGGTAGTCCCATGCAAAATTTTTTCTTCAACGTTATTTGACAAAATACACCTACTAAGATAATGTGAAGTGAATCTATCCCTTTTAAATAACTTTTTGATCCCTTGAAATCATAAATAATGAGAAAAAATCAAGATCGCATGGATTCACACACGATGGAATTACCTAGACAAATTGTTGTAGGTGAAAAGAATATCAATGAATTTGCAGATTTTCTTCAAAGTTTGACTAAACCTAAGAAAGTGTCATTAATTTCAGGAATTCATGTAAAAAAAATTCTTAAACAAAAAATTGAGAAATCATTAAAGAGTAAAAAAATCAAATTTGTTTGGCATACAGCAAAAGATAATCAGTTTAACAGTCTAAAAAAAATCCAGATTGATGTAAAAAAAGACCACAGTGATATAATTGCAGGAATAGGAGGTGGTCGTTCTGTAGATACAGCAAAAATGGTTGCTTTTAATTTAGATATTCCATTTGTTAGTGTACCTACGGCAGCTTCACATGATGGAATAGCTAGTCCATTCGTTTCAATAAAAAGTGATAAACCTCATTCGATTATTGCTACTGCGCCTCTAGGTGTTTTTGTAGATATTGACATCATCAAAAAAGCACCATCAAGATTACTTGCAAGCGGATGTGGAGATTTGGTAGCAAATATCAGTGCTGTTAAAGATTGGAAATTAGGACGAGATAAAACAGGGGAATATTACGGAAGATATTCAGCCAATTTAGCAATAATGAGTGCAGAAATAGTTATGGAAAAATCTAGTCAATATGCTAAGAAAGGTCTAGATGCTAGAGTAATAGTTGAAGCTCTGATTAGTGCAGGAGTTGCATCATGTATTGCTGGAAGTAGTAGACCATGTTCTGGTGCTGAACATCTTTTTTCACATGCATTAGACAAAATTGCACCAGGTAAAGGGTTACATGGTGAAAAATGTGGATTAGGTGCAATTATGATTACAAAACTTCAAGGACAAGATTGGAAAAAGATCGTAAAGACATTAAAAGACGTAGGAGCTCCAACTACTGCAAAACAAATTGGTTTGAGTGAAGATCAAATAGTCGATGCACTAATGATTGCACAAGATTTACGACCAGAAAGATATACAATTCTAAAAGAAATAGAGATGACAGAAAGAAGAGCTAAAAATCTTGCAAAGAGCACTAAAGTAATTTAAGCAGTTTTTTGTTCAGGAGCTTTTTCTTTTGTTTCAGGTTTCTTTGTCTGAGCTTGTTTGTTGATATGTGTTTCAACAAAACTCACTTTTTCTAAGGTTGGGACAAATTTGAAGATGTCTAATTGAATAAAGTGTTTCATGATTTGTAATCCATCAGCACGTAAAATTTCTTCAGGAATTGTGATGCTTACTTCTTTATCCTTCAAGTCAAATGAAATTTTTGTGTCTTCAACTGGTAGTCTATTTTTTAGAATTCCATCTATTTTATCACTTGGAGAATCAAGTGATTTGATGACATTGACATCAAACAGAATTGTTTTTCCAGCATATCTATGATTGTAATCTATTTGAACTCTACCAGAACCGATAAATCGAATAATTCCTCTTTTATTATCAACTTCAATTGTATCACCAACTGTTACTTTTTCTGCATCTTCTCCTAATTTTCTAATAGGAATCATTCTAACTTTTCCAGAATCTCTTTCACCGAAACCTTTGTCTGGTGTTACTTCTACTGTGAGTTTATCACCTACTGATGTTTTTGCAAGAGCTTCATCAAGTCCTTTTAGTACAGGGTATGAAACTTCTCCAATAGAAACTAGTTTAGGTTGATACTTGACATTTTGCTCATGAATAGAATGTTTTTTTGCATCTTCTTCAATAGTGGTATCAAAAATCTCTTCAGTATCTTTTACTCTTGCAGTATAATCAACTAAAATTAATGATCCTTTATCAAATGTCAATGTGATCGGTCTCGAATTTCCTTATATTAAGTTAACAGGGTTTAGAGAGCTTTTAGTTTTTCTTGTGCAGTTTTGAGTCCTGCTTGAGCATCAGTATCATATCCCATCATTGATAATGTAGCTGAAATTGCAGAAATAGTTCTCATTACATGATATGGACTAACTTCTCCCATACATCCAACTCTGAATACTTTACCTTTAAGATTCCCAAAGCCACCAGCAACTAAAACTTTGAATTTGTCAGCTAATGTACTTCTGAAAGTTTTGTCTTCAAGTCCATCTAAATAATTTAATGCTACGATTGAGATTGAACGATCTTCTTCTTTTGCAAATGGAGATAGGCCCATTGCACTTAATCCAGAGTATAATGCATCTGAACAAACTTTATGACGTTTAAAGACATTTTGTAATCCTTCTTCTAACATTATAGATAACGCTTCTCTGTATGCATAAAGCAATGGAAGTGCTGGTGTGAAAGGAGTATGCTTTTCCTCATCATAATATTTGAAGTATCTTGCTAAATTGAAATACATTGTAGATGGTGGGTTTTCAATCATGTATTTTTTAGCTTTAGCACTTACAGAAATTGGTGAAATTCCGGGAGGGGCAGCTATTGCTTTTTGTGCACCGGTCATACATACATCAATATTCCATTTATCAACTGGAAGTGGAGCGCCACCAAGTAGTGAAACTGAATCTACTACGTAGAAAGCATCATTTCTTGAAGTTAAGTCAGATACTTTATCAAGATAATTTACCATTGTTCCTGTTGAGGTTTCATTGTGAACAACATAGAATGCTTTAACATCTTTATTGTTATCAAATGCTTCTTTTACTTGATCAAAAGTTGCATTTTCTCCAGGAGGTGTTTCAAGTTTTACAACATTGCCACCCTGACCTTCGATTAATTGTGATAATCTATTACTAAATTCGCCATTTACAGGCATAATGATTTTATCGCCTTTTTTAACTAAATTTACAACACCTGCTTCTACTGCACCAGTTCCAGATGCAGACAATGCTACAATATCGTTTTGCGTTTCAAATACTTGCTGTGTTTTTGCAACTACATCAGTGTATAATTCTACAAAATCGTCACTTCTATGATTAATCATAGGTGCAAGCATTGCCCTCATAACTCTGTTAGGTACATTTGTTGGACCAGGAAGCATTGAAAGATATTCCATATGTTATCTATCACAGTTCGTTATGGGGTTTATTTATAATTAGAGATTTTTCAAATGTTCTTTAGCATCAAAATTTTTTAAAAAATTTCTAGTTCCAGCAGGTACAAGATCGTCCCATTTTTGATCGCTGATAATTAGATCGCGTATATTAGTTCCAGATAATGATTTTCTATTCAAAAATGGAATAGAAAGAACCTGAATATTTCTTTTTGAATAAAGATGCTTTGTTAATTCGTCGTTTGAAAAAATTATATCAAATTTTGGTACAATGGTATCTATTTTTTCAATCCATCTCATATGATTATCCACATCAGGAATAAAGTAAATTGAAATTCTCTTTTTCATTGAATCATCAATTGAAGATAGAATCATTTCTTTTCGTTGTTCAGCAGTGAATGGATTGTTTTTTTCAATAGGTTTATTGGAACTGCCCAAGCCGATCCATAATTTATCAACTTTTGTTAATGCAAATTCTAATGCTTTAAGATGACCTAGATGAAAAGGTTGGAATCTACCTATCAACAAACCATTCATACTAACCATAGAAAATTTCTTTTTAAAAAACTATCATAAAGAGCAGATATTAGGAAAAAATATGGATTTTTTAAAAATTAATGGAGCACATGGTGAGGGGGGTGGACAAATTATTCGTTCAGCAATAGCACTCTCATGTATTACAAAACAAGCAATTCATTTAGAAAATATTAGAAAGAATAGAAAAATTCCTGGATTAAAACCGCAACATCTTACAGCAATTACTTTACTTCAAAAAATTGCAAATGCTAAAGTTGTTGGAGCAAATCTTGGATCAACAGAATTAAAATTCATTCCAGGCAATCTTGAAGATTTGGATTTAGAGGCAGATGTTGGTACCGCTGGAAGCATCCCATTGATTTTACAAGTTCTAATTCCAGTAGTTGCAGTTTCACGAAAAAAACTTAATTTAAAAATTAAAGGAGGTACAGATGTTCTTTGGAGTCCAACTATTGATTATACTCAACATGTTTTAAGAGAAGCATATTCAAGAATGGGAATAAAATTTTCATTTGAATTATGTAAACGTGGTTATTATCCAAAAGGGGGTGGAAAAATCAATTTACAAATAAATCCATCTAACGTAAATTCAATAATATTTTCAAAAAGAAAAACAAATAACATAAAATTAATTTGTTCATTTTCAAAATTACTTAGAGAAGAAATTGAGAGTAAAGTAAATGAAATTGTAAAGAAGTTAGACGTTGCAAATTTTATTGTAGATGTAGAAATTAAATCAGAAGAGGCATTAGATTCAGGTGCATCATTGTTAATCTATAGTGTTGATGATAATTCAATAATAGGATTGGACGGATTGTATAATAAAAAAACACATAATTTTGATTTGGATCTTGATAAATTTATTGAAGGTTATTCAATAGATGATAATTTGGCAGATATGATAGTTGTTCCAGCAAGTTTAGGTAATGGAAAAACGATTTTTCAAGTAAAAGAAATTACAAAACATTTAGAAACAAATTTGTTTGTTACATCAAAAATTACCGGCTGTAAATACGGTATTGGAAAAACAAGTTATGGATATGAAGTGATTATTGAGGGAATTTCAAACTCCAGCATCAAGTAATGATGCAAAAAATAGTATCGCAATAGACAAAACTACTGTAATCTCTCCGAGTATAATGATTTTTTTTCTTAATTTTTGAATTTCTGACTCGGGCATTTGATTGGACATAATTTTTTCTTCTATGTCTTTACGAATTACTCTTACATGAACAGCATATGTAATAATTAATGCAATTACAAGAATAATTTTAATGATTAAAAATGTTCCATAGCTTGTTGAAATAAGAAGTTCAGGTTTACTAAGTAAAACATGCGAAGTATACAATCCTGTTACCATCAGAATAATTAATGACGGGACAGCAATTTTGTTGAATCGTCTTCCAACACGAATCATTATTTGCATTCTTTCTTCAATAGAATTTGTCATAGTTTTCAAAAGAGGGGAAAATACAATTCCAATGAATAAAGATCCACCTACCCATATCGAAGCTGCAACAAGATGAATCCAAGTGATAATTGCTTGTTCTATTGCAGCCATAGTTTAGGATCTTTTGAATCAAATATTATGTATTTGCATCTTGACAACCTTTTTTAGTTGTACAAATCTCAAATCAATGAAATGGCACTTCAAAGTAAAATGACAGTTTATCTAGCAATAGCTGGAGTATTTGCTTTAATGGGGGGAATTGTTTTCTATGCTAGTTTAGATAATGTAGGACTTGAACAAGTTGAAATTGAATTAACAAGTGTGAAATTAAAAGAAGTTAATTCAGAAAACAATCAAGCAAAATTTGATGTTACATTTCTAGTAAAAAACCCAAGTGACAAAACCTTGACAGTTTCACTTATTGATTATCAATTGTATGGAGATGAAAAATTGTTAGGAAAAGGACAGTATTCTACAGTAGATATTTCTCTGCCTGGAAGAGCAATATTTTATTCAGGGGCAGAGATTCCTCTGAAAAACATATTCGTATTAAGCAAATCTGAAGTAAATTCAGAACTTTATGAAGATGCAATAAATGAAAAAATTGTTAGTTTTTCTGCTGAAGGAAAAATCACCACTCAGACTTCATGGAGTGAAGCTGATATAGATTTCAAGACAGGTTATTAATTAAAAAGTGGGCCTAATGAGATTCGAACTCATGATCACCGCCATGTCGAGGCGGTATCCTAACCAGCTAGACTACAGGCCCATTGAAAAATAAATCAAATAATTGACATTATTAACGTTTAACAAAAGAAAGAAAGAGGGTACAAAATAGATGACAGAAAATTTTACTGATGAAGAAAAAAGAGGATTCTATAAGGCAATTTACTCAAGAAGAGATGTAAGATCTCACTTTACCTCAAAATCAATAGAAGATGATATTTTATCAAAAATTCTTAATGCTGCACATCATGCACCATCAGTGGGATTTTCTCAACCATGGAATTTTATTTTGATAAAAGATCCTGATACAAAAAAGAAAATAAAAGAATCATTTGAGGAAGAAAAAAATCGTTCATCTCAATTAGTCGAAGAACCAAAGAGATCAAAATATCTTTCATTCAAGTTAGAAGGAATTTTGGAATCTCCAGTCAATCTTTGTGTAACATATGATCCTACAAAATTTGGACCGTTTGTAATTGGTAGATCAAGCATTCCAGAAGCTGGTCTTTATAGTGTATGTTGTGCAATTCAGAATTTGTGGTTATCAGCTAGAACAGAAGGAGTAGGTCTTGGATGGGTAAGCATTTTATCAAATGAAACATTAAAAGAAACTTTAGATTTACCAGAGCACGTTATACCTGTAGCGTATTTGTGTTTAGGATATGTTGATGAATTTGCAGAGAAACCAGATCTTGAGACTAAAGGTTGGTTACCAAGACTAGAATTAAAAGATGTAGTATTTTTTGAAAAATGGAATGATAAAGAAAATAAAGATTGGAAAAAAATTCAAAACATGATCAAAGATAACCTTGATTACGCTTAAATAATTAAGAATGTTTTTTTTTGCTGGGCTTGTAGCGCAGAGTCAATTTGACGCGCAACATGGATAGCGCAGTAGCCTCCTAAGTTACAGGTCGAGGGATCGAAGCCCTCCAAGCCCGCTTAATTTCAAAAATTCTTAGAAATTTAAATACAAAGACAAATGGTTGATGATATGAAAATAGTTGTTATTTCTGGCAGTCCAAGAAAAAATGCAAATACGCAAGTTATAATGAAATATGTTTTTGAATACACTAAATCAAAAAATCAAGATACGAAATTCATTAATCTTTCAGAAGGTCTAATAGAATATTACAGAGGACCAGATGTAGAATATAATGAAGCAACAAAAACTGCTGCAAGTGACATTATGGATGCAGATGTATGGTTAATTGGATCACCAATTTATAATTCATTTTTTAGTTCAGCGTTAAAAAATCTGTTTGAATATATCGATTATAAAAAAACTCCAGGAAAGGTTGCGGGAATTACAATTTTAGCTGCTGGAAATGTTGGTTTTGTAAACGTTCAGACATTGATCACCCAATTGCTATCATATTTTAGAGTAATAGCAAATCCAAAAGCTGTTTTCCTAACTACTGAATCTGTATCTGAAAATTCTGTTACAGATAAAGATGTACAAAATAGACTAAAAGAAATGGTAGATGAAACTTTAGAGATTGCTTCTAAATTGCATAAAGATTAGCCTCAAAATGAACTGAATATTTTACATAACTTTTAGCATCAAAATTAGCCTTGATTTGACCTTAAATTAAATATTCAAAATTAATACGCAAAAAATTTTGTCATTACCAATTATTCAAAAGTCAATTGAGTGATAATCTTTTAATCAAATTCATCATTGTAAAAATTTGAATAATACATTTTCATTGAAAGAGTTATTTTGTATTATTTCTTCAATTAACATATACAAAAATTCATTATGTTTTTGAATGTCTATTTTGAGAATGAATTTGGAATTATTTGAAAATTATTTTTTGGGATTGTTTATTTTGTGGGTTAAGTGGTATTAATATTCATTTTTGAAAATTTTTAAATCAAATTAGTTTCCAAATGCTTTTAAAAAATTTCCTTTCATAGATTTAGTTCTAAATTTGGAATTATAATTACTATAATTCATGATTGTTTAACGTATAAAAGTCAAATACTAACATCAATTAGAGATTATATAATTGAACGAAAAAAAAGATCCAACTGAATTGTGTTCATGTAAATGCCATTTTGGTGGAGCTGTCAGTTGTCCTGGTTGTAAGAATAATCATGGGGAAGTTTGTTGTCACTGTAAAGATTAGATCTATTTGCTCTTAGTTTTTTTTCCGGAAGCTAGCATTTTGAGATTAGCTAGTTCAGTCTTTAGTGATTCAATTTGTACAAGAGTTTCAAGATTAGAAATTTCTTGGTTTAATCTTTCAATTTCACTATCTTTGAGTTTAACTGATTCTTTTACATTGTTTAGTTCAAGTAATAATTCATTTTGAACTTGTTTGATTTCCAAAAGATTTACTTGCGAATTTGTTGTAGTTTGAATAGTTTGGCTATTACTCAAGCTTTTTTTTTCAGAGTGTGATGGAGCGTGTTTATGCATGTAATCGGTACTTTTTTGAGAGATCCAGCATGTGAAAGTCAAGAACCATGTAATTGGAACCGCCATAATGAAGACAAAATTTAGTATTGGCGCAAAGTCAACAAAGTAAGGCCATAGCGCTGTCAATATTGCTGCAAAGACTCCAGTTACTATTGTTGCTAAATGGTTACCTAGGTATCCCATAATTGTTTGAAAATTTCATTATTTATAACAGTAATGCTAAAAATCATAAAATAATATAATTAAAAAGAAAAAAGAGCCGAATTTATTCGTCTTCTTCAGGGGTAGTTGCTTTTGGCATATCTGATTGTAAGATTTGGATTTTTTGCAACAGTTCGGTTCTTAGATCTCTTGCAACTCTTCTTACGGTTGGTCTTGGAACACCAAGTTCATCAACTACTTTGGTATAGATATCCTGCTTGTCGGTTACCCCTTTGTCAAGATAAGAATTAATCGCTTCTTTAATTATCGTGCTTTGGTTTGTACGATTCAACGAATTCTAGATTTTAATTGTTCTATATAAGACTATAACTTTTGAAATTCCAAAATTGTCACATCTTTTTAATTCAGATTTTTCATGTAATTATTAATTAGAAATTTCTAAAGTCTACAACAATAAATTTTCTAACGAAAAACGTACTAATCATTATGGATTTTTCAATATTGTTAAAATATATGAAAGAATTTTCAAAGCCATTTTCGCAAAAGACTATTAAGATGTATTTGCAGATTCATCCTAATGGCTACAGTCAATATTGAAACCAATTTGGGAAACATTTCATTTAAGCTTCTTCCTGAATTAGCTCCAGAAACTGTAAGAAATTTTGAGAAATTAGCTAAAGATGGATTTTATGATGGAACACTTTTCCATAGAGTCATCCCAGGATTTATGATTCAAGGAGGCGATCCTAATACAAAAACAGACAACAAAGGTTCATGGGGAATGGGAGGACCAGGATATAATATCAAGGCTGAATTTAATTCAAGATCACATTTGCGAGGCATAGTTTCTATGGCTAGATCGCAAGATCCAGATAGTGCAGGTTCACAATTTTTTATTGTTACTTCTGATAGTGCATTTTTAGATAGACAGTATACTGTATTTGGCGAAGTGACCCAAGGAATGGATGTTGCAGACAAAATTGTAAATCTTGATAGAGATGGCAATGATTGTCCATTAGAAAAAGCATCAATGATTCGTGTTACTGTGGAATAGATGAATACGAAGATTTTTGGGATTTTAGGGATTTTAATTACAATATCGTTAATTCCCTTAGCTTACGCTCAAATTTCAATAGGTGAAATTGCTGAACAAAAATCAATCGAAGTTACGATTAATTCAGATGGAGAAGTTCATGTCAAACATGTAGTAAGTTCATCAAATTTTCCAGTAGATCTTAAGTTGATTGATGGAACTGTTTCAAATATTTCAGTAACAAATGAACAAGGAATAGATGAGCTATTTTCAATGAATGAAGACAATGTTGTATTACTTCAACCATCTAAGGAAAAATTAATCATTGAGTATGATCTTGAAAATGTACTTACGGAAATAGATAAAGTGTGGACTTGGGATTTTAGATATCTTCAAACAACGACTTTTTTTATTCCTCAAGAAATTGATTTAATTCATGTTAATGATCGACCGGTTTTCTTAGATGATAAAAAAGGAATTTCTTGTCATGGTTGTCAAATGATTTTGGAATATTCAGTTGGTGAGCCAAAAAAGATTGAATATGTTAATTGGAAAAATATAGAATTTGTAATCGAGATAAGAACATTTGCAGAGACAGAAAATTTTGATTTTAATAAATCAAATAAAGAAATTAGTTTCAAAATAAATGATGCAAATCGATTTGTAACTACTATAATTCCTATAGAATTATCATCTGAAACTTATGATGTATTTTTAAATAATGAAAAAATTTTCTTTCATGAATATATTAACAATGGAACTCATGTTTGGATTAATATGAAACCAGATACCACTGGTGAAATTTCAATAATAGGCACTACTGTAATTTCTGAACCAAGTAATACTGTAGAATGTGGATGGTGGGAGTGGTTTCTTGCCTTCTTTGGAATTGGAAAGTGTTAAACAATTTTTATTATTGTGACTGTTGTATAACTAAGAAAAGTCAATCTCCGCTAGATCCACAAGAACAAAAACCATATTCATCAATCCTTACATTACAAATAACACATTTTTCACCATAATCTACTTCCCATGGTTCTTTTCCAAAGAGTTTGAAATGTTCGTCAATTTCTATTGGGATCTCTCTTTTCTTTTCCAATGATTTGTATAGTCAATTCAAGTATACATAGATTATCGGAGAATAGTCATGAAAATTGAATGTGGTTGTCATTGTATAAAGTGTAAAAGCACAGATTTGGAATCAAATAGAATTGGAGAGATAGAGAAAGATGGATATTATGATATGCATCACACATGTAAAAAATGTAATACACATTTCGATCATTTGGATGGAGAAGTTTTTCTCACATGTGAAAAGTGTAGTTATTCTTCTAGTTAGCTATTAATGATTCTTGGACAAAATAATGAGTTCTATTTTCATTGTGGTTTTTCAAAATTTCTTTGTTAGATGCCATTTTTGCTAATGCTTTTGATACATCCAAAGGACTAGTAGCCCAACCATATTCTCTAAGTTGTTGAACAGTTTCAGTTACTGTTCTTGGTGAATCAAAGAATCTACTTGTTTCTAAAATTCTTAATTTTGATTTAATTTCATGAGAAGCTATGTATTTTGGTTCGTTAAATTCTGGTTCATAAGCTTCAGCATCATCAAGATATTCTAAACCAAATGACTCTGTTGATTGTTCAACTTGGGTTGGTTTTTGGATATCTTCTGCTTCATACACAATTTTGGCTTGATTATCAGGTAAATGATTAGAAATATCATCAATGATTTCGCCTAATGTTTGATTATCAACATAAAAATCTCTAGAATCAACCTCAATTTCATTTTCCCCTATTTTCAGTTTAATTCTAGCCAACGCTAAATTGTCATATAATTTTGATTTATTCTGTTAGCTCTAAGGAGGTTTAAGATTAGATCAAAACTTTTACACAATTTATTGGGATTTTTTTCGTTTTTAGTTAAAATGTAAACATGTTAAAACTAGTCATGAAATCATCTAAAAAAGCAGGCATAGTTGTTCTGTTTGTATTAGGCATGAGTATTTTTGGTTATTCACAATATGCATCTGCTTCACAGATCAGGGTTAGTATTAATCAAAGTGAATTATTAAATGAAAATGAGAAAGGCTCAAACTATAATATAGAATTACAATTTGAAAATCCTTCATTATTAATTTTAAATGCTGGGGAAACTGAATTTTTTATAATTTCTAATGATGAAATTATTGGAAAAGGTAACTTGGAGTCATTTACTTTACAACCATTAGATAGTAGTTATGTTAGAGGTACATTTCATACAGATGTAAATTCAGATGATGAGTCGCAATCAGTGAGAATTTCAGGAGTAATAAAATACGATATGGTAATTACATCAATTGATGTCCCATTTGTGTACTATCCAACAGAAGAACAAGCAAGAGAATTTATACATCAAAATTAATTTCTTAACAAATGCTTACTGTTTTTGGATCTACAGCATTAGATACTATTAGAACTCCAAAAAAAACACTAAAGAATGTTTTAGGTGGTGCTGCTACATTTGCAGCTATTTCAGCTAGTAATTTTGTAGACACGGGATTAATTGCAGTAGTTGGTAAAGATTTTCCTAAACCACATCATAAAATTTTATCAAAATATCTTGATTTACAAGGATTAACTATCAAAGAAGGCAAAACATTTCGTTATGACGGTAAATATGACAACACACTAAGTACAAGATCAACATTAAAAACTGAATTAAATGTACTGGGAGATTTTAAAGCAACAGTGCCAGAAGCTTATAAAAAATCTCAATTCATATATCTTGCAAATAACGATCCAGAACAAAATACTGCACTAATTAAAGAATTTGATAAAGTAAAATTCTCTATGTGTGATACAATTGATTTTTGGATATCTACTAAACGTGATGCAGTAATTAAAATGATCAAGGCCGTAGATGCAGTTGTAATTAATGATGAAGAAGCTAAACTTCTAACAAAAGAATTCAATCTGATTAAATGTGCTAAAAAAATGATGCAATGGGGAGCAAAATATGTCATAATTAAGAAAGGTGAGCATGGTTCCTTGATGTTTTACGATGATGTAATTTTTCCAACTGCAGGATTTTCCTTAGAAGATGTAGTAGATCCAACTGGAGCAGGAGATTCTTTTGCTGGAGCAATGATAGGTTATCTTGCTAGCAAAAAATCTACCAAGTTATCAGATATCAAAAAAGCTGTAGTTTATGGAAATGTTTTAGGTTCATTCGCAGTTGAAAGATATGGTTTAGATGGATTATTAAAAATTAAAAATGGTGATATTGCAAAACGTGTCAAGATTTACGAAAAGATGATTCGATTCTAAAAAGACTTAAGTTCAATTATTTATCAAATTAATTTGTCATTGTCACAAGAAACATCTGAAAAAGATCGACTGGAAACAATATTCAAGCTCCAAAAAGGTCTTTCAGAAATGATGAAATTAGATAGATATCCAAAAGATTCTGAAGGAAGAATTTCTGCTTTGTGTACAGCTATTATGCATGAGGCAGTTGAATTACAACGTACAACAAATTGGAAATGGTGGAAAACTCCAATTGAATTTAATGAAGATGAAGCAAGAGAAGAATTAATCGATATTTGGCATTTTGTTGTACAAGCATCACTAGAGCTAAAATTAACACCTGATGATATTTTGAAAGAATACAAAAAGAAAAATGAAATCAATCGCGAAAGACAACGAAATGGATATTAAAAAACACTAGATTTTTCTAAAATTAATTCAAATCTAGTTTCATTAATCAAGTTTACAAGATTTATCTTGTGTTGAAAATATCTTATTTCTGGTTTTGATACTGTAAGATATGGATCAGGACTAGTAGAATTAATTATTCGATTTTTTTGATCAATTCCATTTTTGTGTAATTCTAATAAAGAATGGCCAGGTTTGTGTCCCCAAACTTCTTTTCCACAAACAATGATGGTGTCTACTTGAGGATTTTTGTTTACATATTTTATTATAGAATCAATTCCTTTATTTTCAGAAAGTAGTCGTCCTACGATGGATATTTTATTTAAAATCTCAGAATTTGCAAAATTTTTGAGTAAATTCATGCTTGAAAGTGTACAAACTGCTATTGAAGAATTTGGATTTCCTAGATAGTATTCCTCATTAATTGGTAAAATTATCTTGCAAAGTTCTCCAATTGCTTCACCTATAACATTCACAAAGCATCACGAATGGTTTTAGCAATAAATTCGATATTTTTTCGAGTAACTTTTGGATGAATGGGTAATGAGAGGACATGTGAAGATGCCCAATCAGTAACGGGAAGTTTTGTATTTTGTTTGTAAAATGGTGTTTTATGAATTGGTGTAGGATAGTATGATGCAGCACCTATTCCTTTTTTATTTAATTTTTTCAAAATATTATCACGTTTTTCAACAGCAATAGTATAAAGATACCAGTTTAGATTTTCATCTTTTCTTTGAGTAGGTAATTTAATTTTAAGATCAGAGAGTAATTTTGTTAGTAGTTCAGCATTTTGCTTTCTAATTTTTAAAAAATTTGGGAGTTTTTTCATTTGTACAGTTGCAATTGCAGCATTGATTTCTGGTAATCGTAAGTTTAATCCAAACATCTTAGTATCATATCCATGGACCATTCCATGATTTCTAATCATTAGTAATTTGTCTCTGAGTTTTTTGCTATTAGTTACAATAAAACCACCTTCACCGGATGTCATAACCTTTGCAGGATACATGCTATAACATCCCATATCAAAAAAAGTGCCAGAGTATTTTCCTTTATACATACTTCCTAAAGACTGAGCAGAATCTTCAATTATTGGAAGATTATATTTTCTAGAAATTTCAGATAATCTATCTACATTTACTATATTACCGTAAAGATGAACCGGAATAATTGCACGGGTTTTTTTTGTAATCTTTTTTTCAAGAGCATCAGGATCTATAGTATAATTTTCTTTTAAAATATCAACAAAAACAGGTTTTGCCCCAGTTGAAACAACTGCATTTGCTGTTGCTACAAACGTAAATGAAGGAACTAGAACCTCATCCCCATTTTTTATATCCAATGCATAAAGTGCAGCCTGTAAAGCAGCAGTTCCGGAATTAACAGCAATAGCATATTTTGACTTTACAAAGGAAGTTACAGATTTTTCAAAATTTTGGACATGTTTTCCACCTTGATTTGCAGCTGAGGTCAATGCGCCATTTTTTAGAATAGATGTGACTGCTGTAATCTCTTCTTTACCTACAATAGGAATGTTAATTGGAATTTTCAACATTATTCCTGCTTATAACTAGTCTATAAATCTCAATATGGAAACATGAATTTTTATATTTCAAAATTTGGCAAACGGCATTATGAAACCACGTCATCTTGAAAAATCAGATTCAGGTTACAAAGTTTATCTGTATATTTTCTACATTTGTGGATTCATAATGGCATCAACATTGGTTTTTGGAGTATATGTCACAATGATAGAATGGATTGAAAATGGAACTTATGTTATGGGGGAAGCAATTCACAATACAACAATCCCATTTGAAAATTTTGCAAGAGTATCAACATGGATATTTTTCTCTACAATAATTGGATGGTATTGTGTTACAAGAATTGGATGGAGAAGAACTGCTGGAGATAAAATTGTCGGTACAAAAATGGCATTATTACAACTAATGTTGTTAAGTTTTTCAATAATAACTTTCTATGAAGTATTATACAATTTTACAGTGTTAAATGCACAAATGACAGCAGGTATCATTGATGGGATTGTTCCAGATATTGATAAATTGTCAGTGGCTTATCCAGATCCTGATAGACCATGGAATTTAGTTTTTGCAACCAAAGTATTCCTTGCAGCATTTATCATTAGCACTCATGCATTTTATCTTAGCATAAAACCTAGAAAAAGCCTTGATGAATGAGAATTTTGAATTTATTGTATATTTTTAGACAAATTTTATAAAAAAACTATTTCTACTATGTCTGAATGTTTTCTTTATGGGATTATTTGGTTCTAATAAAAATGAATTAAAATGTAAAAAATGTGGTACAGTTCTTCCAGATTCTGAAAGATTAAAAAAACATCAAGAAAAAGCTCATAACAAAAAAAAGGAAAAATGCAGAGTGTGTGGTACTGAATTTGATTATTCGGAAGATCTGAGAAAGCACAAAAAGAATTGTAAGTAAAAGTTATTCAGATAAACCAGATTCATATTTTGGCTGTCGTTTTAAAGCTTTTTCAATTGCCTCTAAATTTTTGATTTCATTTTTTGAATTTAGTGACAAAGTTTGGATCATTTCTGAGCCTAATTGAACCGATTGTTCTGGTAATGTTTCAAGAAACTTTTCAAGACCTTTTTTATAATTTTCAATTAATTCTAATCCTTCTTCAAGAGTCATAAAAAATATAGAAATATCCTCTATTCAAAGCTTCCAAGTGTAAATCAAGTTTTTGAATAACTTTATACGTTTATTCTCAAAAGTTGTTTTGATTTGGATATTATAGAAAAAGTAAATTTGATTCAAAGACCACCAACAGAAGAAATTGTAACACAAGAGGAATTAATTGAATTATTCAAAACAAATTCATCTCCAAATCACTATATTGGTTTAGAAATTTCTGGTTTTTTACATCTTGGTAGTCTAATTAGCACAGGATTCAAAATTAATGATTTCGTAAAAGCTGGCGTAAAATGTAAAATTTTTCTTGCTGATTGGCACACTCTGATAAATGACAAATTAGGAGGAGATTGGGAAACAATTGCAAAAGTTTCAAAATATTATCAAGATGCATTCAAGTTAGTTTGTCCTGAAGCTGAAATTGTTTTGGGTTCAAAATTATATGAAGAAAAAACAGAATATTGGTCTGATCTTGTTAAATTTACAAAACATATGTCAATTGCAAGAACAATGAGAACATTAACAATAATGGGTAGATCAGAAGATGATAAAAAAATCGATGTTGCTAAATTACTCTATCCTGCGATGCAGGCAGTAGATATTCATTCTTTAGATGTAGATATTGCACATGCTGGAATGGATCAAAGAAAAATACACATGTTAGTAAGAGAAATTTTTCCAAAAATGAAATGGAAGGTTCCTGTTGCTGTTCACCATAAATTATTACCAGGCCTCACAAAGCCTGCAGACTCAAGTGACGATAAAATATTAGGAAAGATGAGTAAATCAGATCCAAATTCAGGTATTTTTGTTCATAATACTGATGATGAAATAAGGAAGAAAATCAGCAAGGCATGGTGCGAAGAGGCAAATGTTGAAAATAATCCACTGCTTGAAATTTCAAGAACGGTAATCTTTCATGAATTTAGTGAAATGAAGGTCGAAAGGCCGGAAAAATTTGGTGGAAATGTATCATACACAAATTATAATCAACTTGAAAAAGATTTTGCAGAAAAGAAATTACATCCAGGAGATTTAAAACAAACTGTTGGGAATTATTTAGTTAAAGTCATTTCCCCTATTAGAGAAAATCTAAATCTGAATGAAGAGTTATGTGAAGCAATAAAGAAGAGCTTTTAGACTTTAAGATCTGGATTGGTTTGTTCTTCTAAATTATATTTTGATTTGTAACCTCGTGGATTAATCATCAAATCTTTGTAAGTATACGTTGATGAATTTCCAATAATTACAGTACTAATCATGCCTAATTGATCTGAATGATCTGGTAGATTTTCTAAATCAGTCATAACAATTGTTTCAGATTCTCTAAATGCACCTTTAATTATTGCAACTGGTGTAGTAGGTTTTCTATATTTTAAAAGAACTTTTCTTGTATCTTGTAATTGATGAATTCTTTTTTTGCTTGCAGGGTTGTAAATTACAATTACAAAATCACCTTGTGCAGCTGCCTCAACTCTTTTTGAGATTATTTCCCATGGAACTAATAGATCACTCATACTAACAACTGCAAAATCAGTCATTAAGGGGGAACCAATAATTGACGCACATGAATTTAATGCAGATACACCTGGAACAATTTCTACTTGCAGATCATCTTTTGGATTCCATCCAGATTCAGCAAGTGTCTCATAGATTAATCCAGCCATTCCATAAATTCCAGGATCTCCACTAGAAACAAGTGAAACTATTTTTCCAGATTTAGCGAGATCAATACATTGATGAGCTCTTTCAACTTCTTGTGTCATAGCATAGCGATGAACAGTTTTTCCTTCAATTAGATCTTGAACCAAATTTACATATGTTTCATATCCTACAATTGTATCACTCTCACCGATCACTTGTTTTGCTCGAAACGTCATATGATCATGATGTCCAGGTCCAACACCGACAATGTAGAGTTTACCAGTCAATTTTAAAAGAAATTTTTTGTTAAGTAATTTATCCGTTTAGTGAATTGTTTATTGAAATGGATCAATGAATGGACAATTAACTATATGATCACTATTAGTTGGTCTTGCAATAGTTACTGATAACAAATTATCTGCACGAAATGAGTCAATATCTGACTTGGTTTCTAAGATTTTTGCAGATTCTATATCATTCCATTCAACAAGATAAATTCTCCACATTGGACTATAATTTGCATCACCAAGCGAGGCTCCAGCAATTCCTGCCTGAAATCCTAATGGACCAGAACCAGTGATTCCATTTTTGAATTGAAAAAGATCAACTGCTCCTGAGTGTGCTATAAGATTTGCAGAACTTGGAGATGAGACAACACCCATTGATTTAGCAGGTCCTGAGGGGGTAGCATCAGTTACAATATAGTAAATTGTTCTACCATCTGGTCCCCAACCTCTATGAGCAACAAAAGTAACAGTCATTTCTTCTTCATTAATTTCAGTGATCTGACCACCACTGTAAGACATTTCATCAGATATTTCCTTGTCTGAACGGATCATCATTTGTCCATCTGGCCAAGTGATTTGAGGTGTATTTAGAACAACACCTGTTTCATTAAATTTAACTCTCCCACCTTTTTCAGCTGCAATAACATCTGCTGCAGATTTAAACTCGATTTCTTTTTGACCAACTTTCCACGTAACTTCAACAATAGAACTCAAAGCACTGTATTTTGATTCTTGTGATGGGGTACTTGAAAATACATCATTTTGAAAACCATAGAGTCCATCACCTTCTACTCCATTTTTAAAAACAAATAATTTTTGAAGAGTATTTTTTGGAACGTTTGCAATTACAGGGGCAAGTTCTACATTCCATTTTTGTTTTTCTGTAATTGTTTTTGCATAATCTTCATCACTTCCATCAGTTATAATGTAAAGAACTTGATTTCCTTCATAGATTCCTTTGTGCATTGGAATTGTAGCTGGAACATTTGTTCTTGAAAGTAATTGTGATGGTTCTTCTTTTTGTAATTCTATTTTTTGCATTATTACTTCTGTTGGTTGTCCTCTAATCCATCCATCAACACTAACAGTTGTGGTAAATTCTTTTGAATTTGGAGAATGCAATGCAAGAGCAGCTCCTGTAAATTCAAATGAACCTGAATTTTGTTGTAAATTAATTAAGGATAATCCATAAATCGTTTTTCCATCTACAGTCCATATAGGTTGACCTTTTGATTCTTGTGAGTTGATTTCATGTAAAACTGCAATTTGTACAGGCTCACTTGAGGTAAATGTCATGGAACCATCATAGATTGTTCCCATGTTTGGAGATAGAATTAGTGCTAGTTGGTGATTTTCATGTCCTTGACCTGGATCTTGGGAGGATGTAATGGTTTGAGTAAAGTGAATTTTTTTCCTAGAACCTGCATCAACAAATTGATCAGACGTTGATGATACAAAAATTATGCCTGTTACAAAAATTCCAATTAATAATAAAGCTGAAAGTTTTTTCAATAAATCATCTTAAGATTGTTCCCTTAAATGATTTGTCTTAGTTGATTTTATCTAGTTCAAATTCATCATGTAAGGCTCGAACGGCTGCATTAGTATCAGAATTTTTTACAACAAAAGCCAGATTAAGTTCAGACGAACCTTGTGTAATCATTGATACATTTACTTTATTTTTTTCAATTGCGCCAAATACTTTTGAGGCAACTCCAATTGTTCCTCTCATTCCTGAACCAATTAATGCTATGATAGCAACATTTGTAGTTACATCTAATTTTTTGATAATCTTACCCAATAATTCCAATTCTAATGCACTAACTGCTTTGTCAAGATCAGCATTTTTCACTACGATTGTTATGCTTGATTCAGAAGGATTTTGAGAAATCATCATTACATTGATTCCAGCTTTTGCTAATGTTGCAAATATTTTTGCTGCTGTACCAGGAGTTCCAACCATACTACCTCCTTGGACATCAATTAATCCATTATTTCGTACATTACTTACGCATTTTACAGTATTTTTTACTGCTGATGAAGTTGTTGCTGAAACTAGAGTTCCTTCATTTTTAGTCTTGAAAGAACTCCTAATTTTCATAGGAATTTTCTTTGTAAGTAGAGGCTCAAATGTTCGTGGATGTATTTGCTTTGCACCAAACAGAGCCATTTCAATTGCTTCTATGTAGGATACTTCTTTGAGTAATTTTGCATTTTTTACAATCTTAGGATCTGCAGTCATTAATCCATCTACTTCGCTCATCAACCATATCTCATCTGCTTTTATGCAAGAACCTACAATTGTTGCAGAGTAATCAGAACCACCTCTACCAAAAGTAGTTACATGTCCATGTTGATCTGCACCAACAAATCCTCCTACTACAGGTATTGTTTTCTTTGAGAATAAGGCATCTATAGTTTTTGATACTCTTAACCTAGTTGTATCAATAAGGGGTTTTGATTCACCAAAGTTAGAATCAGTAACAATTCCTACTTCCTTACCAGTAAGAGGAATTGATTTTTTTCCAGCATCGTCTATTGCAGATGAAACTAATTTAATTGATAGTCTTTCTCCAAATGAAAATAGATAATCCATTGTTCTTGGTGTAACTTCACCTAGTAACACCATACCATCAATTAGTGCAATAAGTTCAGCAAAATCTTGATCAAATTTTGCAAGTAATTTTTTTCTTATATCAGATTTTTTGATTGTCTGTTTAGCCAATTGTTTATGTCTATTGGTAATTTTTGATGCTAATTGTTCTGCTTTTGATTTATTTTCTTTTTTTATTGATTCTGAAATTTCTATTAAATCATCAGTGGTTCCACTAGTTGCAGAACATACAACGACAATATGATTTTTCTTTGATAATTCATTAAGGTGTTTAGCTACTGCTTGGATGTCTTTTGCAGTAGAAATTGATGTTCCACCATATTTTATTACGAGTCTCAATTCAAAATACCTGAACTTGTTAATCTTTAAATGCTTTAACTTTCGACGCGTGGAGCCAAGTAAAAGTGAATTCTACCAATATTTGCTACTTTGAATTCAATTCGAAGTGGTTTTGCGCTTGAAAATTCACATGTAATTGAGCCTGCATTGGAACCTACGGCTTTTACTACCGGATTTAGATATTCAAGGCTGTAAGTACCAACACTGTCTTCTTTAGAAGAAATTTCTTCAATTTCTTTATCATCTTTATCTAAATCTATTACAACCTCACCGGAATCACCTTTTCCTGAAAAGTCTCCTTTTGAATCAGATGTATGGATTGTAAGATAATCAGATACTACTTGTACATCACCAAGTATTTTATCAAATTTTGAAGAAGTTAAAATGATTTTTGAATCATATGGAATTTTTGGTAATGGAGTATCAGTTGCGGAACTTTCAATTAAACGCATTTTGTATTTTTTATTTTTTCCAACTGTTACAAGTAACATGTTTTGTTCAGATATGCTAATTTCTATGCTGTCTTTTTTATCAGCTCTTTTGATAAGTTTAGAAAATTCATCAATTCTTACTCCAAATTTAATATCACTGTCGCATTCATATTTTTCAAATGCAGAATTAGGCCAAGAAATATCAATCAGAGCGACATGTGAAGGATCCATTCCCCTGAAAGTAATTCCTTCTGCTGTTGCAACAAAAGTTGCTTCTTCAACAAGTGTAGAAATTGCAGAAATGATAGCCTTTAGATCATCTGATCCACTTGTTTTTGCTCCAAAAGTCAAATCAATTTTCTTCTCTTTAAGTACAAGTTAAACGTTATGTGTAATCACGCCATGTGTATTTACATTTTTGGCAACGATAAAATCTAGTTGTAGGTTCATCAGCACTTCTAGTTTGGAACATCCAACCAACTGCTTCATCATGTCCACATTTTTCACAGTCTATTTTGACTGTAGGGTTAGATTCTTCTCCTTCGTCTCCTTCAAATGCAAGTAGTGAAAAATCTGGTTCTTCTTCAGCAGGGATTTTTTTTGTTGTTTTAATTTCTCCTCCTTCAGTGTATCCACATTTTGAACATTGTAGGCCTGAACCACTATTTTTTAATTTGACCTCACATTTGGGGCAAAATTTCAATTTAATTTACCTTGATTTTAGAATTGAATAGTTGTTTGAACTCTTCAGCCATTTTAATTGCTGAATCTGTTGCTTTTTTGATTTCACCAAGTGGTTTTGAACTAGAATTAATTCTCATCCAACATTCATTGGTAAGAGGATGTTTTACTATAACACCTGCAAAATCAATATTTGATGCTTTTAGTAGCTCATGCTGAATTATGTACAAAATTCCTATGTCAGTTTCAGTGATTGAAAGACTGATTTCTTTGGGTTCGGAACTGATCACTTGCGCGTTCATGTATTCAGAAAAAGCACTTATTGCGGATATAAATCATTATGAGAGGTAGCAATGGGAGAAAGTAAGATTTCAGTGATCGAATTAGTAAAATCCAAGGATGAATACTCTTCTGATGAGAATATTGAGATAAATGTCCAATTTTCAGTCGAAGGAGACATCAGAGATGCCTTCAATGAGGCTAATTGGACAAAGGCATACAACAACAATGATGTTTCATTCAAATTGAAATATGGCATAAAATTGACATCTGGTGGATTCAGAAAGAAGGAATTAGGAAGAACCATTGATACGTATAGAAAGGCATCAATATTTTGGACAAGAAATCCAAAATTAGTCAATCCGATGAAGGATAGACGAATTTGGATACAGGTAGCCAAAAATTTTGAGCCATTTATCAGACTAACAGAGGAAGAAGTAAGAGAAGAATTGTTTGATTTTAATGAAAAATTTGTATTCAAAGCATCAGATTTGGGGCCAGGTAAACATAAGATTGGAGCTGAAGCTTTTGCATCATGGCAAAAACATGATTTTACAGAAACTGGAAGTGTCAAAAATAGTTCCAATGAAATTGAGATAACAATCAATTAGGGCCTGTTTGAATATTTACTAAAAATAACTATTTTTTAATTAATTTTCCCGTTTGTTAATTTTCTTTGAAAAAGTTGTTTAGCAATAGCAATCATTTTGTTAAAATCATCCTCATTTGGTTCAAGTTTTGCAAATTCAACCAAGCTTGAAAGTTGAAAACAATATCTAATATCAGATATAGGATAAACACTATTCTCAAGATGTGATGTGAGATCTTCGTTTGTAATTTCCTTGTTTAATTTTAATTCATAACTCAAGAAAAGTCTGATTGCTTGGCTGATTTTACCATAAGCATCCTTGTATTGTTTTTTATTGAAACAATCTTTTGCCTCAATTAACAAATTATTTGATTCTAAGACATAATCAAATTTTTTAAATTCTTTAGAAATTATAGGCTTTGGAGATATTTTCTTTTTAATTTTTAATTTTTTAGATAGAAAATATGCAATGATACCTGCAGGTGTAAGTATCAAAAGTGGATACAGATATGAGTAATCTTTCCATGGTTTTTCTAGTTGAACTTTAATTAAATCATTATTTTGAAAATCCGCTATAATTGTCGCAGTTTGTGATTCATCATTTTTGTAAATCAATGAAATAAAAGTCATGTTTTGATCATAATTAAATTCTAAATTTTGTTCTACAAATGCATCATGGATCAATTGATTCTCATATTCTTGAAAAGTAGGATCTGCTCTGAGTTTTGTTAACAATTCCTCTTGTTCTTCTTGAGTTTGTTTTTGGATCTCTGTAATGGTTCCATTAATCATACTTCCCTCAATTTTTGCCCATTTTCCTTGCTCATTTTGATAATTTACTTTAAAATCTCCTGTCGAGTCAGAATTGGGATTTAGACTTCCACCAGTTACATTGTATCCCTGGTCCAAAAGTTGCTGATGAGATTTTTGAAAATCTTCAGTAGATACAAGTTGATTTTCAAATGCTTTTTTGAGGCTATTTTCTTCTTGTAATTGTTCTTGAATTTCTTTTTTCAAGGCATTACTATCTTGTGCTAATTGATTATTCTGAAGTCTTTGTTGCGGATCTTGGGTAACAGGAGACTGTTGATTCATTATCTGATCTAATTTTTGTTGAAGAGATTGTTGTGCACTTGATGGGTTATTCTGAACAGGTGCTCCTTGTTGGGATGAGCTTTGCATTTTATTTTGTACATTATTTTTTTGAGATTCATCTGTAACAAAATGAATTGTAATAGGATCAAAGGATACATTAATTTGATTTCCATCATTGTAAATGAAATTCAGATTTACTGAAAGAGTAGCAGGTGATGTACTAGTTCCAAAATCCAACGAAACTGTCTGGGTTCCTTCATTAACAATAAATGTAGATGCTTGTGTGTTAGAGCTTGAAAATTGTGTGTTTGCTTGTCTAATTTGTTGTATGATAGTATATTGTAACATGCCAGATATTTGTTGACCATAATTATTTTGAATTTCCAGAGGAATTACAGCATTTTCTCCAATCTTGAAATAATACTCAGATTGGTCAACAGACATGAGAATATCTTCTGCAAATACTAGGGGAAATTGGATCAAAAATAATAAAAATAACAAACATAATTTATTCATTGAATAATTCTCCCTTTACCATATCTCATGTAGATTTGTAAAAAGAACAACCCAAGTGATGCTGCAAAGAACCAGTCTTTTATGCTGGTATCTTCTTGTTCTCGTTTAATGTCTTGACTGATGTTTTTGTAGATGTTTTCAAGAGTCTTGGAATCTATAGACTTGAAATATTTTCCACCAGTATTCTCAGCTATTGCCTTGAGTGTTACTTCATCAAGTTCTGCATATTGAGCCCTGCCAAAAAAATCATAGCCCAAAACTACCTTATTTTCTGAGCCTAAACCAATAGTGTAAACTTGAATGTCATTTAATTTTGCAAATGCAACTGCCTCCCTAGGAGTAATCACTCCTGCGTTGTTGACCCCATCACTGAGTAAAATGACTACTTTTTTCTTATTTGGTACAGATGTAGCCATATCAATTCCAAGACTTAATCCATCTCCTATTGCAGTCTTACCTTCTTTTGGTAGAATATCTCTGAGTTTATCTATCACCTTATCCTTGTATGGGCTTAGATATGCTGTTGTGGTTGCACCTGTTTCAAAAGTTACAATACCTGCATTGTCTTTTGGTTGAAGTGAATCCAATAAAATCTCGGCAGATTTTTTAGCGGATTCTAATCTGTTAGGTGGATAGTCCTCTGCTTGCATACTTCCAGAATTGTCAATTACTAGAACTACGTTAACACCTTCTTTGGTTTGCTCTAATGGAATGTGAGGATCTGCAAATCCAATTATCATTAATACAATCACTGAAATTGAAATGTAAAACAAAAAAGAGTCTCGTTTAGTTTTCTTCTTGTCTCCTAATGCAGATTTGATAAATGATAAATTGCTAAATTGTATTGCAGCTTTTTTCTTTTTTGTTAAAACTTTATTGTATAAATAAAATAACAAAGGTATAACCAAAAGAAAAACTAGAATATACTGATTATCAAATCCTGCCATTTTTACCTATTCCTTCTCTTAAAGAATTTTTTCAAAGATGTCGAATAATCTTCTTCAGTCAATAAGGGAATGGTATCAACTTTTATCTTCATCATACTAGATAGAAATTTTGAGTCATTTTCATAAATCAATCTTAAATATGAATTTCTAAATTCTTCATTTGATGTATCTACAAGAATTTGCTCACCAGTCTCCTCATCTTCTAGTTCTATCATTCCAATATCTGGAATTTCTCTTTCTCTAGGATCAACTATTCTTAAAGCAATTACATCATGACGCTTTCGTAGTAGTTTAAGTGGTTTGAGATATTCGCTGTTATCAATAAAATCAGAAATTAGAAAAACAATACTTTTTCTTTTAATTATTTTTGATATTTCTTCAAGAGATTTTTTTAGGTTAGTTTTTCTAGAATTAGGCGTAAAAGTAGTTAAAAAATTCAATAATTGCAGGATATGTTTTCTTCCTTTCTTTGCAGGGATGAATTTTTCAACATTTTCTGTAATCAGAAAAATTCCAACACCATCATTATTTCTAAGTGCTGCAAACATTAGACTAGCAATTATCTCAAGAGATTTTTCTTTCTTTGAGATATTTGTACCAAAACTGCCAGAACCAGATATGTCAATAATAAAATAGACTTGTAGATCTCTTTCTTCGATAAACTCCTTGATGTAAGGATGATTAAATCTGGCAGTTACTTTCCAATCTATTGCTCGTATGTCATCACCTGCTCTATAATCTCGTATTTCAGAAAACTCAATTCCCTGTCCTTTGAAAATTGAATTATAATTCCCTGTAATTATGCCATCTACTAGTTGTTTTGTTTTTATATCTAATTTTTTGATTTTTTTTAAAATTTCTTTTGCTTGGGACATTTTCTCTCCAGAAAATATTTTGTAGTTACGGAATTGTGATTTTATCTATAATTTTTTGTATAATGTTATCTGTTGCAATATCTTCAGATTCTGCTTCGTATGTTAAAATTATTCTGTGTCGTAATACATCATAAACTACATCTTGTACGTCTTTTGGAATTACAAATCCTCTCCCTTGTAAAAGTGCATTTGCTTTTGCAGAAATTGTTAACCATATTGATGCTCTTGGAGAAGCACCATATTCAATGAGATGAGACAATTTGAGATCATATTTAGTTGGAAATCTTGTGGCATCTACAATCTGGGTTATATAATTTCGAATTTTTTCATCGGCATAAATTTTGGGTACAAAATCTTGCATTTCTAAAAGTTTTTCACCTGATAGAATTCTTGCAGCTTTATATGAAATACCCTCAGTGAATCTTTGAATGATTTCTGACTCTTGTTCTATAGTGGGATAGGAAATTAGAATTTTAAACATAAAACGATCCACTTGAGCTTCAGGTAACTTGTATGTTCCTTCAGATTCAACTGGATTTTGTGTAGCCATTACAAAAAATGGTTTTTCTAATTGGTATGTTTCTCCCTGTATACTTACTTGGTTCTCCTGCATGGCCTCAAGTAATGCAGATTGAACTTTTGGTGGTGCACGATTAATTTCATCAGCAAGTATGAAATTTGAAAATATAGGACCTTTGATTGTTTTAAATGAAGTTGAGGCATGATCATAGATTTTAGTTCCCAAAATGTCTGCAGGAAGAAGATCAGGCGTAAATTGTAACCTCACAAACTTGGAATTAATGCAATCAGATAATGTTTGAACCAATAATGTCTTTGCTAAACCAGGTACTCCTTCAAGTAAAACATGTCCTTTAGATAACAATGCAACGATTAATTTTTCAATGATTTTGTCTTGGCCTACAATTACCTTTGAGATTTCTTTTTGAAGGCTTTGTAAGGTGACAGAAAAATCTTCGGCTTGATTTGTTAATGCAGTAATTTCCTGACTCATTTTGTGTCACTTCAAGTAGGGGTAATACTTCAATTGAGATTTATAAAAATTACTTAACATTGTATGATTTACTGATTCAAATCAGCAGAAAATTAATTCTATAATCAAATTTTATGAAAAACATGCCTAGAAATTCGGTTATTATAAAAAAATACTCTGGTCAATTAGGGATATAAGGAACTTTTTTTCTGGAAATACTAATGGCAAAATACGATGGTCTGTTAGGACAACCAATACTTGAAGTTGAAGAACCAGATAAAGAAGGGGGAATTACCTTTATCTTCAAAGACAACAGGTTCATGTTCATTAAAGCAGTTAATGGCAAAATTGAGACTGTATCAATTCCAGAATAGGTGATATGAATGGAAAAATTTGATGCAATCAAAATGCTAGAACTTGTCAAAGTGGAAGATCCTGATTCAGATGGAGGATTAACTTTGTTTTTTCAAGAAGATAAAACCTTGAAGATTAAAGTTGTAGATGGAAAATTAGTTTCAGAATTTGTTTAAATTAACTTCTTACATGTTTTTCATAAAATCCTATAGCTAGCTCCTGTACTTCAGATTGAATTGAACCAGGTCTCTCATCACGAATTTTTTTAATTGCGTTGTCTGCAGAAAATTTTTTGTATTTTATAAAATAACATGCAAGTATTGTTCCAGCCCTACCCATTCCAGCTGCACAGTGAACCATTACTGCTTGATTATTAGTGATTTGTTCATGAATGAAATCTACTGCAGAATCAATTCTGTCCATGTCAGGTGCTGTTAAATCAGGAGTTGGTACATGCAGATAATCAATATTTTGTACCCAATCGTCTGGAAGTGCATTTTCAGTCATTGTGACAATTGATTTAACTCCTTGATTTAGAAGCCAATCAAACTCATCATAACTAGTTGGAATACCAGAACCTGCTAATTTTTCTTCAATAAGCCAAGAAAAATTTGTTGGTTTTTTAGTGATTTTCCCGTGAACCTTTCTCCAAATATTCCCAGGTTTGCTCATGATAAATTTAGAATCATTCTACATTTTTAGTATTACGAAACCAGATATACGCAGATTATGATGCGACTGCACGAACTGGTGAGCCTGTAGCATCTTTTAGATTTAGTGGAAGGATTGTGAAGTTAAATTCCTTTGATCGAATTTTGTTCATGTTTGCCAAATTTTCTACAATCAAAATATTATTTTTTGATAAAATTTTATGAACCCTAAATAATTTATCTTTTCCAAGATCTATACTAGGGGAGTCTATACCTACAAGATTGATTTTTTTTGATGTAAGATATTTTGCTGAAGATGAATCTAATCCAGGATTTTCAGTGAAATAATTTTCATTTTTTAGATTTTTTTGCCATTCTGTATAGAAAAAGATTGATGAATTATTTGGAATTTTACCGTTGTTTTTTTCAAACAATATAATATCAGATTTTGTAATAGGGGAATTCCTAGCTTTTTTGAGTTTTATTAGAATACCTTTTCCAATGAGTCTGTCAAGTTGTATTTCGTTGATTTTTTGACCATTTTTGACAAAATGATATGGTGCATCAAGATGCGTTCCTGTATGTGAGCTTAGGAATAAGAGTTCTAGATTATATCCGTCATCATAGATATTTGACCAAGTAATGAATTGTGGTTTCGGTGATCCAGGAAAGGTTGGAATGGACTCAGATATGATAAGTGACAAATCTATTGGTTTCACACCATGAGAAGATATTGGTAATTAATCAGTTTTTGAACAATGAAAAGTTAAATACTGTTTCATGAAAAAACTTCTTGTGCCTACAGCATATGTTCTATTGAATTCGGATTTAGGAACAGACGAATCCATTATCAGTGAAATAAAGCAAATTCTTGCTGAAGAGCAAATCAAGTTTGAAATTCAGGGGGTATATGGAGTCTACGACATCGTCTTAAAGTTGTCCTCTGATAATGCTGAAAAATTACGCGCAGTTATCACCAATAAAATTAGAAGAATCAACAAAGTTCAATCAACATTGACAATGATGGTAATTGAAGAACAAGAAAACCTATAGTTTCTTTATAGCGTCAATTACCTTAAGAATTTGATTTTCAGTATTGAAAAAATGAGGAGACGCTCGTACAATCTTTTTTTCCATTATTTCTCTAACAGCTAAAACAATATTTTGTTTTTCAAGTTTATCTACAATTTCTTGTGAATCAAATCCATTGATATTAAATGAAACAATACTAGTTCTATCACTTTGATTTTCTGGTCCATACAAAATGATATTTGGAATTTTTGATAATTCTTCTCTTAAGAGATTGGATAAATTTTGATTTTTTTCTTGAATATTTTTTATTCCAAATTTTAGTAAATAATTTGCAGATGATTCTAATCCTACAATTCCAACATAATTTCTAAATCCAGTTTGAAATTTGTCTGGTAATTCTTTGTATGCTATTTTTGAATCATCATAAATCATTGCAGATTCGCCACCAATTGTCTTTGGTTCTAATAATTCACTAGATTTTCTATTGCAATAAAATAATCCTGTACCCATAGGACCACAAAGCCATTTAGATCCGTTAAAAGACATGAAATCGCATTGAATCTTTGATACATCAATATCTCCAATACATCCTATACTTTGTGCAGCATCAATAAAGAACGGAACTTTCTCATGAAGAATTTTTCCTATTTCTTCTACTGGCAATATAGAACCTGTATTGTATAGAACATGACTAAGAGCAACTAGTTTTGTATTACTATCAAGAAATGATTCTAAATCATCTAATTTGAAAAAACCATTACTATCAATTGGCAGATTTTTTATAGAAATTTTTTCTTCTAGTTTAATCCAAGGATAAAAATTGGCATGGTGTTCATGTGACATTCCACGAATTATTATGTTAGAGTCATTATCAAAAGACAATCCATTTGCTACAAAATTAATTCCATCAGTTGTACTTTGAGTAAGAATTACCTCATCAGGTTGACAAGAAATAATTTTTGAAATGGTTTTTCTTACATTTCGAAGTTTCTCAGTTACAAAAGGTTCAGAATCTTTTGAGTCTGGACCTATAGAATTGTACGTAAGAAGGAATTCTTTCATAGCCTCAATACTTTGTGTAGGCATGAGTGATACTGATGCATTGTTGAGATAGATTTTTTCAGAAATTGGAAAATCAGATGAAATATCTTTTGATGCTAAATTCATTATTATATCTGTAAAATTCTAAAGTAATGTTGGATAAAAATCCTGAGTTATCTATAGAGGATATGACAAAAATTCAAATTCAATTTGAACAACAAAATCCCAAAATTGTGTTATGTTCAAAGCCTTTCCATAAAATAGAATTTCTTGATAGATTAATCAATTCAGTTGAAGATCCAATAGTTATTGTAGATATGGATTTACTTTATACTGGATATATACAATCTGGAATGATTCAAAAAAGAGAAAACATAGAAATTTTTTGTCCAGATAAAATAGATTGGAAAAAAAGATTAACGGAAATTATTTCCAAAGTATCAAAAGAAAGATTTTTAGTAATTATTGATTCGTTTAATGGAGTTTACAATTTGTTTGATGAATTAGAGTCTACAAGATTCATTAATTCTTGCATAATGTTATTATCAGCTATTGGAAATCAAACTAAATCATCTGTAATTATAACGGGCATGGCAAGAAAGAAAGATAATGATGAATTGGTTCTATCCCCAGGAGGAAAACATATCATCAAATCAGAGAAAATAGGAGTCTACTTTCTTAAAAAAATTCAAAACGACTTGGTAATTGTTACTTTAGAAAATACAGGTACTGATTCAAAAAAAATTATTAGAAAACAGGAAAATATTTGATTTTTATGAACGATCAATTTTAAAACGTCGTTATAAATTATCAAACGCCGTTATACGACCATATTTTTAGGCAAATTATATTAATGCCAAATCAAGAATTAATTTTGTTATGCCAGTAGGAATTATTCCAGACATCAGCGAACAAATGTGTATCGGATGTGCACTATGTGTAGAAATCTGTACCACACTTGGACCAGATGTCCTTAGAGTAAAACCAGTTGAAGGCTGGAAGAGAGGTAAAGCATTTGTCTTTTACCCAGAAAGATGTATTTCTGATGGTGCATGCATCGGTGTATGCCCAACAAAAGCAATCTTCTGGATGAGACCAATGGACTTTACTGTTGGACAACCAGTTCCACTCTACAAGAACTCAGTCTTCGTCAAAGGTTGGACTGAATTAATCGATTAGATTAATTCAATCAATTTTTAATTTCTTTTTATTATTTTAAATTTTAACAGCACCAGGATTTTCGTCTGAGATTTTTGGTTTCTGCTTTAGCCAAAACAGTGCAATTAGAAACATTATGCCAGGAATTAGGATTATGAATAGCATTAATTCGTAATAAGTTGTTAGTCTTTGAGCTGGCTTTGTGTGATAAGTCTCATGAGATGTCTTTTCTGGATTATCATAAACTGCACTAGTAAAATCAACAGAGCGTTGTTCTTTAGTTTGTACATCACCAAAGACAGTAACACTTTCCTCAGCAAAAATTGAAGGTGATTGAATTCCTTCTATTCTTATTATAATTGATCCAGAATCACTGAAAACAAAATTTCTATAATCTCCACCAATTTGGCTTAGACCTTCATCTCGGAAAATTTCATTTCCATTTTGATATATGACAAAATCATATTTCATTTCAGCAAGATTGGAATTTGTTTGTGGATCATAAAATTGATAAACAAATTGAATTTTTTCATGAGTTTTAATCACTGGTGGATCCCAAGATAGATTTACTTCTATTCTTCTATCTGGTGTATATTGTAATAATGGAAATTCTAATTTTTTGCCAGTTGCGTCATGTGGATAATCAGGAATAAGTTTTTCAACAATTAGAACTCCCTCCATCCATGGATGAATTGTACAATAATAAGAAAACGTTCCAGATTCTTCAAATTTGTATGACCATGAGTCTCCTGGCATGAATCTACCACTATCAAAAATCCCATTTGCTTTTCCAAAATTATCACTCATCCAACCAAATCTTCCAGAGCCTTCTCCACTGGTAACTGTGTGTCCTTCTTTATCGTCATTGTACCAAGTTACAGTATCTCCGACAGTCACAAATAATTGAGGAGGATCATACCATACTTCTGCTGGAGTATTTAGTTCAGGATTGTATGCCCCTAATGGTATATCAATAATGTATTCTTCAGCAAAAGCAAAAGATGATGAAGATAAGAGTATGAAAAATGTAAGTAATAGCAAAAATTTCATATTCTAATGACGATATTATGTTAATTAAATACTTGATGTTATTCTCACTACAAATAATCATCATTTCAAAGAATCTAATTTAGATATAGTTTTAGGAGTTTTTGATAATGTTTTGAGTTATTTTTTTCTTTTAACTTCAAAAATGCTATAACCATATTTTTGTTTAATTTCAATTGAACAAAATTGCAAAAATTCGTATTCTTCAAAGTCTTTTAAATTATCATACATATTATTGCCAACTACTATGCTGTTTTTTGGGCAAAATGAATTAATCTTAAAACATCGATTAACTGTAGGGCCAAAAATATCTGAAATTTTGGAAGTTGTGCTTTCAGCTACCTTGACAGAACCATATGTTATACTAATTTTGTAATCTAATGCATCTATATTTTCTGCATTAAGCTCTTTTTTTAATTCATCATGAGATTCAATCATAAATAAACAACATTCTAAAACATTTTTCATTGCTACAGAATCCTTAGAATCAATATTTGCAAATCTGAACATCAATGCATCTCCAATATTTTTTACAACTTCTCCATTATATTTGAGAACAATTTTAGCCATAAAATTTAAGAAAATTTCATACATTTTACTAGCATCATTATCTGAGAGCTTAGATGATATTCTAGTAGAATCACTTATGTCAATTACTCCCACGCAATCATTTTCTTCACGTTGAGAAAACTTTAGCAGCATGCCTCCCTCAAGTTGTTTGATAACTTCTTCTTTCTCTTTGATTTCAATTAATGATTCTTCTAATTTTTGTGCCATTGAATCAAATGCATGAGATAGTTCGCCAATTTCATCTCCTGTCTTAATGTTTGTTCTTACATCAAATTTACCATTTGCAATTTTATTTGCAGCATTTTTGAGTGCTTTTAATGGATGTGACAATGATTCTGCTGCAAAGTATGCAAGCAATCCCATCAACATTGTAATGAGCAGGCTTGTTAGGATAATTCTAGTTTGTAAAATTTTTATTGGTTCAACAAGTTCTTTTTCATCCATTTCTGTAAGTAAAACAATTCCAAATTCTGGCATACAATAAGATGATCCATATATTGGAATTTCTCTATAGTCTGTATAAAACCCAAAATGATTTTCTTTTTCATTGAAACATTTCTGAACACCAATAGTATCTACTCGTTGATTAAAAACTGCATTTTCAAAAAATCTAGATTCAGACAACATCAAATAATCATCATTGACAATGTAGACCTCACCAGTTTCACCTAATCCACTTCTGTTTAGTAAAATATTATCAATTGATGCAGTCCTCATTTTTGAAATTATCACACCGATTGGCTTATCTCCTTTTTTTCTATCATCTGCAAATATTGGAGAAACAACAACTAATTTTTTACCTGAATTTGTTGGTTCAAAGTCAATAAAGGATTCTTTTAAACCTCTTTGAAACAATTCATTTTGAAGAAAATCTTCATCTGTATTACGGCTAAGAGAAAAGAAAACTTTTCCGTTATTGCCAATTATCTTTGTATCTTCAAATCCTATTGAAAATCCAATTAATTCTTGAAATGCTTGAACTTGAATTAAAAAGTCTCTACGATTATTGTCTTGGAATTCTTTTAATTGATTATCTGGAATTTGGTTCATCTCTAAAACTAGTGATCGAATCATAGGATCATTTGTAAGAATATTGTTTTGTTCAATTCTTGATTCAAAAGATAATCTCAAAGATTCTCCTCTAATAGAAGATTCTCCGATTAACAATTCTCCGCCTCTTTCTTCTAGAGTTTCAGATGCATAATCAATGCTCATGTAAGAAGTAATTCCTAATGCAATAATTGTAACTAGCATTACAAGTAAAACGAGTTTTTTTCCAAGATTAAATTTGATTGACATTTTTATTCTGTTTTATTTTATATGAATATCAACTCTTCTTATGATAATGTGCCTGTAGTGATTATTTCTGAGAATTAAGAGATGAATGAACAAAATCAATAATTTTCAAATAATCTGCTCGTGGTTCTGTACTTATCATAAACAAATCGCTGGAATTTATTGGAATACTAATCATGGTAACTTTTTCGTATTCTGTAATTGATGATAATTCTGAACCAATTTTGTATGCCAAATTTGTATATAGATCCCTTTTTTGTAATGCATAGTGAATTGACATTTTGACATTCTCACCATCTAAAATTTTTTCAACACTGTCTTTTTGTCCACCAGCGATCAGCTCACCTTTACTATTTGCAACGCCTGCAAATCTGACCTGTGGATCTAAATCTAGAACTTGTTTTGATAATTTATCATAATTGATTGTCATTTTTTAGCACTGCTGGATTTCTTTCTAAAGAGTATTTCATCCTTTTCCTGTAGATCTTCTGTGTATTCATCCATGCCCAGCAGGAATTCTTCTTCGTCAGAATATGCAGATTCAGCATGTTCGCTAATATCCAAACCGACATCTTCTACTTCAGGAGAAACTCTAATTCCAACAAGATGCTTGATTATTTGTAAAATTATCCAAGTTCCACCAAAACCCATTGCAGCTGCAACAGCTACACCTACTGCTTGAATCCAGAGCTGATCAGGATTTCCAAATAGCAAGCCATCAACACCACCAGGATTAATTGCAGTACTTGCAAAAATTCCGATAGCTAGTGCACCAACAATACCTGCAACTCCGTGAACGGAGCTTACATCAAGTGCATCGTCAATCCTTAGTTTTTCTTTGAATAGTACTACACCGGAGTATGAGATTACACCTATTGCAATACCAATTACAAAAGCATGTTCAGCACTAACAAATCCAGATGCTGGAGTGATACCTGCCAAACCTGCAATTGCACCGTTAATTGTTGCAACAACAGATGGTTTTCCAGTTCTTATCCAAGAAAGACCAGCCCAAATTAAAGCAGAAACAGATGAAGCCATGTGAGTTACAATTACAGTATTACCTGCAACACCACCTGATGCAGAAAGCGCACTTCCTGCGTTAAAACCAAACCACCCTAACCACAATAATGAAGAACCTAGAACAGCAAGTGGAATACTGTGAGGAATCATGATAGCAGGACCATAGTTTCTTCTTCTACCAAGTACTAGTGCAGCAGCAAGAGCTGCCATACCGACACTTGTGTGAATTACAATACCACCTGCAAAGTCAACAACACCTAGTTGTGCTAACCAACCTCCACCCCATACCCAGTGAACAAGAGGGTAATAGATTAGCATAGACCATGCTGCGATGAATATGATAAATGAACTAAATTTCATTCTTTCAGCAATTGTTCCTGTAAGTAAAAGAGGAGTAATTGCTGCAAACATCAATTGGAATTTAACAAACAATACACCAGGAATTGTTGGAGCATATTGTTCCAATGGGGCATCAGATGGAACTCCTTTAAGAAATACCCAGTCCAAGTTTCCAACTAAACCTTGTGTTGATGGACCAAATGAAAGACTAAATCCAAAAATAAACCACATAACACTCAACAGTGCTAAACCAAAGAAGATCTGCATGAAAATTGATGCTGCATTCTTTTTTCTAAGAAGCCCAGATTCAAAGAGACCTAGTGCAGGGATCATTAACAGTACAAGACTACCTGCGACAAGCATCCATGCTGTATCTCCAGAATCAAGTACCATTAAAAAAATTGGTTAATTTTGAACTAATAACAATGTCGAAATTTGATATACAAATGATAATCATTTGGTCAACAAAACCAGAAATTATATTTGTGTAATCGAAATTATAATTATCAAATGCTCAAAATCGAAGTAATATTAGGTGAAAATGATGTCATGGCTATCAGCGAGGGATTAAAAGCAGTTGGCATTGGTGGTCTTACAGTTTCTAAAGTAAGAGGAAGAGGAAAGAAACCAGGTCCAGAAATACATGCATCAAAAGGTAGTGAGATTTTTGTTCCACAATTTAACGATAAATATCGTTTAGAAGTTATAATTTCAGATACAAAAGAAGATGAAGTGGTAAGCATTATCAAAGAAAATGCAAGAGTTGGCAAAATTTTCATATCACAAATTTTGCGTGCAATAGATATTTCAACTGATGCTGAAGGGGAAAAAACAATTTAAGAAAAATTATGAATTTACGTAAAAGTAAGTTGTTTCATAGAGAAAAAATGCAACCACTTAAGGGTAAAGATTATCTCAAAGTAGTTGCAATGATTGGAGTTATAGTAGTTCCATTGATTGTCGGTTTAGCTCTATGAAAATATCCAAAATTTTTCTTGCAAAATTAGTTCTTGCTGCAATAGGTATGACATTAGTGGGATTAGCCTTGTTTAACGGGTATTATTAAAAATCATCAAAATTATTTTCATATATTATTGTAGGATTCTTTAATTGTTTTTCTAAAGTTGGAAGAGATTTCATTATACAATAATTAACAAAATCACTGAATGATTTTATTCGATAATCATCACGAAGAGTTTCTTTATTTTTTTCATATGTAGCTTGTAGTTTATGTAAAGTAAATTTCTGTAAAGGAACAAATCTACTTCGTTTCGGTAATGGTTTTGATTCTAATTCTGTGTCAGGTTTTATTTCAGTAATGATTTCAAGATCTTTTCTTCCATCAAGTGTTTCCATATCTACAACTTCCTCCATTTCTGAAACGAAAATTTTCCCACCATGATTTGATGACAGACCAGAATTTTTTGAAATCATTTCAACTACTTTTCTAGCATCCTTGTCAGAAACTACCATTTCGAGTTTTGCAAGTGGTACAGATTTTAGTCCGGTAGAGCCAGCACGTGAACCCTGGGATTCATCGTAAATGTTACTATCATCTAAATTTCGTTTATCAATAATGTAGGTTCCAATTGTATTCAAAGTTGTTTTAATTGTAGGGAAATGTTTTCTCTTAATTATAGCCTCAATTTTTTTCACATATAATTTGCAAAATTAGGCCTATTTATGAGAAATGGTCATTGTCAAGCATAAAAAAACAGTTTAAAACCAATTATTTTCTAGAAAATCCAAATTTTGATGCCCAACCCTGTTTTTGTTTTTTAGCAGGTTTCATTGAGAGATTATCTAGCATATCATATGTGATGGTAAATCCATGACCTACCATGGTAGCGTCTTTATTGTAATTCTCCTTGTTAGGTACAAATTCATCTGCCAAATCTTTGATTTTTTTAGTTTTTAGATCAAACAATCTAATTTTTTTACCATTTTCAAGTTTAATTATTGCATCACCACTTAAACCCTGAATAGAAAAATTCTCGAAAAATCTAATTGTTCCACCTTTTTTTAGTTCTATTACAGAATCATACGTCAATTTTCCTCCATAAAATAAAATCTCTCTTGCAGAGATGATAACATCGTCTTCTACATTCAAAACAATAACTGAATCTGCTTCAAGTGATACAGTATTAACAAGATTTTCTGCAATAATTTTTCCTTTAGGAGCTATAATACGAGTTCTATGTTCTTGAATTTGGAAAACTCCTACACGTACAGGATCTTCAACCCGAAATTTTCTACCATAAACATTTCCAACTATGGCATCACCATTTTCAACGGTGATTTTTGCGCCATTTTCAATTTTGTATTTATTTTCTAATGGATTAATGAATTTAAAATCTCCATTAGTTACCCGAATGTTTGTTTGATATTCTTGTGTCCATGATGGACTGGTAATACTTCCTTGCATTATAATTGGACCATCATAAGTAAAGCTACCAGCCATAAAATTTCCTTTTATTGATAGTGTACCAGTTGCTTTTCTTTCTAATTCAATTTCTCCAAGAGTCTTTGATCCAAATAATCTAGATCCAGTATTGTTTGATCTGTTCAAAGACGATGCCCATTCTTCAGCAGTTTTCATTTCTTTGAATAATTCTTGGCCTAAAATCTGATTTTTTCTTCTAATATCGGCCTCAGAATCTTCAGAATATACCTTGGAATTTTTTAATTTTTCAAAATCAGTTTCTGGGTATTTTTTTCCAATTTTTAGATCTTCATATGCTTGTTTAATTTTGATAAATTGTTCGTTTTCACCACCACGATCTGAGTGAAATTGAAGAGCTAATCTTCTAAATGCATCTCGAATTTCTTTCTCTGTTGAACCTTCGACAATTCCTAGAATATCATAATTGTTTTCAACCATTATCTACACCAAAATTTTTTCAAATTCCTATACTTGTAGGTTATTACACATAGAATATCAAGTATATGGAAAAATAAAAAAAGTTCAGATTGAACTATTTCACTACTAAAACTGGAATCTTGGTTTTGTGCATTACATAATTAGATGTACTTCCAAGAAATGCTTCTTTTGCACCGCCTAATCCTCTTGCACCAATTACAATCATGTCAAATTTTCCATTTTTGGCAAACTTGACAATTTCTGCACCAGTATTCCCTCCACTAGTTTTGTATTTGAAAGTGGCACCAGCTTTTTGAGCTTTATTCATAGCAGGACCAATAGCTTTGACAGCTTTTTTTTGTGCTTCTTCTTTCATTTTTGCTGTGTATTTGATTCCAGCTGCTAATGGTAAATGAAATACGTAAAATCCAGTAATTTCAGCATCACTACCTTTTGCAATTTCAATTGCTCTATCTAAACCACGAGTAGCATTTGCAGAACCATCAAGTGGAACGAGAATTTTTTTGAATTTAGCCATATACAAAACCATAACTATTCTAATATAAAATGACCATTAATTTCCAAAGTTGAAAACAAAATTGCAATCAAAGTTGGAAATTATATCTTCAATTTTTATATAAAAAATCTGTATGCTTAACAATTGTCTATTAGTAATATTTCAAAAAAACCTATTTCCATTATGAAAAAGGCAACAATTTCAGATGCTATTAGAATGCTATTAAACACAAAAATTAGTAGATTAGTTGTTAGAGAAAATGAAAAACATGTTGGAATAATCACCGAGAAAGATATTGGATTATTTTTATTTTCAGAGACTACAAGACAAGGATTAGATAAAATTCCTATTACAAAAATAATGAAGCCAATTGAATTTGTAAATCAAGAGATTACTCCTGAAAATGCAGCAAAAATAATGATTGAGAAAGGCATTAGTTCATTAGCTATTGGGGAAAAGGATCAAGTAAAAACAATTTTTACAAAAAGTGATCTTGTCAATTATTATGCTGAAAACATTACTGATGAAAAGAAAGTTATTGATTTTATGACTCACAACTATGAATTCACTCATACTGCTGCACCATTATACAAGGTTGTACGAAAGATGTTAGAAAAGAAAATTTCCAGATTAATTGTAAAGAATCAAAATGAGGAACCGGTTGGGATAATTTCATTTAGAGATTTATTTAGAATTGCAATAGAGTTAGGAAGTGAAGAAGATATTTCTGAGTATGGAATATCAGATCAAATTAGAAATGGATTTATCTCAAAAGAAGGATTTGGAAACATTTCATTAGCCAGAGAAGTGATGACTGAGGGATTAATCACTATCAAGTTCAATCAAAGTTTGTCAGATGCGTGTAAACTAATTTTAGAGAATAATGTTAGTGGCTTGGTGGTATTAGATGGGAATGGATCAATTACAGGAATAATTAGTAAGACAGATATCACAAAGGCAATTGCAAAGTAATAATTCTGAAAATACATTAAAACAATGAGCAAGAAATAATTGTAATCATGAAATGGCATTTTGATGATTTTATTTATGGTTCTATAGATGGTGCAGTAACTACTTTTGCCATAGTTGCAGGAGTTATGGGTGCATCATTACCTTCAACAATAATCTTGATTTTGGGATTTGCAAATTTGTTTGCAGATGGATTTTCAATGGCTGCTGCAAATTATCAAGCATCAAAGGCCAGAAACGAGTTTATAGAAATGAAGAGAAGGCAAGAGGAATGGGAAATTGATAACTTGGAGGAACAAGAAAGGGAAGAAATCAGAGAAATTTATCGAGAAAAAGGATTCAAAGACGAACTACTAGAAGATGTTGTGCGAATAATCACATCAAAAAGAAAAGTATGGATTGATACCATGATGAAAGAAGAATTAGGGTTAATTGAAGATGAAAAAAATCCCTTAGATAGTTCTGTAAGTACATTTGTTGGTTTCAATCTTGTTGGACTAATTCCATTAATTCCGTTTATGGTTTTCATGATAATAGGTATAGAATTGAATTCTGAAGCATTCGGATATTCTATTGTATCTGTAGCTGCAGCATTTTTTCTTGTTGGAATGATAAAAGGAAAAATTGTAAAAAAATCAATATTACATTCAGGAATTAATACATTAATCATTGGTGGAGTTGCTGCTATTGTTGCATATTTTGTAGGATATGGATTAAATTTTCTAGTTTCTTAGGATATTGTGATACATGTCTGAGTTAAAGCGTCAAATGGGCCTTTTCCAGCTTACAATGTATGGAACTGGATTAATTCTTGGTGCTGGAATTTATGTATTAATTGGTGAAGCTGCAGGCTTTGCAGGGGATTCCGTATGGATTGCATTTGTATTAGGATCAATCGTTGCATTATTTGCAGGATTTAGTTATGCAGAATTATCATCAGTATTTCCTAAAGCAGCTGCAGAATATGTTTTCATAAAAAATGCTTTTAAAAATAATTTTTTCGCTTTTCTCATAGGTTGGCTTACAGCAATTACATCTATTATTACAGCTGCAACAGTTGCATTAGGGTTTGGAGGATACTTTGCAGAATTTGTAAACATTCCAATAATTATTTCAGCTATTGGTTTGTTAGTTATTCTATCAATAGTAAATTTTGTTGGAATTAGAGAATCAGCGTGGACCAATACTGTATTTACAATTATTGAAGCATCTGGATTAATACTGATTATTATTATCGGTTTTACATTTGCCAGTCCTGAACCTGTAGATTATACTGAAAGTCCAACGGGTTTCACTGGAATTGTAATTGCATTTGTATTGATATTTTTTGCATTCATAGGATTTGAAGATATGGCAAATATTGCAGAGGAAGTAAAAAAACCTAAAAAAACACTTCCTAGAGCAATAATACTATCAGTTATAATTTCAGGTGTTTTGTATGTTCTAGTTTCTTTGGCTGTAGTTCGAGTTGTAAATTGGGAAGAGCTTGCCAACTCAGCTGCACCAATGGCATTAGTAGCAGAAAGAGGTTTAGGATCAGAGGCACATATCTTACTTTCATCCATCGCTCTTTTTGCCATTACTAACACAGTTTTGATCACACTTGTAGCAGGTTCAAGAATTTTTTATGGCATGGCAAAAGAAAAAGTATTTCCTAAAGTTCTAGAAAAAATTCATTTTAAAACAAAAACTCCTTGGGTTGCAGTAATTGTAATTTTGATAACATCAATTGCTTTTACATTGATTGGGGATATTGTAATTGTTGCAAACATAACAGTTTTTGCAATTGTAATTACATTTGCTGCTGTGAATCTGGCAGTTATTGTTTTACGTTATACAGAACCTGACATTGAACGAAAATTTAGGGTTCCTGTTAATATTGGAAAATTTCCAATTCTTCCATTATTTGGATTAGGAATTTCAGTGTATATGGCATTCCAATTTGAAATCGAGGTTGTGCTTGTGGGTATTACAATTATAGGAATTGGAGCTGTTTTCTATAAAATTTCTAAAAAATCTAGGCTCAAATCTCAATGATATTTTCAAATTTGATTTTAAAAATTAGTTTTAATAAATCGAATTAGGTTTAATTGTAAATGGTTACCGAAATTGATGCTATTCCAACATTGGTTGGAATTTTAGTTTTGGTGATTCCATCAATGCTATTAGGTAGAATTTGTAAGCATTTTGGAATTTCTGAGATAGTTGGTTTTGTAATTGGAGGAATAGCTTTAGGTCCGTTTGCATTAGGAGGAATGATACCATTCTTTGATAGATCATTAGTGGAGTTAAGTGATCTAATGTTGTCATTTTGGCAAATTTCTGGAATCATAATTTTATTTTCAGCAGGATTACATTTCACTTTTTCTAGTTTAAAGCATGTAGGAATTCAGGCTGTAATTATTGGTACAGCAGGAGTAATTGTTCCACTAGGACTTGGGTATGGAATTTCTATTTTATTTGGAATCGATTGGATGGTTGCAATGATAATTGGTGCAACACTAAGTGCAACAAGTATTACTGCAGCTGTAACTATTTTGGGAGAATTGGGAAAAGAAAAAACAAAAGAAGGAAATATTTTGGTTAATGCTGCAGTACTCGATGATGTAATAGGATTAGCTATTTTATCTTCTATAATTTCTCTAATAATTGCACACTCAATTCCAGTTATTGAAACAGTATTGTTTGAAATATCAAAATCATTAATTCTTTGGATAATTCTATTACTAGGTGCTGTATTTTTACTTCCAAAAATTGTTCATGCAGTTGCAGTAACAAGACCAACATCTCTTGAATCTCGTGGAACAAAACAAGCAACTGCATTAGGTTCAGCATTTGGCATGGCAGCTATTGCTTCGATTATTGGTCTTAATCCTATAGTGGGAGCATTTGCAGCAGGAATGGGGCTTGCAGGTTCAAAATTGGCAAGACAGGTAAAAGAATTTGTTGGAGAATTACAGATTATTTTCGCACCATTTTTCTTTGCTATATTAGGTGCAAATGTAGATATCTTAAATATTTTAGATATAGATTTGGTCTTATTTGTTGTAATTTTGATAATTGCAGTTTTTAGTAAAATTTTAGGTTCGGGAATTCCAGCAATCATTTTACTTAAAAATAAAAATAAAGGTCTTAGAATTGGTTGTGGAATGATTGTTAGGGGAGAAATTGCATTCATTACTGCGGGGATTGGATTGTCTTATGGAATCATATCTGATAATATTTTCTCTACCTTAATTTTTGTGATTTTAGGTACAATATTCATTGGTCCTATACTGCTAAGATATTCATTTAAAAAAAATGGTGAAATACAAAATTCTAATTAGTTTTCTTAGATTTTGCAAGTGCTATAATTGCAATTATAATTCCAATTATCCCAGTACCGATACCTACATATCCAAAATTATTTGATTGTGTTTCTTCTAAAATTACTACTGAATCTTTTAGTTCACTTACATCTTCAATTAAAGCAGTATGTCCATCAATCATTTGTTGTACTGTAATATCAGATGGTTCAGGAAATTCAATGTAGGAACGTTCATCAACTTTTGGAGGATGCATGGACAAACTAATTGGAGTGTCAATGATTGTTCCCAAAATATTTGCTTGATAAAATCCAGAAACGGTAGGGTTTACAAATGCATAATATTTTCCTGGAATACCATGGTCAGGTGATAAAGGGAGTGTAATACTTTCGTCTTTGTATATTAATTTCATTTTTATCGTTTTGTTTAAACCAGGAATTCCATTTTGAAATTCTTGGGATTCTGCACATTTGATTGCTTGAGGAATATCTGGACACGGGATTAATGGGCTAACATAGAATTCGATTCCATTAGTTTCTCCTGACACAACAGGCTCATTCATCCAACCAATTTCTACTCTGTATTCACCTACAGAATCAATTGTATGCCCATAAGCAATCCCAGCTAAACCAGGCATAGTTAATAAAAACAATATCAATAATTTTAATTTCATACTAAAAAAAACAAATCTAATTTTAAAAATGTTCTACTAATTTTCACCAAAAATACTGATTTTCAAAATATTTTGATATTTGTATCAATTAAGCATCAGCATACATTGAAACTTCCCAAGCTGTAGGAGTTTGTGCAAATGCGGTATACTCTTTGTATTTTAATTCAGAATATGCATCAAGAAAGTCTTTTGTAAAAATTTCTTTTAAGAAATTTGAATCACTTGCTAAAGAATCAAGTGAATCTTTTAATGATACTGGTAAAGATCCAATCTTATATTCTCGTTTCTTTTCTGAAGAAAGTTTGTATACATTTTCTTCAACTGGATCACCAGGATCAGTTTTATTTTTGATTCCATCTAATCCTGCTAGTAATAATGCAGCTTCTAAAAGATAGATATTCGCAGTTGGATCAGGTACACGATATTCAATTCTTTTACTTTTTTCTTGATTTCTATTATACATTGGAACCCTAACAGCAGCTGAACGATTTGCTAATCCCCAGCAAACATTTACAGGTGCCTCAAATCCAGGAACAAGACGTTTGTAAGAATTTGTTGTAGGGTTTGTAATTGCACATAATGCTGATGCATGATTTAGAATTCCACCAACATAATATCTTCCAGTTTGACTCATTTGAGCTTGATCATCATCTTTGTCATACATTACGTTAGAATTTTCTTTCCATAAACTTTGATGAGTATGCATTGCAGATGCATTATCACCAAAAATTGGCTTTGGCATAAATGTTGCAACTTTATTTTTTCTTTTAGCTTTTACTTTTACTAAATTTTTGACTGCAATTACATTGTCTGCCATAGCAATCATTTCATCATAAACTAAATTGATTTCACATTGACCAGAAGTTGCTACTTCATGATGTTCTGCTTCAATTTTTATTCCAAAATAATTATACAAATCATCACATACGTCTTTTCTAAATCCTTCAAGAGTATCCTTAGGTTGCGCTGGATAATACCCTTCTTTGATATCTATTGCGGTACTTACATTTCCCTTTGCCCAAGGGGATTCTTTAGATTCAATAGAATATCCAGAGCCTCCACCAGAATGGGTTGCGCCATAAGGTGAGGGATAGACATTGATAGCATCAAAGACAAAAAATTCTATTTCAGGTCCCCAATTAGTATGAGTTAAACCAAATTCACTGAGTTTTTTTGATGCTTTATGTGCGATTCCTCTTGAATCTCGATTATATCTTGATTCTTTGTCTGTACTACCATCATAAAGATCACAAAAGATTCTTGCATTCTTTCTATTGCCAGGATCATAATCGTTTGGGAGAATTTTGAACGAAGTTGGATCAGGCATTAAAATCATATCAGAATTATTAACAGATTTGAATCCAACAATCGAACTTGCATCTAATTTTTCAAGGCCATTAACAAAACTATTTTTGTCAATTGCATAACTTGGCATTCCAACATTATGAAGTTCACCAAAAATATCTACAAACCAAAAATCTATGAAAGATATATTTTCGTTTTGTATAGATTTTAACACTTGATCTGAATTCAATTTGATATTTTTTATGAACTATTTTACAAATGTTAGTTAGTAAGATAGATTTGTCTAATTTGTCAGGTTAATTCTAAGATTCAGGATAATCTTCAACAGGATGTGTTGTTTTGAAATTTTTCATTTCTTCATCAAAGAAGAATTTGTCAGTTAATGCAGGCTTTAGATCATCTAACCAAATTGCATTTTCGTCATATTTTGCAAAAAATGGTACCTGAACCCAATCAGGATTTCTACCCTGTAAAAATCTTAAAACAATAACTTTTTGATCATTAAGATTTGCTGTTCCAATTACATGTACTTTTCCAGGAGTAGCAGACATGCTTGGTCCACGAACTGTTCTTGCTAACCCACTAACTGAAGAGTATGCTTTTTTGAAAATTTGATAAGCCTTGACTAGCGGAATTCCAAAATAATGCTGAGCGCCTGTATCTCTTACTACAAACATGTAATATGGTATACATCCTAGCTGAACTTGTTTAGTCCACATTTTTGCCCACATTTCTGCATCATCATTTATGTGTGCCAATAAAGGAGATTGAGTTCTAATTTGTGCACCTGTATTTCTAACAGCTTTAATTGCATTTTTTACAGCATCTGTTGATAATTCGTTAAGATGGTTAAAGTGTGCCATAAATGCAAGATGTAATCCGTTATCGATAATTTTTTTGAATACATCTAACATTTCTTGAGAATCAGAATCAGTTAGAAATTTGTAAGGCCAATATGCCAAAGCCTTTGTTCCAATTCTAATTGTTTTAAGGTTAGGTAATTTTGCATCAATTAATGCATCAACATATTTTGAGAAAATTTTTGCTTTCATTATCATTGGATCGCCACCAGTAAACAGTACATCAGAAATTTCTGGGTGCTCCCTGACATATTGAACTAATTGTTCTCCTTCCTGCATTGCAAATTTCATTTCATCCATTCCTACAAATTGTGGCCATCTAAAACAAAAACTACAATAAGCATGACATGTTTGGCTTTGGCTTGGGAAAAAGAGACAAGTTTCCTTGTATTTGTGTTGCATCCCATAAAGTTTTGTTCCATCCTTTAATGTTGGAACATTTAGTTCCATTTGGCCTGCAGGGTGAGGATTTAATTGTAAACGTATTTCGTTTGCAATATTTGTAATTTCTTTTTTATCCAAATTATTTTTTAATGCAGTTGCCATTTTTTCATAATGTTCTGGTTTTAGCATTCCTTTTTGAGGAAATGTTAACACAAAGATAGGATCATTTGGAATATTATTCCAATCAATTAATTGCTCGACAACATAGTTGTTTGCTTTAAAGGGTAAAACATTTCCTACAACCTCCATTTCAAATTGAGTTTCTTCAGAAAGTTTCTGAATTTGTGGAAGAGTACGGAAATTAGATAATGTATATGATTTTAGTGATGGCGAATCATCCCAAATCGTTTCTTGATAGGTCACTTAGTTATTAGTACAAATGCCATTGTTAAAGGTTACAGGTTTTTTATGCCTGAAAAATTTTATATTTTATAATACTTTTATTAAAAATTCTAAAAGAATGAAGTTAGGTCAACCTATGTATGATAGAAAGAAGGAGAATGATTAGATGGCTGAAGAAATAATTGATGCAGTATCTGGTCAAGTAGATCAGTTTCAAGGCATATCTCAGCTTTTAGCCTCATCTGAATCTCTTCAGGCAGCATTTATTGTGTTAATTGTAGGTATTATTGGAATTGTAGTAATTTATCGTACTTTTTCAAAATGGGTAAAAAAACAAAGAATGAATTATGAACGACCTCATCTTTCAAGATTTGTTAGGGTAGTAGTTTTACCATTTTTTGCAATTATATTAATTACCTCAGTAAATTTCTACATACAATCATTTGCTCTGTTTGAAAATGATGCTTTAGTTTCTTTAGAAGGAAAATTAACATCTAGTGAAACATTTGCAAAGATTCTCAATACAATTAACATTCTTGTTATTGGATATTCAATTGCTCATTTAATTCCAATAATACTTCGTAAAAAAGAAAAATCCAATTTAGAAAAAGAAGATTTTGAATCTTGGAAAGAATTACGTGGATTTCCTGATGACGATGGTGATCTTTTTCATAAATTCTACAAATGGATTCCCCCAAAGAACACACCCAGTGAATTAACAGACGAAGAATTTGGAGAAAAGTTAAAGACAGAAGAAGGAAGGAAATTCCTAGAAGAGTTTAGAACAACGAAGGGATTACCAATTGGAAGTTTTGAACAGTTAGTCAAAGATCCATTCGAAGAATGGAAAAAATCTGAAAGAAGGAAATATCAAAAATATTATGATGATTGTATTTCTGGAAATAATGAATCCGGTAAAAAACTAAAACCTGGACAAGATGTTGAAGAAATTTTTCCTATAGACACATGGAGAGAAGAGAAGAGATTTAATGGATTTGATCCAATAATTTCTGGATCAAAACCACCAGGCTATGCAAAAAGAAAAAGAAAAGATCTTCCAAAATCAATTTCTCAGATTTTACCACTTGGAATATTTGTTGCAGTAATACTTGGAGTAGTAAGTTGGTGGGGAATTGATTTGATAATACTTGCAACTGCCACAGGAGGATTGGCTATTGGTATAGGATTAGCATTGCAAGAAACCATGCAAAATTATTTTGCTTACATATTGATTAGAAAGGATAAGATTTTTGGAGAAGGCGAGCGTGTTCAATTAGATACAGGATATAATGGATATGTGCACAAAATCACTCCCAGGGTTACTTTCATTCGTGATGCATTAAATGAATCATATGCTGTAATTCCAACTAGACAACTTGTTAATTCTCAAATTATCAACTACTCAAAAGAAATCAAAATGGTACCTGCAATTGTTGAAGTGGGGGTTTCGTATCTAAATAATCCAAAACAGGTTGCTGCAATTCTAGTTAAGATTGGAAAACGTGCTATGAAAGAAGTAATGGATGATAGAGGAAGACATCTAATTAGACAGCAAAGATGTCCTTACTTGGATAATAATAAGCCCAGTTGTGGATGTGATAAGGATATTCATGTTGACATAAATCAACCTGTTGTTAGATTTAACAAATTTAATGATTCATCACTTGATTTTTCATTATGGGTTTATGTTAGAGATTATGGTGCACAATTTAAGACTAAAACAGACATTAGGGTAATTATGTATGAAGAATTCAAAAAATATGACATTAGAATTCCATGGCCAATTAGAACAGTGTATCAAGGAGATGAAAAGAGGGAAGATGAAGAAATTAGAAAGCTTGATGAACAAAGAAATGAGGTTGTCGATAAATTTGGTGTTGGCGACTTAGGACGCGGTGGAGAAGATTAATCTTCTCAAAACTTAAGAATCCCATTAAATGACATTTCTTGTTGAGTAAATTATCAGTAATTGCAGGAAAATCTTCTGAAGATGTAGCAAAAAGATTATCTAAGAAGATAAAGGCAAATCTAATAAAAACAGAGATCAGGGTCTTTGCGGATGGAGAGAGTAAGATCACTCTAAATGGAGAAATATCAAAGAAAAAATCAATCGTAGTACAATCAATATATCCTCCAGTTGATACAAATCTAATTCAAGCATTATCACTAATTTCAAAAGCTAAAGAGATATCATCTGAAGTAATTGCTGTGATACCATATATGGGATATGCAAGACAAGATAGAGAATTTTTACCAGGTGAAATTATTACAATGAAAGTTCTTGGTAAGTTGTTCAAAGGAGCTGGTGCATCAAAAATTATTGCTGTTGATATCCACAGTATGATTGGATTCAAACATTTTACGATAAAAACAAAGAATGTATCTGCAATTCCTGAACTTGTACAATATTTCAAGAAATTGAGCCTGAAAAATCCTCTTGTTGTATCACCAGATCAAGGAGGAAAGGAAAGAGCAAAGGAATTTGCAAAGGAATTAGGTTCTGAATATATTGCATTAGAGAAAAAGAGGGATAGGAAAACAGGAAAAGTTCAGATAAAAACAAAAAATCTTGATGAAGTTGCAAATAGAGATTTGATTTTAGTAGATGATATGATTAGTACTGGAGGAAGTATTGTAAAAGCCACTCAGTTTCTTAAGAAACAAAAATGTAAAAAAGTGTATGTTGCATGTACACATGCCTTGTTAATGAATAATGCAGAGAAAAGGATTAGAAAAGCAGGAGTAACAAAAATAATTAGTACAAATACTATTCCAGGCAAAACATCAATTGTAGATATTTCAGATACTATTGCAAAGGCAATTTAATAATGCCAGAAAGTTTTTTTGTTTTATCTAAAGATTATTTAGAACTTGCAACAGATGAGATTACCGCAATCGCAAAAATGTATGATAGATTTTCAAAAATTAAAGTGATATCTAATTTAGTTATTGTTCAGTCTAAAACAAATTGGAATGAAATAGCAAAACGAGCTACATTTGTAAAAGTTTCAGGGCAAGTATTAAGAAAAATGTCAGGATTGTTTTTAGATGAAGAAAATGTTGGAGTATTAAAAAATGCAAAAACATTCGTTTGTAGAGTAATAAATTTATCATCAAATCAATTTAACATTCCAGAATTAGAAAGTTCTATGGGAGATATGATATCAAAATTTTCTCATGCAAAAGTAAAATTAGAAAATCCAGATATTACGGTATATCTTATTTTTACAAATAATGAAAACTTTTTTGGGTTTTCAAAACGTGTTAAAAATCAAATCAGGCCAAAAAAGATTAAAAAATTTCCTCATGAATTGGATTGGAAACTAACAAGAGTAATGATAAATTTGATAGGATTAAAGAAAGGTGAAACTGTTTGTGATCCATTCTGTGGAACAGGTACTACACTTCTTGAAGCAGAATCAATGGGAATTCACGGAATTGGTTTAGATTTTGATCCAAAAATGTGTGAAATAGCCAAAGAAAATCTAAAAGTGAATGGATACCATTCTAAGATTATAAATTCTGAATATCAGGGATTATCAAAAATATCAGAAAAGTTTGATGGAATTGTAACTGATTTACCATATGGAACAGCCTCAAAAACATCGGAAAAGCCTCAAGAAATATTAAAGAAATTCTTTTCGAATCTACCTAAACGAAAAAAGGTAGCAATTATGTATAAAAAAGAATTAGATTTCAATTCAAAATTAACTGGCTTAAAAAAATATCACATCTATAGGCATAAAAGCTTGACAAGAACAATTCTGATAAAATGAAACTAGTATTCTTAGGAACATCAGCAGCACAGCCTACAGAAAATAGAGGATTGTCTTGTATTTGTTTAGAAAGAGAGGGAGAAATTTTGATGTTTGATGCTGGAGAAGCTGCTCAGATATCTTTTATGAAATCAAGTTTAGGTTGGAATAAAAAAATGAAGTTGTTTGTTACACATTTGCATGGAGATCATTGTGTAGGAATTTTAGGATTATTACAAACAATGTCAATGCAAAATAGAACTGAAACATTAGAAATTTTTGGGCCAAATGGTATTGAAGAATTCATTGGAGCTAACATCAAAATATTGAATTTTGGATTATCATTTCCTGTGATGATTACAACCATCAAGGAAGGGAAAATTTTTGAAGATGAAAAATTTTCCATCTATGTATGTAAAGCAAATCATTCTATAACTTCGTTTTCATATTTATTTAAAGAGAAGGATAAACCTGGAAAATTTAATTTAGAAAAAGCAAAAGAATTGGGAATTCCTGAAGGAAAATTATGGAGCGAATTACAAAATGGTCATGAAATTATAGTTAATGAAAGAAAAATTAGACCTGATCAAGTATTAGGAAAAAAACGTCCAGGTAAAAAAATTGGAATTTCAGGTGATACTATGCCTACAAAAGATTTAGAGAAATTTTTTGAGAATTGTGATTATCTTGTATTTGATTCAACATTTTTGGATGAAGAAAAATTAAGAGCCCAAGAAACATGTCATTCCACTGCTAAGCAAGCTGCCATATTGGGGAAAAACGCTAAAGTAAAAAATTTAATTCTGACACATTTTTCAGCAAGATATAAAGACGAAGAAGGGCATTTGAAGGAAGCACAAAAAATTCATAATTCAGTAATAACTGCTAAAGATCTTTTAGAAATTGAAATTAAATGAAAATGTTTTATCCACTTGAGGATCAAATTAAAAAATTTAAAAAAATTGTATTTGTGACAGGAGCTGGTATTTCACAAGAAAGTGGGATTCCTACATTTAGAGGAAAAGATGGATTTTGGAAAAACAATGACCCCATGAAATTAGCCACGATAGATGCATTTTATGATAATCCAAAACTAGTTTGGGAATGGTATAATGAAAGAAGGAAGAATATTTTTCAGGCACAACCTAATTTAGGACATAAAGCAATTGCAGAACTTGAAAAATATGTAGAGGTTGTGGTCCTGACTCAGAATATTGATGGATTACATCAAAAATCTGGCAGTACGAAAGTATTGGAACTTCATGGTAGTATAGTAAGAATCAAATGTTCTGTATGTGATTATCAAGAGGAAATTTTAACAAAAATCTCTGGTTTGCCTCCATTTTGTAAATGTGGAAATATACTCAGACCTGATGTTGTATGGTTTGGAGAACCATTACCACAAGATGTATGGCAAAATGCTATAAAATTTGCCAGTCAATGTGATTTGATGATAATTGTAGGTACATCACTTGTTGTATCTCCAGCAAATACACTTCCAATATATGCAAAACAAAATAATGCTACACTAATAGAAATTAACACAGAAAACACGGAAATGTCAGAAGAGATGGATATAATAATTAGAAAAAGTAGTGCAGAAGCATTACCAAAATTAGTTTCATTATTTAAAAATCAATTATAATTGAGAAAATATTCCGTTAATTTTAGTATTTGAAGAATCTCCAGGATTATAAACTGATGATGTAATAGTTCCATAATCTTCATGTTCAACAATCATGTCAACGTAATATGGAATTCCAGTTACATCATTTACATTTGTGTTAAACATTGATGTGTAAAATGTTCCAGAAAAAATTTCTTTATGTTCAGATCTAATAATTACATTTACACTTATTGTTTTATTAGTTGTGTCAATATATTGAAGAAGAATATTGCCATCAGATTGTTGTTTGGTTGATAATGAAAGGGTTCCAGGTATTATTGAAACAGGATTTAGGTTTGAATCATTGTTTGATTGTTCTTGATTAGTTGAAAATGAATTTGTTGAATTTAAATTACTTGTAAAAATATTTTGGATTGATTCAACAGGATTAAAATTGGAAACTTCATCTTTGATAATTTTTTGAGAATATTCTTTTACTTCAGAAAGTTCATTAGTTACTTTATTACCTACATTGCTAATTTCATCAGATATTGATTCGGTGGTCTTATCTACAATATTATCAATTGACTCATCAATTCTCTGTTCTACAGAATCTGAAGCTTTAGAACCGAAAATATTCACATCATTTTTTAGAGAATCGAAGATAGTTGCAGAGGTTGTAGGAAACAAATCATCAATTTCATTTGAAAATATCATGCCTCCCAAAATAACAAGGCCAGCAATTATGCCTAGTTTAATGAACATCAATATCTAGTTTACAAAAATAGATTTTAGATTCAAACTAAAAAAAATAGTCAAAAAGGAGTGAATTTTCTTAGCTAATTTTTATCAATTTGGAAAAGCTATCCAATCAATAATTTCATCAATATTTGATGAAGTTAAAGTAACTTTAATTGGTCCTAGTGGAGATTCTTCTGCTTCGTCACAAATAGCTACTTTTTCAACAAAAGCTGCTTGTTTGTTAAGAAAAAACCAAGTACTATCATCTTCTAGATTATTTTCTAAATTGCGTGTGTAACTTTTTTGAGATTGAGTTGAGAAAATTGTTTCATAAATTTTTTCCAAAGATCTTAATTCTTTTGATTGAGCTTTAATTGAAAAATTTTCATTTTTTATTTCTGAAAATGGAAAAATATTAGAAATTGCTTGTTTAACTTTTTCTGGATCTTCAGATAGATTTACTGGGCATATCATTTCAATTTTACAATGGATATTTGGAATTTTCATTTTATCCAACTTTGAATAATTTTAAATGTTTGTTCAATTAATTCTTCTTTTGTCAAACCTATATTTGAAATTGCATAATCAGACAATGCGATTGAATTACTTATACCAACACCTAATTCACGATTATCTCTTTCTTCAAAATGTTCTTTTGTTTGTGGATCATCGGATCTTCCTCTCTTTTGTAAAAAATCAAATCTAGTATCAGTTGACGCATGAATTGCTAATAATTTTACAGTGCCAAATTTTTTTAGCACTTCAATTTCATCATTTGATCTTACTCCATCTATTAAAATTACATTAGATGTAGAAGATTCAATTTGTGGTTTAACTAATTCTGCAATTGCACCAGGTCCATTTTTTTCTCTAAGCTCAAGCATTAATTTTCCAAGATTTTCTCGACCGGGTTCTAAATTTCGCTTTTTTGCCTCTTCTCTTACAGCATTACCCATATTGATAATTTCATATCCTTTAGTTTTGAGTCCATCAGCAATTGTAGACTTGCCAGCGCCTGGCATTCCTGTTAAGCACACAATTAGTTTATTCAACATATACCAAAAATAACGCTCGTCTATGAAGTTACCGGAAATAATTATAAACATTATTCAAAAAATGTTATGATGCGTGTTTTTGTTGCAATTGAAATTACAAATAATGAAGTGATTAATTCGATTGAAAAATTTCAAAACGAAGTAAAGATTGATGCAAAGCCTGTTGGGTCAAGAAATTTTCATTTTACTTTACAATTCATAGGGGAAGTTTCGGAAGAAATGAGTCAAAAAATAATTCAATCGCTTCAAAAAATAGAGTTTTCAGGTTTTGATATAATACTCAAAGGAGTAGGAGCTTTTCCTAAGCCTCAATCGCCTAGAGTTATTTGGATAGGTACAGATGAACATGGCGGAAGTATGCTTGTCCAATTGTCCAAAAAAGTGAAAAAGGCATTAGAACCATTAGGGTTTTTTCCTGATAAACCATTCAAACCTCATATCACAGTATTTAGAATTAAAAAGAAGATTGGAGATATAACAAAAGAATTGGAAAATAGAAAAACAGTGAATTTTGGAATACAAAAGGTGCTCAATATTAAATTGAAGAAAAGTGAACTTACTTCAAACGGGCCAATTTATTCAGCTTTAGTGGAGGTACCTGCTAAAAAATGAAGCAAATAATTTCCAAAGTTTCCAAATCTGTAATTCCGCCAAAAACAATAAGGAGATCAAAAGAGCAAATAGCAGAAACAGCTTTTAATCTAGTAAAAAAAGAAATTACAAAATATTCTGAAGTAATAGGATTAGAGTTTGGAGGATCATTTGCTAAAGATACATGGTTATCTAAAGAAGCAGATATTGATATTTTCATTAAATTCAAGAAAAATGTATCTGAAGAGAAATTTGAAAAAATTTCACAGGAAATTGGATTTAATTCATTAAAAAAATATTCTCCGTATGTAAGATATTCTCAACATCCTTATGTTGAGGCAAAAATTAAGAACACAAAAATAAACATAGTACCATTTTATGATGTAAAAATTGGAGAATGGAAAAGTGCTGCTGATAGATCTTCATTTCATACAAAATTTATGAAAAAATCATTGACATCAAAAATGAAAAATGAGGTAAGAGTTCTAAAGACATTTCTAAAGTCAAATGGAATTTATGGTGCAGAAATTGCAAAACAGGGATTTAGTGGATATATTTCAGAAGTTTTGATTTTAGAATTTGGAAGTTTTGAAAATCTCGTTAAATCAATTTCAAAGATTAAAGAAAATCAAATTATTGGAAAAACATCAAAATCATTTGATACATCAATTGTGGTAATTGATCCAATTGACAGTAACAGGAACTTAGCTGCTGCCATTTCAGATGAAAATATTGGAAAGTTTATTCTCATTTCCAGAGCACTAAAAGAAAAACCAAGTCTAGAATTTTTTAAGAATAAAAAATCAAAAATATCAAATAAATTTTGGAATAATTTACTAGTAGTCAAATTTGATTTTAGAGCTAGAAGCCCAGACATTATCTGGGGACAGATTAAAAGAGCAACGTCAACATTGTCTACACAGTTAGAATTAGAAGGATTTACAGTATTTAGAAGCAAATCTTACACGGATCAACAAAAAGAAGCCTATCTCTTTTTCTTTTTAGAGTCTACAAAAATAAGTGGGATATATCAAAAGACAGGACCAGAATTTTTTAGGGATGATAGTACCCATAGTTTTATTTCTAAAAATCTTAGAAATGCAGACCTAGTGTGGGTTGGAAATGAAAGAAAAATAATTGCATTAGAAAAAAGAAAACATGTTGATGCAGTAAGTTTTATGAAAGAATTTTTGAAAAAAAATCTTCAGATAGGCATACCAAAAGGTCTTCAAAATGATTTTAGACGAGGTTTCAAGGTGTTTGTAGGAAATAAAACTTTAAGCAAATCAATTAAAGAGGAAGCATCTGAGTTGATTTCAGTAGATGGCACACTCCTTTATTTCAATTAAAAAATTTACAGAGGAACCATACTCAAACATTTTAGGATATCCAAATGCAACTAATCGTCAAATTAAATCAAGAATTAATGAATTAGCAAGATTAAAAATAAAATCAATTTCTTTAACAGGTCCTACTACACTTGGTAATCTAGCAATTTTAGGAAAAGGGTATGTTGGTGTTGTGGTACTTGCAAAAAAAGGTAACAAAGAGATTGCTCTAAAAATAAGAAGAACTGATTCACAAAGAAAAGATATGAAAAATGAGGCGATATTGTTAAGATTAGTAAATTCAGTTAAAGTCGGCCCAAAAGTTATTGATGTAAGTAAAAATTTCTTAGTTATGGAATATCTTGAAGGAGAAAAATTTAGCAGATGGATAGAAATGTTGAAAGGAACTGGTAGTGCAAAAAAATTAAAATCTATAATAAAAAGTGTTTTAGAAGATTGTTATAGATTAGATCAAATAGGATTAGACCATGGTGAATTAAGTAATATTTCAAAGCACGTAATTGTAGGTAAAACAAAAGTTTCTCTGATTGATTTTGAAAGTTCTAGCACAAAGAGAAGACCATCAAATGTCACATCAATTACTCAAGCCTTTTTTATTGGATCAGGAATTTCTAAAAAGGCTCAAAAAATTTACAAAAACTCATCTAAAGAGAAAATCATTGATGCTTTAAAATCATACAAACAAGAAAAGACATTAGAAAACTTTGAAAAACTACTCAAAGTTTTAAAATTATAATGGGATCAGCAGGATTTGAACCTGCGACCACTAGTCCCCCAGACTAGTATCATACCAAGCTAGACTACGATCCCTCGCTACAGAGGCACTAAATGAAATTATTAAATCGTCGTATTGATAAACAAAAGTAATGAAACTGTGCAATATTTGTCATAAAATTTCTGCTACTAATGAAGATCATCTTGATTGTATTCAAAGAAGAAATATAGAATTGGGGGATGAAGATTTTAAGAATAGAATTCCTGAAAAACTCAATCTTTCAAATACAGAAAATTTGAGTTTAGAAGTTAAAGCAATTCTAGAGCATCTTTCAAAAAATAAAGATTCAGAAGAATAATTCATAACCATTTTGAGAGTCTTTCTTTTTCAAATTCAACTTTTTTAGATAGATTATCTGGTGTAGATTCTGTAAGATTTGTAGTTGGTTTTTCATTAGTAAACATATCAACTTCAATTATAGATGCAGTATCCCTGCCTGATTCAATAAAACATCCACCTTTTCCATCAAATAATGCAGAATCATTTTTGGATTGAATTTTTGAGATAATATTTTTTGCAACTGTAATTCCTTCTCCTTCTGCAAAAATTCCAGCTTTTGGAACGGTCATATTTTCTCCAACAGTTAAACTAGTTACATCACCTACTGCAAAAATATTTTCAAATGGTGTTTTACAGTCTCTATTTATTGGAATAAATCCGGAATTTTTAGCTAATCCAGAATCATAAATTACTTTTGGAGCAATGTGTGGGGGTACAGCTAAAAGTAAATCAAAATCAGCTTCACTGTTTTCAAAAATTAGTTTTTTAGATTCAACAGATTTTATTTTAGATGAATTATGAAAAACAATTTTTTCAGAATTTATTAGTTCAAGAATTTGTTTACTAACTTCAGATCCAGCTGCAGGTAATGTAATTGGAGCAGGACTGTAAAAATCAATTTGAATAGAATTACGTACACCACGTTTTCTTAGCATAGAATCTATAAGTAAACTAGCCTCAAATGGCGCTGGGGGACATTTGTAAGGCATCCCCATAATAGATATTGCAATTTTTCCAGATTTCATCGTTGCAAGTTTATCATGAATTTCAGAAAGCTGTTTATGATCATAAAGATTGAATCCATTTTCTACTAATCCAGGTATTTTTTGAGGATCTAATACTGCCCCCATTGAAATTATTAGAAAATCAAAAGAGATTTCATGGGATTTAGTTTTTATATTTTTGTTCTCAAGATTTATTGATAAAATTTCATCTTTAATGAAATTAATTTCCTTTTTTCCTAATTCATTTAATGAACCAATAGAATTTTCAAAAGTACGTGTCCCATTAATGATCCACAATTTTGCAAATCCTACCATGAACCAGTCTTTTTTATCTACAACAGTAATTTTTACTTGAGAAGATGATAGTGTGTTTCTTAATTCATTTGCAGCTGAAAGTCCACCAAAGCCTCCTCCTAAAATTACAACATGTGGAATGTTTGTCAATTTAGCGTTCTTGTGTTGTAGGCCGAATTAGAATTTCATTTACGTTTACATGTGATGGTGAATTAACTGCATACAAAATTGCATTTGCAATGTCTTCTGCCTGTAAAGATTCCATCTTTTTTGCATTTTCTATGAATCCTTGTAAGGATTCATCAGTGATGGTATCATTAAGTTCTGTTGCAACAACTCCTGGTTCAATACTAGTGACTCTAATGTTTGAACGAACACTAAATTCCTGTCTTAATCCCTCACTAAATGCGGCAACTGCATGTTTCGTTGCACAATAAACACTACCAGCAGGAAAAACAATTCTTCCAGCTACAGATGAAAGATTAACTATATGACCAGATTTTTTTTCTTTCATATGAGAAATTACGGCGCCTGTGGAATACAATACGCCTTTGATATTCACATCAATCATTTTATCCCATTCATCAACCTTGAGGCTTTTGAAGAAACTCAACGGCATCAATCCTGCATTATTCACAAGAATATCAATAGAACCCCATTTATCCAAAACGGCTTTGGCAAAATTTTCACATTCAGATCTTTGTGTTACATCTAATTTTTGATAAAATACCTCACCGCCATCAGAAGAGATTTTTTTTGCAAGATCTTCTAAACGGTCAACTCTTCTAGCACCAATTGCAACTTTTGCTCCTGCTTTTGATAGGGCTATGGCAGTGGCAAATCCTATACCACTACTAGCTCCAGTAATTATTGCAATTTTATCTTTAATCATTTGATATCTCAAAAAATGTAAATTTGAACATCGTAAAAATGTTTATCCATTAAGAAATTTTAAGAATAAAAACTGGCACCTTTATTAAAAGAAAAATTATAATTGAAAATATGCAATCAGAAAAATGTGCATATTGTGGAGATTTAACAGATTTGCCATTTCAATGCAATTATTGTAAAGATCCTTTTTGTGCAGAACATAGACTTCCTGAGGAACATAGATGTGTAAAACTTAGTCAAATTAGAGCAAAAAGATTTGGTGAAAAAAAAGTTATTCGAGATGGTGGACGTAACAAGCCAAACATCTTAAAACGAATTTTTGGAAGATTTTAAAATTAGTATGGACTTTTGTCAGGAGAAATTTTTGCACGTCTTCCTTGATAAATTAAGGCAATAGCAAGTGCAAACATTACCATAGCAGTTAACGGAAAATTTTGAGGTGCAGGTAGAATAAACCAATAGTAAACTCCAAAACCTATAGAGACAATTGCTTGTGTCCATAATTTTATCCATTTTGGAGCTTTTATCACTCTGCTAATAGCTTCTACCACAAAAATTCCAATTACAGGATAAATTGTGTAAAAAAGAAAATCAATCACATCAACACCTGTATGAGACATGTATTACGATGATAAAGGGTATAATTTCTATCTAATCTTCTAAATGAACCTTAGTTGCAATATTTTTGGCAATTAAAGCCTGAGCATTTTCATAAGGAATTGTAGCTATATCTTCAGTTTTAAAAGGTCCATATTTTTCAAGATCAGCACCAACTATTTCATCAACTTCGTTAAGAAATCTAATTACAATTTTTTTAGTTTTGTGACTTTGAGCTAATGATTCTAAAAATTTTGATTTTCCATTTATTGTAGCTGAAAGAATCATTTCTGTTCTTTCTTTCTGTTCTTCTTGAGAATCTAGAATGAATTTTTCTTCATCTAATAGATTACTTATTTCTAAATCAGAAGAATTTGAAATTTTATCTAATCTAATTTCTATTAATAATGATGTCAGCTCTGTAACCATTTCTACCATAGTATCTTTAATTTTATTTTCTACACCATCAAATTCTTGTTTTTGTAAATTTCCAATAAAATCAGCAAGATTTCTGTAAAAGTTTGGATCAATTTCTAAAAGTGAATCACTTTCTGTTTCACGTAAAACTGTGTGATGTAATGAGACCATATCAATTTGATTTTCTTCTGACATTTCTTACCTAATCCTTAAATGGCTGATGTATTTGTGTTTGATTGAAGAATAAATTGCCATATAAAGTCAGTCATGGAAAAGCAATCCAAGTAACATATTCACCTGATGAAGTTTTTTCAAGAATTCAACATGAAGGAATTCAATTTATCGATCTACAATTTACTGGCCTGACAGGTCATTTCCACCATACTACAATTTCAGCAAATACATTTACTCCCGAACAGATGCGAGATGGATTACCAAAGTTAGATGGTTCATCAATTATTGGATTTGCTAGTATTGATGATTCAGATTTACTTTTAAAACCAGACCCAAACACATTTGCAATAATTCCTTGGTTAACTGAAAATAAAACTGCTAGACTTCTATGTGATGTTTATTGGGGTGAAGACAGAGGACGATTATCAAGAGATCCTAGAGGAATTTCTCAGAAAGCTGAACAATATATCAAAACTCAAGGATTTGATTTTAGTACATGGGGTCCAGAAGTAGAATTCTTTGTATTTGATAAAGTACATTGGGATGTTTTAACACCTTACAAGGGCCAATCATATTCAATCGAATCAAAAGAAGCTCCATGGAGTCAATCAGGGGATGGATATCCAATGGGACTACAAGAAGGCTATTATCCAAGCACTCCAGCAGATACTCTTACACCTTACAGAAATGAATGTGTAAATATTTTAAACAAAAATTTTGGTATCTTATGTGATAATCATCATCATGAAGTTGCAACTGCAGGACAATGTGAAATAGATATCAAATATGATCATATGACAAATGCTGCAGATGCTGCACAATCTTACAAGTATGTAATTAGAAATGTTGCACAAAAATATGGAAAGGTTGCAACTATGATGCCAAAACCAATTGCGATGGATTCTGGATCTGGTATGCATGTGAATGTTAGTTTATGGAAAGGAACTGAAAATGCATTTTATGATCCAGATGACGAAATTGAATTAAGTCAAGTTGGAAGATATTTCTGTGGTGGTATAATTAATCATGCAAAAGCACTATCAGCAATTGGTAATCCAACAACAAACTCATATCATAGGTTAGTACCTGGATATGAAGCTCCTGCATATATTGCTTGGAGTTCTGGTAATCGTTCTGCAATAGTCAGAGTTCCAAAACATCTCAAAGGCAAAAATTATGCTAATCTTAAAAGACTTGAATTTAGAGCACCAGATCCTTCATCAAATCCATATCTTGTATTTGCAGCTGTAACAGCAGCAGGAATGGATGGAATTAAGAAAAAGATGGATCCGGGAGATCAAGTTCGTGATGATATTTTCAAAATGACAAAATCAGATAGAAACAAGAGAGGAATTGGAGTTCTTCCAAAAAGTCTTGGTGAAGCATTGGACGAGTTAGAAAGTGATAGAAAATTCCTTAATACAATTTACACAAATGATGTAATTGACAAAATCATAGAATTAGAAAGAAGAGATCAACGTGAGATTGCAATCAGACCACATCCACATGAATTTTATCTTTACTTTGATGTTTAGGTTCTTCCAGTTAATTGAAAAATATAATATAATGAAATAGACATTAAAGCAAATCCACCTCCAAGAAATATTGCTCTTTTACTTTCAGATGTTGCAGCTTTGTATAGTAAAACTCCCCCTGCGAGTCCTACAAATAGTATCAATACACCAATAATCACTCCATCAAAACTCGTGTTAGTAATTAAGGGATGAAAAAATCCTGCAAGTAATGCAAAAAATGCAATTAGGTAAATGTATTTGAAGCCAGTAAGTGCTTTAGATGTTACTTGATTCACTGTTGTTCGTAATTTTGATTAGCAATTAAAGTTTTGAAAATTTCAAAATAATTTACATCATTCCGCCCATGTCAGGCATTCCACCCATTCCAGGCATTCCACCCATTCCAGGCATTCCACCCATTCCAGGCATTCCACCTTCACCACCAGGTGGTCCACCAGCAGATTTCTGAGTAGCAATAACATCATCTATTCTAAGAATCATACATGCAGCCTCAGCAGCAGCAGAAACAATTTGAAGTTTAACTGCAAGTGGTTCAATAATATCACTTGATTTCATATTACCGATCTTTGCTTTCATGACATCAATTCCAGTCCATTTTTCTCCTTTCTGTTGTTTTGAACGAAGAAGTGTAAGCGTATCAATTGGATCCATTCCAGCATTATCAGCAAGTGCCATTGGGATTTCTTCTAATGCATCAGCGAATTTTTCTGCTGCAAGTTGTTCTCTACCTTCCAAAGATTTTGCCCAGCCTCGAATTTTTGTTGCTGCATATGTTTCGGGGGCACCGCCACCTGCGACAATTTCAGGTTTTAAAATTACATCCTTTACGACCATTAAAGCATCATGTACAGAGCGTTCAACTTCATCAACTACTCTTTGTGAACCTGCACGAAGAAGTAATGTTACAGATTTTGGATGTTTACATCCTTCTACAAATACCCATTTATCTTCTTCAATTTTTTTCTCTTCAACAACATCAGCAGAACCAAGATCTTTTTCAAAAAGATCATCAAGATTAGTTACTATTCTAGCACCAGTTGCTTTTGCAAGTTTTGTAAGATCACTTTCTTTGATTCTTCTAACAGCAATAATTCCAGCTTTTGCTAGATAATGTTGTGCCATGTCATCTAATCCTTTTTGACACAAAACAACATTTGCACCAGACCCAATGACTTTGTCAACCATTGTTTTTAGCATTCTATTTTCTTCATCTAGAAATGATTTCAGTTGTTGAGGATTTGAAATGTTAATTTTTGCATCAGTTTCAGTCTTACTAATTTCTAATGCAGTGTTAATTAATGCAATTTTTGCATCAGTAATTTTTCTAGGCATGCCACCATGAACAATTTCTTTATCAAGAACGATACCCTGTATAATCATTGAGTCTTTGATAGAGCCTCCGGCTTTCTTTTCTACTTTAATATCATCAATATCAACATCAAAAGTTTCGCCAGTTTTTTCTGAAACAGCAAGTACAGATTTTACAATAATATCTGCAAGAAGATCAGAGTCTTTTCTAACAAGTTTAGTTTGCATTGAGGTTTTGGCAATTTTATTTAGAATAGTTTTATCGTTTGCTGTAATTGTATCTGCAATTTCTTCTAGGTATTCTTTTGCTTTTCTTGCAGCTTTTCTATATCCATCAACAATAATTGTTGGATGTACATCTTGATCAATTAATGATTCAGCTTGTGAAAGTAGTGCTCCTGCTAAGATAACAGCAGATGTTGTGCCATCTCCAACCTCATTATCGGTAGTTTTTGAGATTTCAACTAGCATTTTTGCTGCTGGATGTTGAACATCAATTTCTTTTAGGATGGTTGCACCATCATTAGTAATTGTAACGTCACCTAAAGAGTCAACTAGCATTTTATCCATGCCTCTTGGGCCAAGGCTGGTATGAACAATTTCTGCGATAATTTTAGCTGCAGCAATGTTATTTTTTTGGGCTTCTCGTCCTTTAGTTTCAGAACCGCCTTCTTTTAGCAAAACAACAGGCATATTTCCCTTTGAAGTTGCTTGCATTCCCATAGATGCCAAAACTCCAGATTCCCCTTTTATACCTTCCAGATCAGGATCGGCAATTTTAAAATGATATCGGTGTTTTTAAATTGGGAAAATCAAGACGCAAAATATGGCAAAATCTCAAAATAGAGAATCTTATGATAAAATATTTACAAAATTAAAGGAACATCACAAGTGGTTTGAAAATTCAATTCCGTTAATTGCAAGTGAGAATATTCCTAGTCCTGCAGTCAGAGAAGCAATAATTTCTGATTTTGGAAACAGGTATGCTGAAGGATGGCCTGGAGAAAGAGTCTATGCTGGTTGTGTCTACATTGATGATGTAGAGTTTGAATGTATGAAATTAGCCAAGAAATTATACAAAGCAAAATTTGCTGATGTCAGACCAATCTCAGGAGTTGTTGCAAATTTGGCAGTATATTCTGCATTTACAAATCCAGGAGATATTATGTTGGCACCTTCAATTCCAGCAGGTGGACATATTTCACATGGAAAAAAGGAACATTTTGGAACTGCTGGTTTAGTTCACGGATTAGAAATTGAATTCTATCCATTTGATGCAGAGGAAATGACAATTGATGTAGATAAAACAAAACAAAAAGTGAAAGATCTCAAAAAAGAAAATCGCTTACCAAAAATGGCAATGTTTGGTGGTTCGTTGTTTTTATTTCCTCATCCTGTCAAAGAATTGTCAGATTTTCTAAAAAGTTATGGTATGCATATCAATTATGATGCAGCACATGTTGCGGGGTTAATAGCAGGAGGAAAATTCCAAGATCCTCTTCGAGAAGGAGCAGACACCATGACTATGAGCACTCACAAGACTTTGTTTGGGCCTCAAGGAGGACTTGTATTGGGTTCAAAAGAGCATGAAGAGGTTATTAAAAAAGCAACTTTTCCCGGACTTACAAGTAGTCATCATATTCATCATATGGCAGGAAAAGCAGTTGCATTTGCTGAAGCTTTAGAGTTCGGTAAAGATTATGCTACTGCAGTAATCAAAAATGCCAAAATATTTGCAGAGGCATTGAGTGATATGGGATTCAAAGTGTTAGGAGAGAGTAAGGGATTTACAGAATCACATCAAATTGCAGTCAATGTTTTAGATTATTCTGATGGTGGAAAAGTGGAATCTGATTTAGAAAAAGCAAACATCATAGTAAACAGACAATTGATTCCAGGAGATATCAAAGCTGGAAGAAATTATTTTCATCCAGGTGGAATTAGGTTAGGCGTTTCTGAGATCACAAGACTAGGAATGAAAAAGAATGAGATGCAAGAGATTGCATCATACATTAAACAAGTTGTAATTGATAAAAAAGATCCAAAGAAAATACTTTCAAAAGTTAAAGCATTCAGAAAAGATTATCAGAAAGTTAAATTCTGTTTTGATAATAAATTAGGTGCTTACGAATACGTCAAATTAAGATAAATTTCCTAATAATCTGTAAGTAAAGATTGATCTCCTTTACTTTTACCAAACACTAATTCAATCTCATCAGAGAGAGCGTGGATTCTGCCCTTTTGATATTCACTTACATCATATTTTTCAACTAATCTTTTTGCAAGTTTTAGATATTTTTCTACTGATCCCCTTGTAATGGTGGCAATTAGTTTATGCCCACAAACACAAGTTTGGATTAGAGGCATTCTACGAAATGATTTTCCACATGCAGTACACCTAAAGCTTTGTCTAGCATATGCCCTTAGATTGCCCATTAGATCAGGAACAAGATGTGTTGAAATTACATTTGAGACAATTTCTGATGTGTTTACAGCGTTGATTAATTCAGCATTTCTAACTTGCATATCAAACTTGTCAAGCATTGAACCAAGTGTGGAATATGCACTTCTTGATTTTGAGGTGGTTAATGACGAAGTTTCATGTGTAAAGTGATAGTCATAGAATTGTCTTTTGGTTTCAAGCCGGGATTTGATAATTTCGATTGAGGTAACATCAGAAGCTTTTATCTGTTTAAATGTAGATTCAAAAAATTCCAAAGGGAGTATTTTCATAACTTCAAGATTATGTGCTTGTGGTTGAGATTCATGTGGTAAAACATGTGGTTGAACAAGTAATGGTGCATCCATCAATCCACCAATTCTATCAGACAGAAATTGTCTTGAAAAATTAAGAAGGCTATCCATTAATAGCATTATAGAATCAGCATCCCCATCAGCATCTCTTCTTTTTGCAGAATGCCAATTAGGAGTTGCAAAACAGACATGAGTTTCAGTATATCCTATGATTCTTCCTACTATTCCTACAGATGTGTGAGGAGCTAAACCAATTATCAAGTGTCCAAGAAGATCTTCTAAATTTTTCACATTGTAAAATGCAGTTTTGCCATAAAAATTTTGTAATAAAACATCAATGTATTTGCAAGTTGAGACTAGATATTTTCCACTTTCATATGGTATAATTACATCCTGCATTCGAAGCTCTATTGTTTGATCTTCAGATTCGATTGGATGTCCTTCAATATCGTGAGTATATCCAAATTCCTTTAATTTTTCAATAGATGTACCAATCCAAGATGGTTTGAATTGTGTTAATGGAGAATTTGTTGCATCAAACCTAACGGTTCCGTCTTTGAACGTAGTCAGTCCAAAGTTTTGACGTACAAGTCCCTTTTCAAGAGGTTCTGCAATTTTATCTTGATTGATTAGTTCTTTTACTCCTTTGAATGGTTCTTTAGCACGAAGTCCCATTTTTTCCTGAGCTAAAAGTAACCTAGTTTTCAATGGGAATTCCTTATGGGAGTGAGCAGGAGCTTTACGCTTACATTTTTCACAAAATGGCTCATTAAGAGTGTCTCTACAATTAGTACATCTGAAAGTGATTGAAGTTTTTGTGCCACAGATAGAACATTTTATGCCAATAGAAGGTTGATTACATTTTGTACAATGTCGATTGTAAATATTGGCAAAAAAGTGATCAGTTCTAGAAGCTTTGAGAAGATCCCTAGTAGGTCCTCCTTTCTCACCAACAGGGAACAACACATGTGTTGCAGGCTTCATTTGCCTTGCTGCTGCTTTTTCTGGTCGTCCTATTCTAACTCCAATACTTGTTGAGAATTTATTATTGATCTTAATGCCAGATGATTCAGTTAGAATTTTTGGGACAGATAAATCACTGATAGTAGGTTTTTTTCTAAATAAAAGATTAAAGAAAATTTTTGCTTCTTGATGTTCAAGAATTATTAAATCATTTTCAACTTTATGTGGTGTGCCCAAAGCTTCTAGAATTTTTTTTACTTGGTTTGAATATTCGATTGATGTTTTATTGACTTTTTTGGGTTCTAAAAGTTTGACAAGTTCTTCAGATGATATTTTGTCCCAGAAATACAAGTAATGTGGATGAAGTGGAATTTTAAAATCAAGTGAAATTTTTAATGCTTCATCAATTGTGGGAATTTTGTTCAAAAATTGATTTAGATATTGATCATCGGGTTCGTATTTTTCAATTTTTTGTTTTAGTTCCTCTATCCAAAATTCTTCTACATATGCTGAAGGTACCAATTGTGCATTGTTTTCTAGAAAATCACCAAATGAAATTAGAATATCACCTAGATGTAGAATTTTTTCAATTTCATTTTTGATTTCTAATCCATGTTTTACATCTCGAATTTTCACAACGTTACCGTTGTTTAGACGAACAGTTGGAGTATCAATTGAATCAACAAATGCAACGGTTGCTCCTTTTCCTGGAATATCTATTTTGATTTGAGTTCCTACTGCTACAGTATGATCAAGAATCTCAGCGATTATCGGGTGAATTCCTACTGCAGCAAAGCCGGTATTGCATGCTCTTCCATATCTTAGCCTAAATCCACCTAATTTGTTAGGCATAGACAATACAGATCTGCCTGTAATCACTTCGCGCATTCTTTTTGCTGCTGCATCTTCTTGATTATCGCCTGTTTGAACTGCTCCTTTAAGATCATTTAGCCATTCCCAACCATCTAGATTATACAGTTCGATTCTTTTGAGGAGTTTTTTTGATCTTCCAATCAAACCATCATTAAGAACACGTAAGGCTCCTCCTCTTACTCGATCTGTTTGAATTCGAGTCATGGATTTATGATTTACAACCTCATATGGATCAGTGTCTACGCCAGCTAGTTCAACTGGTAGATTAGAAATAACATGTTCAATATCTTCATCTAAAATATGAAATTGGAAGCTACTAGCTTCTCTTTCATAGATTCTTAATTCCTCAACAAATCTACCAGTTTCATCATCAAAAGAATTTGCTTGAAATTTTGATAGGCCAGCAATTTTTCTGACATGATCTGCAATGAGTAGAGTTACTGCAGATTCAGTTCCACCTGCTGAACGCATTGGTCCGGCAATAGAAACGGAAAGATACTCCGATCCATCTTTATTTTTTTTATTTTTACTTCACTAATTCCTTGTAATGGTGCAATGGTAACTCCTTCAGTAATTATCGCCAATCCTACACGGACTGCGAGATCTAGTTTGTCTTCTAAAGTGGCATCGGGAAGACAGTATTTTCCTAAAGCTATCTCTTTTGCCAAAATTAAGGCGGAAAGTTCTTTCCCGTTAATTTTTAGGATTTCTCTTAATGGTTCAGCGATATCGATTTCGTGCATTTTTGCAACTCTATCAGCCAGGTCAAATGCAATTTTAGGCTCAATATTGCCTGAGGAATCTGCCAAACTAGATTTTGCTGATGCGGCATGCTCAAATATCGAATATACTTCATCTGAGAGATTAGAATAGTAGTCAAGATAGTAATCAGGCATCTCAATATTAGCAATTCGAGATGTTGAATTATTTTCAGACATAATACAGTTCTTTACTACTTGCTTCTTTGAATTGCTTTTGCTATTTTTTCGAGTTTTTTGATACTTCCTCCTTTTTCAAGGAAGGTTCCAATCACTAGAGCATCTGCTCCTGCTTTAACTAGACTTTCAGCAGTTTTTTCATCTTTAATTCCTCCACCTACAATTAAAAATCCATTAAAGGCATGTCTAACTGTCTTTACCATTTCAGGAGTGACATTAGTCTTTGCGCCAGAACCTGCTTCAAGATATACAAATCTCATGCCAAGAAATTGAGCCGCAAGTGAATATGCAGCAGCAATTTTTGGTTTTTCAAATGGAATTCCTCTTGCTGAACCAACAAACCATGCTGATGTTCCATCTCCAATTACTAAATATGCAGTTGGAAGTGGTTCTAATCCAAATTTAAGTACACTTGGAGCTCCTAAAGCCTGTGCTTGGGTTATAAAATATGGATTTTCAGAATTCATTAATGAACTAAATAGGATTGCATCAGCATCTGGTACAACGCCAGTAACATTACCTGGAAATAGAATTATTGGAATTTTTAGGCCTTTTTTGATTCCTTTTACTACTTGAGCCATTTCAATTTGATCAGTTGCAGATGATCCTCCTACTAAAATTGCTGAAGCCCCAATCTTTTCAACATCTTTGGCAAGTTTGCTTGATGCCTCAAGATTGGATACTTCTGAGTCTATTAAGACGAACAATAATGCATTTTTCTTTTTTAATTCTGATTTTAGGAATGATTCTACCTTATCTCCAGCCATAAAGGGTGTCTGTAGATGTCTCTTTAAAGTTTAATTGGAATGCTGTATACAGATTTGTATAGCTATGGATGAATCTAAAGGATCTAATTTTAACAATATTATACGTAAAATTATCAAAAAATCACTATTTACAGAGCGACAAGTTGAAATTATTTTAAATCAAAAAGATCTTCTAGAATCGAGTTTTTCTATTAGTAAAGGTGCTTATTATAGGCAAGTTGGACAATCTAGGGATAAATTAATTGGATTATTCTATTCAATCATACTTTTCCGTGGTTTAGGCATACTTTTGCCTGATGATATAGATGTGATATCAAAGCTTTCTGAACAAATTAGTGTGATAAATGAGAGTGATATTTTTCCTGAAAGAGAAGACGAAGTGATGAGTGTGATAGACAGACTCATTCGTCAGGCATGTAATATGTGATGTTTGTGATTATCTAGATTAGCAATAAATGAAATTGTTTGTGATAACGAGTGTGAGTATGTTAATCTAAAGTGTGAAATAATATTGTTCTATCACGATAAATCACGATGTAGGCATAGATGTTGTGATGTTAGTAGAAATTCCCGAACCCGAAGTGATTTTAGGTGTGATTCTAGCATTTATTGTAGGAATTGTAGGTTTGTATGCATATTTCAAGATAAGTCCATTTGTGAGAATTAAGAGTGATGGGTTTGATGCTACACAGACTGAACGATTAGAATATTATGAAAGACAGTTAATAGATATGAAAATACGCCTAGATGCATTAGAAATTCAAGGCATTGAACAGAAAGTAGAGGATCCTAATCTTGAACTTAAACAATTTTTAGAGAAATTAGCAAAAAAAGAGGTTCAGGAGAGACCAGTTGAGGTTGTTAGTAAGTCTGAAATCACACCTGAGAAAGTAGTTTCTACGCCTAATATACCAAATATTACACCTGCGAATCCAATTGATTATGTGTTGCATCTAATCACAGACAAATCTATGACATCACGTGACATACAAATCACATTAAAGAAAAGTAGAGAACACACTTCACGCCTAATGAAAAAGTTGTTTGAGGAGGGATATGTACAAAGGAATACCGAATCAAAACCATATACTTATTCAATTACTGAGAAAGGAATGGCAAAAGTTGGACAGGTTGAAGTCAATCCAATCACAGAATAGAAAAATTTTAGAATTTTTTAACATAAATTTACAATGTTTTTCATAAAATTAGCCTTATTTTATAATGATTAAATAATTAAATAATTTATTAAATTATATATATTATTAAATTATAATAGGATTATGTCAGTTCAAGATAATGAAGTATTAGTAAAAATCACCTCGGCTGGAACAATTTCAATCCCAAAACAGTTTAGAAAATACATGGACATCCAAAAAGGTGAATATGTTAAAGTAATTCTTGGAAAAGATAGATTGTTGGTAAGAAAAGTCACTATTTCTTGATTAATTATTGTTGTTTTTGAGCCAGTTTGATAGTTTGATATGTCCATTCTCTACCTGTTCTAGTCCTATTTACCCTACCTTTTGAGGAAAATCTTGATAGATATGTAGAGATAACACTAAGTTTTACAGGCTCATTATATTCATCCTCATATTTTTCAAGAATGTTTGTGGAGGTAAATTTGCCCATTGGGAAGAATTTATCCACTATGTTCCAAATTTTAGAACCTACAGAATCCATGTTTGTTACCTCATGTTCTTCTTCAATATTCATCAAATCCATCATTTCAAATATTTTTAGAACTTTGTCCCTGGTTACATTACCCTCCAATTTGATGTCATAGCGTGCTCCATCAGAGTCTTCCATATCAATTCTAATCCTTTTTTTGGCCATCTTTGAGATCTAAAGGATCGAATGTTAACAGTTCAAATGATCCGCGAATATTTGTTAACTAAGTAGTTTGTTAACATTGACTGCCTAGCCTACGCCTAACCTATTTTTTGTTATTAACAACACATTATTAAAAAATCTATTAAATTAAGATATTTTCGTGACTGGAGTGGAAATAAAGGGGTTGATTTCATGATATTCACAGTGTTAACATCTATCTTAACGCCTGGAATGGAAATAAAGGGGTTAAAATGACCTTTTCAGGGTGTTTTTTAACATAAACTTAACAAAAATGTTAACTTATTTCTAATTTCATACTAAACCCACACACCAATATTTCCACTCTATCTTTTTCTTTAATTTTTTTTTAATAGGAAATCTAAAACTAACTAAAAATAATTAATTACAAACTAAACTACAATTATTATTCTATTCTATACTCTCTTAATTTAGATATGATTGTGTTAATGTTGAGAGGAAACAAAGGTGTGTGAGTGATGTCTGATCCAATAGATGATTTGTTAGATGCAGCAGAATCAGGAAAGTCAATAATAAAAAATCGAGACATTCTTCATTATTCATATATTCCAGATATTATCCTACATAGGAAATCTGAACAAGAACAAGTTACCCAATCATTATTACCAATTCTAAAAAAATCAAGACCTTCAAATCTTCTAGTATATGGAAAACCTGGTACTGGTAAAACATTAGTAGTAAAAAAAGTATTATCTAAAATCCAAGAGAGAGTAGAGAAATCCAACTTCCCAATCAAACTAATCTATTCTAATTCCAAAGAAGAGACAACTCTTTACGGGTTATTGGTCAGCCTAGGCAGGCAATTAGGCCTAAATGAGAAGGAATTACCCTCAAATGGACTAGCCATTAGCGTAGTGTTCAAAAGATTACTAACCAAAATTGATGAAGATAAACTAAATGCTATTTTCGTAATTGATGAAATTGATTATCTAGCCCAACTAGTGGCAAAAACAGGAAAAGACATTCTTTATCAACTCACTAGAGCAAATGAACGTCTAACCCAAGGCTCTCTAACTTTGGTAGGGATTTCAAACGATTTGACATTTAAAGAAAGATTAGATCCTAGAGTAATCAGTAGTTTAGGAGAAGAGGAGATTGTATTTACAAACTATAATGTTGAACAAATAAAAAAAATTCTTGAAGAAAGAATCCATGAATCATTTATCCCAAATTCTATAGAGGAACCGGCTCTAAATCTCATCGCCGCACTTGCTGGAGGAGAACATGGAGATGCTAGGCGAGCAATTGATTTACTTCGAGTAGCAGGAGAACTTGCTGAAAGACAACAATCAGACAAAGTCACCATTGAGCATGTCAGGGAAGCGTCTCAAAAAATGGAAGAAAATAAAGAGGAAAAATCCCTCAAATCATTCCCTCTTCACGAGAAACTAATTCTTATCGCAATAATGAAGGCAAATGGCTCTTCCACAGGTGAGATTTACTCATCCTACAAAAACCTCTGTAAAGCAGTTGGAAAAGATGAGCTGACTCAAAGAAGGATCACACAAATGCTTAGTGAAATTGAATTATCTGGAATTATCTCTGGAAGATTGATTCATCAAGGAATTCATGGCAGGACTAAAAAATACAAACTCACAATATCGTCTGAAATGATAAAAAAAACATTCAAAGATGATCTAAGTTTGCAAGACATTGTCTAAATTAGAACTGTAATTTTGATGAAAAACTTGGAAAGTTTTTAGATTTACCAAAATAGCGATTCCTGGATTTGGAGTCATTCCAACACTGGCCTGAAATGGTGTTTGTTTCTGCCATGAACCTGAATTTATCAACAAAATTCCTTTGTACATGTCCAACTGGGCTCTATGAACATGACCGACATGAAAAATATCTGGAATATCTTGAATAACCATAAGATCCTCCATTTCAGGTGCTATAGGTGTCTGGCTACCATAAATTGGGCTCAAATGTCTTGCTCTGAGCAGGTGTCTCATCACATCAGTAGGTCTATCATAACTTAGACCTGGTGTAGTCTTGACAATATCATCTATACTTTGTCCATGAAACATTGAAACTTTAACTCCATTTAATGAAACCACGGCAGGATTACCAACCATAAACACATTTTCTCTTTCCCACAAACCAGAATTGTATTTTTCAGGAATGGCTGGCTGTGGTAATGCTCTTCGTCCAGGATCATGGTTTCCGGGCATTATTATGATCTTTACATTTTTTGGGATTTTGTCAATCAAATCTTCTGCTTTTTTTAATTGTTCTTGGATTGTCTGGCAAACCAATTCTTTATTCTGATTTGGATATATCCCAACCCCATCTACCACATCACCTCCAATTAGAACAAATCGAATTTTCTTTGCAACAGGATCTGGACTTGAAATCCATGATACAAAATCTGAAAACTCTTCTTCCATGAAATATTTACTCCCTACATGCAAATCTGAGAGAAATACAGCATATGCTTCACTTTCTGACTTGTTTTTTGCCTGTTCTGGTATGTCAGGTAAAATTAGATCCTTTATTATGTATCCTGAATTTTTAGCCGAACCTATTCTGGCCATTACAAATTGATCTAACAGCAAAGTCCCTGCAGTTTTTTGCAATTCCTCATCAAAAATAATACCCTCAAATGAGCCTGATGGATCTTCAAGGACTATTTTTGTGATATTTCTCTCAGAATTTCTAACTGAAACGAGCCCACACACATACAAATCATCTTCAATTTTTGTATTTTTTAAGGACGCAGCAGATTTGAGCATTTTTGATTCTGGTCTGTCTGAGATGATCCGTTTAAGCTTGTTAAAACGACTTGAAAATAATGCATTATACCCCTTTACTCCCTCTCCAGAAGTTATCTTATTTGTCGGATCTGAGATTATTTTAATTTCATTTTGTAATGATAAATCATCTTTTATTCCAAGATATGTTTCCAAATCATCCTGGTTAATTTGAAATAATTTCTGTCTAGTTTTCTCTCTAACTATTTCTTTTATTATCTTCTCTAATTTTTTTACATCAACATCTTCTAAAATTTTGAAGGCATCAGGATGAATCTGAAATCCCTTATTCAATGCATAGTTTAATGCAAGAGTAAGTTCCTTTTTCATATCAAAAAATACAATTTGGTTTAATTAAATCTGCGCCTACACCAACCCTCAAATATTGTTCGTGGGATATGGCTGTGTGAATAAACTTAGAATAATCTCATTCTTTGTATTTATGGGACTTTTTGCAACCTTGTTTCAAATTGGTTCATTATCTACTGTAACTGAAGAGGAGGCAGATGCCTTTATGGCAGAATTTGAAAAACTTGTTTTAGACATTGATGCATTTGGAATATTTACACATAACTTGACAATTGCTCTTCCAATGTTTATCCCAGGATTTGGCGTTGTATGGGGGCTCTTTTCTTCTTGGTCTACAGGATTTGCCTTTGCCTCAATAGCTTTTACTGCACCAGAAATTGGTGAAATCCCCCCACTTTCAATTCTTTTCTTTTCTCCATTTGGATTGATGGAACTGGTTGCATATTCATTTGGAATATCTAGAAGTTTTATTTTGATCAGGGCAATTATCAAAAAATTTGATTTGATTCCATTTATCAAACCAACATTGATTGAAATTGGGATTGTTACAGGTCTTCTTTTAGCAGGAGGTTATCTTGAATTTTACATGATAGAAATTGCTCAAAAAGAAGGTTTGATCGACATGCCTGGATTCTAATTTTTTAATTACCCATTGATTTGCCTAATCAGTCTAAAATAATTTAGTAGTAAATTATAAACCAAATTAGATGAGAATTTAATCATGAAGGCAGCCATTTCATTATTAGCTTTACTTGTAGTTTCATCTGGATATTTTGTAAATGAATCATTTGCTGAGATTTCTGAAAATCAGCCATTTCTTTTAGAGGGGTCAGGTTTTGCAGTAACTGAGGAAGTAATTAGGATATCTGAAATTGATCTAGCCTTATCTTCTCAAAATCAACGTGGAAGTACAGTTAACTTTCTTACAGAAGATGGTTTTATCACATTAGATGATAAAGAATTTGTAATTTCCAATTTACAAGGAAAATTTTTGCGTGAAGGCAACTATATCAGACTAAATGGAGCAATTGAAAGTCCAAGTGGATTTGATGCATCAATAAGCCTTTTTGGAAGATTAGTTGATGAAAGTAAAGATGCATCAGTTTATGGTTTTACAGGTAGAATTACCACATCAGATAATACGTACAAAATAATTTACGTTACTAAATTATCTACTTTATCAAAAATTAGTCAAATTCCTACAGAATCAAAAGAACAAAATCTAACTATTCATATTTTCAAAGGTGCATCTGCCCAAGGAGTCGATAAAACTATTCCGGGCAATACTGCTGCTAGCAATCTTCGATTCTTTTCTATTGATAGACTTTCAGTACATCCTGGCACTGTCATCAATATAGTAAATGATGATATTACAAATCATAGTATCATTAGTGGAAAAGAAAATTATGGTGATAGATATGTCCCATTTACACCTGATGGAAGGATTTCTACTGGTCCAATTGCACCAGGGGAATCTGCTACTATTACATTTGATGGTTTAGGAATTTACAAACTATACGATCCTGATTATAATTATATGAGAATTGAAGTGGCAAGTTTTCCTGATATAGTTAGAGATACATTTGGTACTACCACAAACCAACAGAGAAATTAGTTTTCCCACTGCCATCTGTAATTCATGTATGAATCAAGATTTACTTGATTGAACACCATTACAGATAAATCAGAAAATTCCTTTCCTTCCAAATCTTTCACTGTTCCCTCAAAACATGTCTCATTTTCAGTAGTTATTGCCTCGAAAACATGAACTTTCATTTTATCAGTCTCAAAATTATGTTTTCTAAGATAAATCGCTATTTCAGAAGGCATGAAATGCTTGTCTGGTTGTTTTGGCCAAGGTCTTGGAACTAAAACTACACTAAAACCATCAATCAATGCTTTTTGTAACTCTAATTTTTTGTCTTCTATAGGAGTAGTTACATGCATTGTAATTACTTTAGATTTATCAAGAGGAACCTTTGCTCTTGATGCTGCAACTTGAATTGAACTAATACCTGGAACAATCTCAACTTCTCCAAAAATTTCTATCAACCTATCAACAACTTCTGATTCTGAAAAATTAACATCTCCAGTAAATGGAATAACTAATGTTCTCTCTCCAAGTTCTGGAAGTATTTTTTGATAAGAAGCCTCTTGATCATTCATAGTAATTTCATACACTTCTTTTCCTGCAATCAAATCTTCTATTGTTTTTAATGTGTATTTGTAACCAATAACAACGTCACAATTCTGAATTATTTCCTTAACAATTTCTGTCACATATTTTGGAGAACCAGGTCCAACACCCACAGCATAAACTTTCAATTTTATTTTGTAAATTTCTGCCTGTCTTTAATATATTGCACAAAAGGCTTCCAATCCACTTTCATGTATTTTGTAGGCTCTTTTACAGGATATTTTACCCAGTCTTGGGCTATTGAATACTGAAATTTCTCCTCTTTACCATCTTTATGATACTCTAATTGTAACGAACTTCCCCAATCTTTTTCTGTAAAACTAATACTGGAAATATCATCAAAACTTAACTCTATATTTCTGTCATCCTCACAATCATTCATCAAATCTTCTTCATTATATCCATCATGACGAATCATTGTGTTTTTTGATTTAATGAAATTAATTACTTGTCTTTGTGTAATTGCTTTCCACCAATTCATCTTGGATTCTGTCTTATGAATAAACATCAAATGTTTGTCAGTTAATACTAACATGCCTTCTTTACCACCAATTGAAAAGAACTTTTTTCCTTCTCTCCATACTGATACTAAATGTGCCTGAATCTTTTCTTCAGGTTCCATATCGATGATTTATTTGACTTTGTTAAAAATCAATACAATTAGCTTTTAAGTGAGCTTTCATGGGAAAAATTATTGAATAAAATCTTCCTTATTTTCTCCTTATCAATAATTTTAGTAAGCTTTGGAAATTATGTATTTGCTCAAACTGATGATCAATTAACAGTATTGGAAACCAATCTTGGAACAATTATAATAGAATTTTTCCCAGATGATGCACCAAAACATGTTGAGAATTTTATCGGATTGGTTGAATCTGGATTTTATGATGGAGTAATATTTCATCGAATCATTCCAGGATTTATGATTCAAGGTGGAGATCCAAACACTATCGATGGTGATCCAAGTACTTGGGGAACTGGAGGTCCTTCTACAAGTGTAGATGCTGAATTTAATACAATCAAACATAATCGAGGAATTGTTTCAATGGCAAGATCAGCTGATCCTAACAGTGGTGGCTCACAATTTTTTATTGTTCATGCTGATTCAAATTTCCTTGATGAGCAATACACCGTATTTGGTAGACTTGTAACTGAAGAAAGTTTTGAAACATTAGACAAAATCGCTGCAGTTCAAACAAAACCTAATGATCAACCAGTAAATTCTGCAGAAGTTACTATTACCAAAGCATATGTTGTTAGTCGCTCTGAAATTTCAAATCTTTTGGATTTAGAAGAACCTGAACGTACAGAATCTACAATCACACCTTCTACTGGTAATCAAAAATATGAAAGCACTGAACATGAAATAGGATTTAGTGTACCTGAAGGCTGGCTATTACAAACTCCAGAAAAAACACAATCAAATTCTCCTGATGTTGTAGCAGTTGGACCAAAAATCGGAGCTATAAATCCTGTGATTTCATTAACAGTAGAAGAAACTAATCAAAGAACTTTGGATGATCTGATTATGAATAAAACTGAAACAATTAAACGAGTTGTAGAGGCAGGCAACCTGAATATAATCTCAGAAGAAAAAGTTTCTATTAATGGAAATCAAGCTTATGTGATAAATGCAGTAGGCACATTCTTTTCAAATAATGAAAGCTTTGATGTTAAATTTAGAGAAATTATGATTTATGATACAGAAAAAGTTTACACATTCGCATACAGCAATGGGGTAAATGAATTTGATTCGCAACTTCCAAGATTTGAAGAAACAATTGATTCTTTTGAAATATTATCACAAAATTCTTTAGATGATGATTCAACAAATAAAGAAGGAGGAGGTTGTCTGATAGCAACTGCAACATATGGCTCAGAACTAGCTCCTCAAGTACAACAACTACGAGAACTAAGAGATAACAAACTATTACAAACAGAATCAGGAACTTTATTCATCAATTCATTTAACGAATTTTATTATTCATTTAGTCCACATATCGCAGATTACGAACGAGAAAACCCAATATTCAAGGATGCAGTAAAGATTACTCTTACACCACTCCTCACATCACTTTCAGTTCTTAATCATGTGAATATGGATTCAGAAGAATCAGTGTTAGGATATGGTATTAGTCTCATTTTACTTAATGTTGGAATGTATTTTGTAGCTCCTGCAATCATAATTATAGGAATTAAAAAACAATTAGCATAGTACAAAATATTGTAAATTCAATTTACCAAACATCATCTACTTCATCGAGTAACTTGTATTCTTTCTCAGTTTCACGCTTCATTAGTTTTAGTCTAGAGATATCTCTATCAAAGAATAAATCTATTGTCCAATCAAGAAATACACGAATTTTTTTATCAAAAGTTGTGATTTTTGAAAGGTAAACATTTCTCCAAATTAACCACGCCCAAAATCCTGAGATATTCATTCCCAAAAATGTGGCAATTCCTGATCTTTTTCCAATTATTGCCATTTGGCCTTTGGAATGATAAACAAATTTTTCTTTTTTAGAATTTCTAATTAGAGAAATTAAATTTTTAGCTGCAATCTTTGCTTGTGCTTCTGCAATTTGAGCAGTTGGAGGTAATGGTCTTTGTGTTTTAGGATCTAGATGTAATGCACAATCCCCAATAGCAAATACTCCAGGAAATTCTAAAACCTCCAAATAATCATTTACTATAACTTTTCCTTTTTCTGTTTTGAACATAGATCTCTTAATTGTATTAACTGGAGTTACACCTGCAGTCCAAATCAAAGTCTTTGTGACTATTGAATCAATTTCAGATGTATCGATTGAATCTTTTAGATTTTCATCTAATGATTTGGTAGTAACTTCATTTCCATCAAAACTAGTAACAGCTGTTTTCAATCTAATGTCGATCCCTCTCTCTATCATCTTATCTCTAGCAAAGTCAGCTAATTTCTGATTGAATCCAGGTAAAATCATACCTAAAGCTTCTAACACAATTACTTTGAGATCTTCTTTGTGAATTGTAGGATAGTGTTTTCTTGCATCCAAAAGAAGATCCATTAATTCTCCTGCAGTTTCAATTCCTGCAAATCCTCCTCCCACAACAACAAAATTCAAAAAACTTTTTCGAAGTATTGGATTCGTTTCATTTTCTGCTTGTTCTAGCATATCGATTACTCTATTTCTTAACATTACAGCATCATTGAGCGTCTTCATAGTGTAAGCATTTTTTTCAACATCGGCCATTCCAAAAAAGTTTGTTTCACTGCCCAGTGCAATAACTAAAAAATCATAATGTATTGAAATACTTCTTTTATCTCCAGTTCCCCAAATTGTTACAAGTTTTCCATAAGGATCAATATTTTTGATTCTTCCTTCATAGAATTTTGTTTTCTTACAAACAGTTCTAATCGGCAAAACAATATGTCTGGTTTCAATCATTCCAGAGGCTACCTGCGGCAGCATCGGTGTAAATAATAGAAAATTATCTTCACTTATCATTACTAGCTCAATTTCTGGATTATTTCCAAATTCTGATTCTAACTGTCTGGCACATTCTACCCCTGCAAAACCTCCTCCTAAAATCACAATTTTTTTCTTATTTCTTGCCAATTGTGCCTTTTTCACAAATTGGGTGAATATATGCTATAAGAATAATTTTCATTAAATTTGCTTTTATGCTCAGGTTCTCATAATATCTGAATGTAAAATATCATAAGCTCTGGATGAATCCCTCTCATTTAGAATAATTGTGATATTATCCTGACTAAAAAATGCATTAACTAATTCTACTCCATTAGCATGCAAAACTTCAGCAACATAGGATACTACATCTGATTTATTGTGAGAGTTAGGGATGGAAATTTTGATTTTTGCAAGGCCAGTACTAAACATATTCTCATTTTCTGGCAGATTGCTGAAAATCTGTCTAATATCATCCATATCTTCAGCTAAAAACCTAAACGAATCAGACATTCTGAAAAAATCATAATTATTGGTTATCTTGGAGAATTTATCTAAAATTGCCATAGGATCTACCTCGTTTGAATCCTTTACTGAAAATTTTATATCCATTATACCGTCGGTTAAAGCCAATCGTGCATTTTTCAAAATTGATTCTTCCTTGACTTCGTCTTTAATCTCAAATGAATCCGCATATCTTTTGATTGCAACAACTACAGTATTGAGATTAACGGAATTTCCTAGAATTTTCTCAATCTCTGGTTGAATTTTAACTGCTAGAGCTGTATAATTAATCAAATCCATCTTCATACAATCATAAATTGATCGATTTCTAGTAATGATCTCTCTGACGACTTCAGGAATGGACATATTTACAGATCTCACTAAGATTATTATTTATGTCAATTATAATAGGATTATGTAAGAAATCAAAGAAATATCAATAATCTTTATATAATGTCATATACATTACATACTATAGGTGAATATGACAATGTTCTTTGATAGTGAATTTGATAGAATCTTCAAAAGAATGTCAAACTCTTTTTTCGATATAGATGACATTTTTGAAGAATTCAAGGGAAATGGTTCTGGATCTGGTCCATATTTTTATGGTTATACAATGACCGTTGGTCCTGATGGAAAACCTGTTGTAAAGGAGTATGGAAATGTCAAACCTGGTCTTTTGCCAACTTCTGATACACGAGAACCAATAGTTGACACAATTGTCGACGAAAAAGAAAAAGTAGTAAAACTCATAGCTGAGATGCCTGGAGTTGAAAAGTCTGATGTCAAAATTGTTGTTGAAAACAAGATAGTTGATCTTTCAGCAGAACATGGTGATAAAAAATATCACGTAAAAGTTCCTGTACAACAAAAAGTTGATGAAAACTCTGCAAAAGCTTCTTACAAAAATGGAGTTTTACAAATCTCCTTCAAGTTAATTGAAGAAGAAAAACCAAAAGGTAAAACGGTGGAGGTTGAATAAACCCCCCTAATTTTTGAGGTAATGATATGAGTGAAATAATTTTAAAAATTGAAGAGAGTCCACAACAACATGTTGGAAGAGGTAGAGCTATAGTTGATCCTAAAATTATTGAGGATCAAAAATGGAATACTGGACAAATATTAGAACTAACATATAACAAAAAAACACATGTAAAACTTTGGCCAGGTGCCCCTGAAGACTATGGTTCAGGTATTATCAAAATAGATGGAATGACAAGGCAAAATATTGGAGCTGGAATTGGTGATAGAATTTCACTAAAATCAGTAGAAGCAGTAAATGCTGAACAAATTGTTTTGTCTCCAACTGAAAAGATTGCTGCAGAAGGATTACAAGAATATATGATTTACAATTATCTTAATCATGTATTTACAACAGGAGATTCAGTATCTCTTAACACACAGATGGGTGGTAGAGTTCAATTTGTTGTTACAAGCACTAAACCATCAAAACCTGTTTTAGTAACAGAAAATACAATATTCAAACTTGGATCAATGACCAAAGCAGTTGATTCATCTGTGCCAAGAATAACATATGATGAACTTGGTGGCTTGAAAAACGAAGTTCAAAAAATTCGTGAAATGGTAGAGTTACCAATGCGACATCCAGAATTATTTGATAAAATAGGCGTTGAAGCACCAAAAGGCGTACTTTTGTACGGTCCTCCAGGAACTGGTAAGACATTACTAGCAAAAGCAGTAGCTGGAGAAACAAATGCTCACTTTATCTCGTTGAGTGGTCCTGAAATAATGGGTAAACATTATGGAGAAAGTGAAGAGAGAATTCGAGAAATCTTCACTCAGGCTGAAGAAAATGCTCCTAGCATAATTTTCATCGATGAGATTGATTCGATTGCTCCAAAAAGAGATGAAGTTTCTGGTGAACTAGAGAAACGAATTGTTTCACAATTACTAACACTGATGGACGGTATGAAATCCAGAGGCAAAGTTGTAGTAATTGCTGCAACAAACAGACCTGATTCAATTGATCCTGCACTTAGAAGACCAGGCAGATTTGATAGAGAAATTGAGATTGGAATTCCTGATGATGAAGGAAGATTCGACATTCTTTCAATTCATACACGTGGTATGCCAATAGATGATAAAGTAGATCTAAAACAAATCTCAAAAACTACACATGGATTTGTAGGAGCTGATTTGGAAGTGTTATCTAAAGAAGCTGCAATGAGATCTCTTCGTAGAATTCTTCCTGAAATTGATCTTGATGAAGAAAAGATTTCGTCAGAGATCCTTCAAAAGATCCAAATTACCAGTAATGACTTTAGAGATGCACTAAAAGAAGTTAGACCAAGTGCACTTAGAGAAGTTCAAGTCCAAATCCCAAATGTAAGTTGGGATGATGTGGGTGGTTTAGATGAACTAAAGGAAGAACTCAAAGAGGCTGTTGAATGGCCAATAAAATACAAGGATGCATATGATTTTGTAGATGTGGAATCACCAAAAGGAATTCTACTTCATGGTCCTCCAGGAACTGGTAAGACACTGATAGCAAAAGCTCTTGCAAAAATGACAGAGTCTAATTTTATTAGTATCAAGGGTCCTGAATTACTCTCAAAATGGGTTGGTGAATCTGAAAAAGGAGTCAGAGAAATATTCAGAAAAGCACGACAAGCAGCACCGTGTATCATATTCTTAGATGAAGTTGATGCACTTGTCCCAAGAAGAGGAAGTGGTTCTGATTCACATGTGACAGAAAACGTGGTATCTCAAATCCTAACAGAAATTGATGGATTAGAAGAGCTACACAATGTGTTGATTATAGGTGCAACAAACCGATTAGACATTGTTGATGAAGCTCTTCTCAGACCAGGCAGATTTGATAGAATCATCAAAGTTCCAAATCCTGATGAAAAAGGAAGACAACATATCTTTGAGATTCATACAAAGAAAAAGCCCCTTGCAAGTGATGTAAAAATCTCAGAAATTGTAAAGTTGACTGATGATTTTAGTGGTGCTGAAATTGCAGCAGTCACAAACAGAGCAGCTATTACAGCTTTGAAGAGATATGTCACTACAAAGTCAAAGAATGTCAAGGAGATCAAAATTACCCAACAGGATCTGATTGACGCTGTGGATAAGGTAAGGCCTAAAAAGAAAGAGGCCCCCATACCTAATCCATAAAATAGTCTAAATACTAAGAAAATGTGAAAAAATCATGAAACTCTATCTTGACTTTGAACCATGCAAAGAATGTAACACAATGATGACTGAGTTGAGCAGCCCTGAAATGTTGTTTGCTGATGACAAAACTAGAGCAGATGAATCGGCAAAGTTTCTCAGACATTTAACATACAATCACAACGAAGTAGTTCAAGCTGTTATGGAAGATCTGCCAAAACAAAAAAGAGATCAAGAACCTGATTTCTACAAATAATCCTTTTTCATTCTTAGAAATTAGTAATCATATTCATATACAAAACTGCCGTAATATTTTTGTGAAATTTTAAAATGAAATCTATTCTTGTTTTTAACATTGTCCTACTTGCATCTGTTAGTTTTTTCCAAATTACATTAGCATTTGAAACAGAACAAGAACCAGAACCACCAGAAATACCCGAACCTAGCCCTTCACCCAAACCAATCAAAACACCAGATCCCGAACCTGTACCAGCTCCTTTTCCAGAAGAATCTGATTCAGAAAAAATAAAACGACTAACTGAAGAAAACAACAAACTAAAACAACAAAATATTGATCTACACAATGAAATATCCTCTTTGAAAAATGACAAATCAAGATTACAGACAGAAATTTCAGAACTTAACGATTCCATACAAAAACTTAAAGAAATTACATTAGAACAAATTCGTGTAATTATGGATTTAGTAAATCAACTAAAAGATATAATCTTTGAAAAAATATTTTCTCCTACAATAAAATTGTAGGATTTTAAGGGTTATCTACTCAATAAGCTTTAATGTTTTCTTAATCAAGATAGTTCTATTTCTGATGGTGACATCACTTACTCCAGACTCTACTGAAAATTTCTTTTGACTAATTTTCTCTCCATTCATTATACATGAAATGTATAATGATGCAGCAGCCTGTGCTACAGGATGTTTTCCAGCAGTAATCTGTTCTTTTTCACATCGTCTTAGTATCTCAAATGCATCTCGTTTTGTTTTCTCTTTTAGATTCATGTTGTTTGAAATTTTTGAGATGAACGAAGTGGTATCATACTGATTAAGATTCATTCCAAGCTTTTTGATTATGGTTCTCAAATCTCGAGAAAGTATTCTCCTTTCTACATTTCCAGCATCTGCAATATCGTCTAGTGTTCTAGGGATATTATTTTCCCTACATGCAGCATATAATGAGGCTGAAATCAATGAGGCCATTGTTCTTCCTCTTGTTAGTTTTGCACTAACCACTTTTCTGTAAATATATGCGGCATTTTCAACTACATTGTCTGAGATTCCTAATTTTGTTTTCATTCCATGAAGTAAAGTAAACGCCTTGCTTAAACTGGCAGTTTTTCTTGACTTGCTTCTTTGATCCCATGTTCGTAGTCTGTTAAACTCATATTTTGTTTTGCTAGATAATGCTTTTCCAGTAGAATCTTTATTCGTGCCAATTACAGTTGATAGTCCTCTATCATTCATTGTTAGTGATGATGCAGGACCCGTTCTTGACATCTTCATAAAGTCTTCCGAAGTGTAACCGTTGTTTTCATATGATGCGTCAGCCATATTTTGCAATAGGATAAGACCGCAACCCCCACAAACAATTTCTCCTCTTTCAGAATCTGTAATTGCAGGGTAGGTTTTGCAAGTATCGAGTTGACACTTTACATCATAATCGTTTGAATAATTTTCTACCACTAGTGATTACTTTAGGTGATTACAAAATAAAAATAATATGATTCAGGTAATTTTAGATTCAAAACTACTCTTTACATACTAAAAATTCCTTAATTTCTAGAGAAACTAAATTCTTAATTTTAATACAACACACATTGTAATAAATGTTAAAAATGAAAAATAAATTTTCAGAATTTATTTTTTAATTGATTCTAAAGAATGTCCTCGATTTTGGATCATTTGAGTAACTGCTTCTATAGTATAATCAATTCCGTGTTCTTCTTCAAAATGATTTCTTAATTTTTCTATAGTGCTGATAGTCTTTTCTCCATCAAGAATGTATTCACATTCAAAACCATAGTCATCACATCTCAATTTTAATGTCATTCAGTTTGAAAAAATATTGAACCTATAAAAACTATAGACCTATTTTCCCAATTGAATCAATATTAGGCACAAAATAAACCTGAATTCTATCCAAATAGAACTAATAATGTCGCATAAAATCTATAGTATAGATGAAAGGTCTAGAGTTTATTTTTCTTGCAGTTGGTTCTGTACTTGGAGCATATCTAAGATTCAAAGTCATTGAATCTCCCTTGATATTCAATACATTACCTGTTAATGTTCTAATAGTCAATGTACTTGGAGCATTTATCCTTGGCGCCTTTATCGTAATGTCTCAACAATGGCATCTTGATGGAAAATATTCTCTTTTTGCCGCCATTGGATTCTGTGGCTCACTTACTACCATGTCTGGACTCGCACTTGAATCCAACACTTTTCTTGAGCACAATCATTATGGAACATTTGCAATCAATTTAATAGCAAATGTTGGTTTGTCAATTGCAGCACTGATTGGAGGAAAGTCATTAATGAGTGCAATTATTAATAATTAATAGAAATGGTCTATTCATATCAAGTTGTAAAGTTTCAAACAATTTCTTTTGTACAAGGAAATCATTGGTCTCAATCAGTAGGTGATAAGGGAATTCTTTACAAGTCACTCAAAGATCCCTTTGCCAAACTTATTGTTCAATCTGCAAACGGTTCAAAAAAATTATACCATGTCCCAAAAGACAGAACAGTTGTTGTAACAAATCACACTATACATTTTCTGGGTGAATTAGCTTAAATTATTTGAAAAACTGATCAACTTGATCTCTATACTTTAAGGCAATCTTTCCAAAATCTGCAAAATCATCAGCAGTTGGATATTTCATCTTCATGGCAAATTGATTGATAAATACAGATAATGCACTTCCAATAATTAGATTGTAAACTCCGTCTGCAATATTATTTGAATAAGGAAATGCAACTCTGATAAATGGCAAATATGTTTCAGTCTGAGAAATCATCAGTTTGATATGTTTCTCAACAAATTCTTCTACGTCTGCAGGAATTGCCATAATTATACTTGTGCTGATTTCTTATAAATGGGACTTTAATTCTTAGGCATGAATTTATCTGACAATTTGAGCCATGTATTTTTCTTTACCCTTTCTACTTCTTGGCAGACATCTTAATTGCCTATTGCAACAAGGACAAACAATTCCATCATATTCTACAAATACCTCACAATAATTGCACCTTTTTTGTCCAGCAGCATATCTGCCAATTTCTGATGGTTTTACTGCCTTGTATTTTTTACATTCCCCTATACAATAAGTCATAAAATAAAATAAAATTATTCAAAGATAAAAAGTTTGATTGCACTGCACTCACTTTTTCTAATTTATTATAAAATGAAATTAAATTTATAGAACCAATTCCTCTTTTTATTATTGCTTGAACTAGACAAGAAAGTATTTGGAAATATTACAACCAAAGAAATCATTGGTGCAGACCCACCGGCAATACCTGAAACACGAGATAATTTTGAGAAAGAGCTTTCAACATTACTTTTAGAGTTGTCATCACAACCAAAAATTAATCTTGAAAAACTTTTAGATAAACAAAAAATCGCTGAAACCCATATCAACAGCAGACCTGGTGCCATGGCCTTGGCTCAAAATAAAATTCAGATGTTCAATGAATACAACCAAAAATATATTCAATCAATTAAAGAAAAACTCGAATCATAACCTTTCTAATCGATAATTATGTTATTTTTATACCTAATTTGTAAAAAACCTGTTGATTCATAAATACCAAACAACATACAACTCCAGAATCGTTCATGGTAAGCAAAACGAAAGAACTGTGTCCTAGATGTGCTCAGGGAAAGCTTGTTACTGATAATGAGTCTGGAGAAATGTTCTGCTCTAAATGTGGATTTGTAATTACTGAAAAACTTCAAGAAGCAGGTCCGGAATGGAGATCCTTTACCCAAGATGAGGGTGGTAACAAAGCAAGGGCTGGTGCACCAACATCACTTACAATGCATGATATGGGTCTTGCAACCATAATTAATCCTATTAACAAGGATGCCTCTGGCAAACCCCTTTCAGCATCCATGAAGAGTACAATTGAGAGGCTACGAACTTGGGATAGCAGGAGCCAAGTTCATGAACCCGTTGATAGAAATTTCAGACAGGCATTTAGCGAATTAAACAGATTAAAAGACAAACTAGCAATTTCAGATTCTGTAATTGAAAAAGCAGCTTACATTTACAGAAAAGCACTAGAAAAAGGTCTAGTCAGAGGGCGCTCTATTTCAGCATTAATGGCTGCAGCACTGTATGCTGCATGTCGTGACACTTCAACTCCTAGAAATCTCAAAGATGTTGAACAAGCAGCTAACATCAAAAGAAAAGACATTGCAAGATGTTACAGATTATTGGTAAAAGAACTAGATTTGAAAATGCCTGTTACTGATTCCATTCAATGTGTTGCAAGAATCGCAAGTAGAATTGGAATTGCTGAGAAAACAAAACGATATGCCACCAAAGTATTGAAAATGGCTCAAGAAAATGAAGTATCTGCAGGAAAAGATCCAATGGGACTAGCTGCTGCTGCACTATACTTATCTTGCGTTAAAAATGGTGAGGATAAGACTCAGCGAGATATTGCAGAGGCTGCAAATGTTACTGAAGTAACCATTCGAAATAGGTACAAAGGCCTCAAAGAATCTCTAGAACTATAATTTCTCTTTTTTAGAATCATCATCTGGTTTTACAAAACCACCTTCAACTGATTCTGGAGGAGGAATCTTCTTTGATTTTCCTAAACCTATTGTTGTAATAACTACTGATGATAAAATAATAAAGAATACGAGTTGCGGATATGCCTCTGCATTTGGCAATCCCATAGTTATTGGATATGTTGCAAGTACTGCAGCAGCCAAACCTCTTGGAATCATTGAGTTTGTAACAGCCCTATCCAAATGTGAAAATCTTTTTGTCAGTGTGATCTTGCCAACCAATATTCTTCCAAAGTATACAGCAATTGTCATCAAAACTCCAAAAATCAAATATTCTAATTGACCAAAACTTGCCATTAAACCAACAAATACAAAGAAAAATGATCTTACCAAAAATGTTAATTGGTTATGTGTAGGATCATCCAATTCAATTCTTGGCAATTTGAATCTGAGTATTTTTGCCAGATGACTTTTGTTTCCAATCATCAAACCGAAAACCAATGCAGTTAATGCTCCTGATTCCCCAAATGAATTTGCCAAGAAGAATAATACAAACAAAATACCTAATGTGAGCATGTATCCGTGTTGAGCATTTCCAAGCTTTGTTGAAACATACATCCAAGGAATACCAACTCCGAATCCAAGAACCAAACCTACAACAATAGCTCTTCCAATAGTCTCTTGTAATGTTTGAATATCAAAATGACCTGCTAAAACAGCTTCAAATAAAATAAATGCAATAATTGTGGCTAAAATATCAGTTAATGCAGATTCAAAACTTAACATTGATTTAGTTTCTTCTGAAATTTTGACATTTCTTACTAGACCAAAAACTATTGCAGAACTACTTCCACCAACAATTGAACCTAAAAGAATACTTTCTAACCACAACCATCCCAATGCAAAATGAGCAGCTAAAGTAATCATCACAACAGATAAAATAAAACCAAGAATTGCCAATGTGACTGAAAAATGAGCAGTTCTTATGACATGTTTGATATCTAGATTTAATCCACCATCAAACATGATTATAATTAATGCTAGTGCCGCAAAATATGGAACAACCTGAATTACTGCTTCAGGCTGAATTAATCCAAATACTGGCCCAATAATAACACCGAGAATCATTAGAAAAGCAACGTCTGGAATGCCTGTTTTTTTGAAGAATGCTTCACCAGCTACTCCTAGAAAAATTACTACCCCTGCAGCAAGTAAAATTACATGAGCTTCAGCAATAGGTCCATCATGAACTGCTAATGTTCCTATGGAACTCTGTAACTCAGCAAATTTATCAAAAATTATGGTACTATCAAAGTTAGAAAATGACATATCTCCAATTTGACCTTTAAACAAATTCAAGATTGATAAAACTACGAAATTCATGAATGTCTGAATCTAAATATTTCTAGATAAAAGTTAAACTCGGTTAATTTACTATTATAGGCTATTTGCTGATTTTTAAATAACATATTAGAAATTAGAACATTATGAGTGCTACAAATCAACTACGTGCAGATCATGATCAAGTTCGTCGTTTAGAAAAATTGGTAGCCAAATGTGCAGATGAACTATACAAAGGTACTAAAATTCCGTTTTCAGATTTATCAAAAATTACCATAATTATTTCAGAATTTGTTGACACAATTCATCATTCAAGGGAAGAAGATTCATACTTCCCTTGTGTTGCAAGCTACGATTCATTAAAAGAAGAAATTCGAAAATTCATGATAGAACATGAGTTTGGAAGAAATATTGCACGACAAATCTCACATCATCTTAAAAGATGGAAAGATGGAGAAAACGCACAAGAACCAGTATCAAGATATTTGAGAACATATGGCATATTCTTAAATGATCATCTTAACAAAGAAAACAAATTTTTTGATGAAGCTGAAGCAAACATCTTATCTAAAGAAGAAGAAATTGAAATGTATGAACAATACAGATCAGTATTTGCAATAGTGAAAAAAGTAGATGAAATGATTGCTGAAATTGATTATCTAGAAAATCAACCATGGGCTAAAAATTAACGGAAACTCTTTATTGGTTATTCAAATATTTTTGTTCATGAAACCTTTCGTTCTTTGGATGACTGGTCTTCCTTGTTCAGGAAAAACCACGATCGTAAAAGATTTGCAGAAAGATATTCCAAATTTGGCAATGCTTGATGGAGATGAACTAAGAGAATGGTTTTCTCCCAAAGACTTTTCAAAAGCTGGACGTGATGAGCATAACAAAAAAGTAGCTCATTTGGCAAAGCTTTTGCTAAAACATGGTGTTCCAAGTGCAGTTTCTCTTGTATCACCATATCTTGAGAACAGAGAAAGTGCTAGGAAGATTATTGATGCAGGTGATCAGTTTGCAGAATGTTATGTAAAATGTTCACTTGAAAAATGTGAAGAAAGAGATGTTAAAGGTATGTATGCTAAGGCAAGAAAAGGAGAGATCAAAGGATTTACAGGAATTGATGATCCTTATGAGGCTCCAGAAAAAGCTGATTTAATAATAGATACTGAACATGATTCACTTTCAGAGAGTGCAAACAAAGTAAAGGACTTCCTTAAAGGAAGAAACCTACTCTAATTTTTTAAACTCTTCAATTATTTTATCATGAACTAGTCCATTTGTAACTAGAATTCCGTTTTGATGATGTACATCTTTGTTATTGTATGTAAGATCATTTCCAGACATGTCTGTCATTTTACCCCCAGCTTCTGAAATTATACAATATGATGCGGCCGAATCCCACTCTTTCATTTTATTAGTAGTTGTAATGTATGCTTCAGCCTCCCCCGAACTAATCTTTCCAACCTTTAATGAGCTACCAATACTTGTAAAATCTTTAATGCCTAATTTTTCAATGAACTCTTTTTCTTTATCTGATAAATGATGCCTTGATCCAACAGTTCTACATTTTGGAATCTCTGAAACTTTGGTAACTGATATTTTACTCCATTCTTCGTTTGAAAATCTAAATGCTCCACTACCCTTTTGTGCCACAAACAATGTTTTTTCTGTAGGCCATCCAATTACACCAAGAATTGGCTTTTTATTTTTGATTAAGGAAATCATTACTGTAAATTCACCTGTTTTGTCAATGAAATCCGAAGTTCCATCAAGAGGATCAACAATCCAAATTGTCTCTTTTGATAATCTACTTAGATCGTCTTTGTCTTCTTCAGATAAAATTTGATATTTTGTTTGTGAAAGAATTTTCTTAATGACTTCATTACTCTTTAGATCAGCATCTGTAATTGGAGAATCATCATTTTTTGTAGATGTTTCATAATCTCCTAAATAAATCTCCAAAATAGCTTTTCCTGCTTCATCTGCAGCCTTGATAGCGATGTCTAATTCAGGAATCTTATCAGGAATTGGAATGTCTTTCAATAGAAATTACCTAAGTTGTAAGTTCTGGCTTTAATGTCCAGGCAACTCCTAGAACAATAAATGGAATTGACATTACTCCGATGATAGCAATTATGGTATTGAACTGTGCAGTTGAGACCTCTGGATTGTTAACTATCCATGGTAAAGGTAACGTGATGATAATCCAGATAATTCCTAAGAGAACAATCAACTTTGCTTTGGCTTTTCTATCTTTCATAATTTTTTGATCTCCGGTGTTGTATTAAATTCATGTGAATTCATTTTATTGATTCCCCTCCATCTACTGTAAGAATTGCACCTGTAGTCCAAGATGCATCATCTGAGGCAAAATATAGCACCGCTTTTCCTACTTCATCTGGTTGTCCAATTCTACCAATAGGATGCTCATTATCCATGAATTCTTTGTCTTTCTCAGTTTTCAAGAAAGGTTTTGTCATGTCCGTATCAACAACTCCAGGACAAATACAGTTAACTCTGATTTTGTTTTTTGAATATTCTAGTGCCCAACATTTAGTCAATAATATCAAAGCAGCTTTTGATGCAGAATACGCATCAGCATTAAATCCTTGATATGCCTTGATTCCCGCATCTGATGAAATATTTATTATTGAACCCGATGTTTTTTGTAAATGAGGAATTGCCTCCTTAGTATATCGGAATTGCCCTGTCAGATTTACATCTAATACTTTATTCCATTCCTCCTCATCAATTTCATGCAATTTTTTTATCTCTGGAAATATTCCCGCATTATTTACAAGAATATCTAACTTACCAAATTTTTCAATGATTTTGTTTATTACATTTTTTACATCATTTGTTTTTCTAATGTCAGCTGCAATGGCTATAGCATTAGGAATTTCCAGAACTGCTTTTTCTAATCTTTCTTTGTTTTTTGCAGTAATTGCAACAGTTGCACCATTTTCTGATAAAATTTTTGCAGTGGCTAATCCTATACCACGACTTCCACCAGTTACCAATGCAACTTTGCCTGATAATTTCAATAATGTTCAGACTCAAATTCGTAATTTATAGATCCATTAGTTGATGAATAGATATCAAAAATTTCATAAAAAATGATGATTTTATATGAAATTTAATGTTAAATCTTAAATACTTAAAGTTACTATAATAATTAATGTCGAAAGATATAATTGCTATCGACTAAAACTGCGTAGCCCCGCAGAACGAAAAAGGTGATCAGGCGTTAAACGACTGACAAAGAGAGGAAATCTCTCAGTGTTCTGTAGCAAAGGGGTATACGCCTTTTAATTTTCTAAAATATCTACAGATACAGAACCCATAGTTTCTCCATTTGGATGAATAGAAATTAAAATTTCCTGCGTTTCAGAAATGAAAATCTCTTTATCTCCATCATAATTCCATGTAAAATATTCAGATATTGCAGTTTGGTGTGATGTGCCTATTAACTTAAAATCTTCAGAAAAATCAAAAGTATCTCCATTCAGAGTAATTGACAAAACTTTTGGGCTGCTTCCATTTGGAACAAATCTGAAAGTATATTTCCCTTGCTCAAGAGAAAATGAATCACTATACACCCCATTAACGTAAAGTTTAGGATCTGCAAGTGTTACATGAAATATGACATTATTTTCCTCATCAGATTCATCTGATGAGAAACTGACTATCCCAACTATGATTATCAAAATTACTGAAATTATGACTATTTTTTTATTCAATATTACATGCATTTTCATAATCTCAAATTAGAAAAATCTATCTCCAGAGCCTACTGAATCTTGGTTAGTAATTTTTAATTTCCTGTGAACCATTCTTAACACCGGAAATTAAGTACAAATTCTAAAATCAAACTCATGCCTAATTTGTCTGATAAATGGTCTAGTCAGCCTAAACCTAGTGTTACTGAAAAAATTAATGATACAATCAAACCTAAAGGCCCCTTGAAACCAAGAGTTCAAGAAGGAATTAAAAAATTACAATTACAAATTAAAAAATTAGATTCTATGTTGACAAATCTACAAAATCGCGATGCAAAGTTGTTCCAACGAATTGTAGAAGCAACACAAAAACATGATACTCAAACAACCAAAGTTCTTGGAAATGAATTAGCAGAAGTTAGAAAAGTTACAAAGATCTTGAGTGGCGCTAGAATAGCCTTAGAACAAATTGAATTAAGACTAACAACATGTAGTGATCTTGGAGATACTGTGGTAGCAATTATGCCAACAATGGGATTGATGAAGAATCTCAAATCATCCCTTGGAAAAATTATGCCAGGAGCAGAGCAAGAAATTAGTCAAATGGCTGAAATGCTTGGAGGTTTTATGACAGAGAGTTTCTCTGGAGATGCAGCATTTGGAAATGATGCAACTACCAGCGCTGAATCTGAGAGTATTTTGAAAGAAGCTGCTGCTGTTGCAGAAAGTTCAACAGGTCAAATGTTCCCATCAGTTCCTTCAGATGCAACTTCACCAATTGAAACAACCACAAAGTTTTACTAAAAATACATACAATATTTTCAGAAAATCCTTTACATAACTTGATACTTTAATTCCTTAAAACATCTAACTTTCTAGAGAATCTCTGGATTCTTTGATTTTCTTAACTCTGCTGCCTTCATCATCAATAACTCTATCAACACTAGAAAGTTTTTCTCTTAGGTTATTGATTATTGAACCTACCTCATCAGCCTCATTTTCCACTTGTTTTCTTTTGTTAGTTAATTCTTCAATTCCTCTATTTTCATCATCAATATATTCACTAACTTTCTGAAGCTTTTCTTTTAGATTTTTAATATCAACTGATTCTTCTTCAATATCTTTTTCAAGTAATGTTCTCTTATCCTTTAGATTCTTAATCATTAAACCAACATAGTCTATGGCCTCTTCTAATTTTGCCCGTTTACCCATTAATTCTCCAATTCCAATTGAACTAGTCATTGAACTAGATTCTTCAGAATTAACCTCCTCCTTTCTTTCTTCTACCATTTCTCCACCTTCTTCATTTTTGAATTTATCAAACATTTTATGATTTACTTTTCAAAATGGGAATAAAAAGTTACATTGCATCTCAAAGCTGACCTTGTGAATGATTTTTATTCAATTAAAGAAAAAAATGGTGATTATCTCACTGATATTGAATTTTTAAATTCTTGGAACCAATTGATTTTTCTGAATTTATGGCCCTTTCTCCTATCTGTAGTAATCTGACATCTTGAGTTATCTCAGGATTTTACCATCAAATTCATTATAGCAAATACAAACACACTTTCCTTATCTATTTCCGGATTTTTTTCAGAAAATACAACTTTGAAACTTGGATTCTCAAGGATATAGTCGTCTGATGAAATCTCTCATCTTAGATATTTTTCCATCAAAGATAACAATTCCTGAATAATATGCCTTGTAATTGACCTATTTTCAAGACATTTGATCATCAAACGATAACTTTCTGTCCTCATTTGATAATTGATCAGATAAGCATCAATAAGATTATCTTTGCTCCAATAATTTGAATTTGGATTTTATCATGTCAAAGCATTGTCTAAATAATAGATTAAAAACGACTAGGAGTTATCCCGTTCCTTATATACCAAATTTCATCAAAATCACTAAAAACTTGGAAAAATAGAACCATTTTCATCAAAAAACTTCAAATGGTTCTATTTTTCCAAAATTTTCTCTTTTTTTGAATCAATTCTTAGGCATAATTTTTTTCCAAAATTTTCTCTTTTTTTTGAAAATCATCAAAAATATGATATTTTTTTGATGAAACTACCGTTCCGCTATGCGTTCCGCTATGAGGTTTCAAAATGTTCCTCATAAACTACATTGTTGTATACTAAAGCATGTCAAAACAACAATACAGGTCCGAAATGGGCATAATGGGTGATATCTTAGACGTAACCGCTGATGGCGGTCGTGGTGGAGTCATTGTATCTGCAATCTCTCGCAAAGCCAACCTATCTCACTACGCAGTACTAGACAAATGTGAGAAACTGGTAGAAGCAGGCTTAGTCGAATCCGTCAAAAATGACAGGAATAGGGTCTTTTTGATTACTGAAAAAGGACTCCAGTTTTTCCAGGAATTCAAGAGATTCCAGGGATTAGTAGAAAGCATGAATCTAAGGTATTAAGCACATGAATCCAGAAATCGTACCAATCCATAGGAAAGAGTTTCTTCGAGAAGATGGAATGCTTTTTGTAAGGACTGAGGGCATTGTCGATACAATGGTCAAAATACCTCTTTTGGTAGCTAGCATGATTATCGTAGCAGCGGTAATGCCAATTCAGTCTTCATTTAGTTCTCCTAGAACCCTAGATCTGATAATTTATCCAGATGGTTCAACACACGTTTCTACAGAAATTGATGTAGATCCACTTGCCATTAATTACGAACTGGATCTATTTGGAAGCACTATTGATAATTTAGTTGCTGTTGGTGAAAATGACTTTTTACTTGATACTACTGTACTAGATGATTCTGCGTTAATTGAAACTTTTGGCTCTTCTGTTATTTCAGTAGAATATGACATTCATGATTTAGTATCCAAACAAGGTAGAGTTTGGACATTTTCCTTAGATGCTCCTTCTGATTTCACATTACTTTTACCAAAAAACTCTGCCATAGTTGGCATGACTAATCTTCCAATAAACATGGAAATTATTAATGATAAAAATCAACTAACTCTTTCCAGTGGTAATGTTGAAATCAACTATCTTTTCAGCACTCCTGCAGTAATTCCTGATTCTACAGATCCAATTAATCCTGTATCTCAACTGGACAATCTTACATATGCAATAATTGGTGGAATAATAGCTGCTGCAGTTATAGGTACTGTGGTAATCACTCGTTCTAAACAAAAAATTGTAAAACCAATACAAGAACAACAATCAACTCAACTAACACAACCTGAAATAATTGACACTGAATCTATTTTCAAATTAAAACCAGACATTCGTGAAGATGATAAGGAGATAGTGAAGTTTATCTCTAATAACGGAGGAGAAGCACTTGAAAGTGAATTGCGTAAAAAATTCTTACAACCAAGAACCACTATGTGGCGTGCAGTAAAAAGATTAGAACGTAATGGAATTGTTGAAATTGAAAAGAAAGATTTGCAAAACTTGGTAAAACTACGAAAGAACGTGGAGGAAGAGGGATGAAAACACTAGCATTATTTACGATATTTGTGTTAGTTTTTGGAACACTATCTACATCATTGGTTAGTGATGCATATGCACAAAATGATCCTAACATTCTATTACGAATTGCTGAACAAGCAGACAAACAAATCAAAAATCAACTAGATAGATCTTATGGTGATTCAGTTCCTTCTAATATTGAAGATCTATATGAAAAAGCACATACAGCAGTAGAATCTCTAGAAAATTCTTTACCTGATGATGTGGAACAAGCAAGAGAAGATTTCCTTACAGCAATGAAATTGTTCCAACAAATCTCTAGAATGGTTTCTACATATACTACTGAAACAAAAGTAAGCACCTCTGATGTATCTGATAGAGATCTTAAAAGTGAGTTGAATAGATTGCACAAATATTTCCAAAGCCTAAAATCAGTATCTGAAAAACAGAAAACAGGAATTGAATTATCTGAAATTCAAAGGTTATTCATTTTAGCTAATGAACAGATAATTGCTGATGATACTCAAGGTGCAATTCAAACAATTAATGAAATAAAATCATTAATTATCTCAATTAAAGAGCATATTCGTGATTATTCATCTAATTCTGCATCAGATAGAGTCAAGGAATTTATTTTAAAACAATTAGAGAGAATCCAAAAAGTACTTGATAGAGCAGATTCTGAGACTGCAGATCTTGAAAAAGCCAATTCTTTGATTGAAGAAATTGAAATTTTGATATCAGAAGACAAAATATCTGATGCAAAGAAAAAATTTGGCGAATTAAACAAAATCGTAAAAATAATTAAAAAATCAATTCGTTAGATAACATAAGCTTCATATACATTTTCTAAACAATTTGAGCATGGCATCTAAAGCAATCACTGTTGGTGTAGGAATTCCAATGATTATTGTAGGTGCTTTGATGGCTTGGCTATGGGCTCCATTGGAAGGAGATCTTCAAAATCAAATAGAACTAGTTGGAAGCACAATTGGATTACTAGGAGTAATATTCTTTATTTGTGGATTATTTTATACAAAAGAACCAGTAATGCATTAGAAACTCATTGAATAAATAATGAAAAAAAATACAATTATTACTTGAAAGTCAGATTATTTGAGATATTTACATCAGTTGAAGGTGAAGGAATTCTTTATGGAACAAAGACTCTTTTTGTTAGATTAGCAGGATGCCCTTTTACCTGTTTTTATTGTGATACAAAAGAATCACTGCCACTTGATTCTGGAACAGAATATTCAATTGAAGATGCAAACAAGCTAATTGATTCTAATTTAAAAAATCAAACCTATAAGGTTAATTTTACTGGTGGTGATCCACTAATTCAACATGAAGCAGTAGCATTACTTGCAAAACATATCCAAGACAAAAAAATTCCCACATATCTTGAATCATCATGTTTTGATGTTGATAGATTTGATCATGTTTTACCGTTTATTGATATTGTTAAAATTGAATTTAAAACAAAAGATTCTGGCTTTGTTGATTTGAAGCACTATGAAAAATTAATTGGCCATACAATGAAATGTCTCCAATCCTCTGTAAAATCAAAGAAAACAACATACATCAAAGTTGTAGTTAGTTCAAAAACTCAGCCCGATGAATTTAAAAAATTAGTAAAGGAAATTTTTGATATTGTATCTAAAGATGACATTAATGGATTCATCATCCAACCCACTTATGGTATTTCAGAACCATCACTAGATCTTTTATTGGAATTATATGATCTAGTGTATCCTTATTACATTGATGTTAAGGTAGTCCCTCAACTACACAAATTCATTGGCGCCCCGTAAAATTGGCACCTGCCTAAAAATCCGATTAGGTTCAAATACTAGAAAAATCTTGTGAGAATATTAAATGGACCAAGAGCGTGTAAAAAAACTCGTTAGAGAATTAATCATTGAAGTTGGTGAAGATCCTACACGTGAGGGATTACGGGAGACTCCTGAAAGAATTGCAAATATGTACAAAGAAATCTTTAGTGGATATGATTCTGATTCAGAATTATCAGTCCAATTCTCAGAAGACTCTGATGTAGTAATTGCTCGTGACATTCAATTTTATTCAATGTGTGAACACCATATGTTGCCTTTTTACGGCAAAATTCACATTGCATACTCTCCAAATGGCAGAGTTTTTGGAATATCAAAACTTGTTAGACTAGTTGAAAAATATTCAAAAAGACTCCAAATACAAGAACGATTGACAAAAAATATTGCTGATGAGCTACACTCTCAGGGAGTAAAAGGAGTAGTTGTTTTAGCTGATGCAGAGCACCTTTGTATGAAAATGCGTGGCGTCAAAAATGATGCTACACTTTCCTCATCTGCATTCAGAGGCATTTATGAAAATAAAGAAGAAAAGGCAGGCATTATGTCTCTAATCAGACAACGTTCCTCTGATTTGCCCTTTTAGACAATACTGAAAAATTAAATAATCAATATTTTTGATCACAAACATGGGAGCAAATCCGTATATTCACATTCCAAAGGAGTCTTGGCCCAACTGGACATGGTATGCAATTGAGTGCATAATTGTAATTGCAATTTCTATGTTGACATCAAGTAAAATCACTGATTCAATTGAAGGACTCACTCCAGAAGTTCAAAACTATGTGTTTATGGGAATTGTTGGTTTATTCTTTTTGGTTTGGTATATTGGAATTAGAGGATTGATTCTAAAAAAGAAAATTCTCAGAAATAGTTACTAAAATCATTTGAGATATTTTGTTTTGTCTGTAATACCTGCTTTTGTAAATGCATTTTTTCTATTGTTACAAGATTCACAAACCCCGCAATGATATTTTTTGCTAGAATAACAACTCCATGTTTTGAATATGGAATTACCCAAAACTTTCATTCCTGATTTTAACAAGTCACTTTTTGACAATCCCTGACGATAAGGCGACCAAATCTCAATCTTCTTTCTAAGTTTTGATTCAATTCCATCTATCTCACCCTGATTAAATGCAACTTCTAGTTTTTTTGCAAAGTTTGGTCTACAGTCAGGATAGTGTTTGTCTCCAGTATGAGCACCATAAGCTACTAGAGAAGCATTAAGAGTAAAAGCCCATGCTGAGGAAATTGATAGGAAAACTGCATTCCTGATTGGAACTACAATAGAGTATTCAAACTTGCTGGGAATTTTTCTTTTAGAACTTGTTAAAACGTTGGAATTTCCATACAAATCTTTCATAAAACCAATATCAATAATTTTATGCTGTTTTAGCCCTAGTTTTTTTGCAAAAGATTTGGCAGCTACAATCTCACTATTTGCTTTTTGTCCGTATGAAAATGTAATTCCATATAACTCATATTTTGATTTCAAATATGAAACTGCACATACAGAATCAACACCACCACTGAAAACAATAACTGCTTTTTTCATAATTCATTCAACTATTTTCTCTTGTCTGCTGCACCTTTGCTAGGTTTACAAATTATAGTTTGACATTTTGTATTTGCAGATGCAAATCCTTTGGACATGGCTAAACTGATCTTTTTCAAATCAGCTGAACTTTTTGAAAATGCAATCACTGAAGGTCCTGCTCCGCTTATCGTTACGCCTAATGCGCCTGCTTTAATGGCATTTTCTTTAACTTTGGTAAATCCTGGAATCATATGCTTTCTTGCAGGTTCAACTATCACGTCTTTTATTGAATTTCCAATCATTTCAGGATCTTTTTTCATAAATCCTGCTACGATTGCAGAAGCATTTGATAAATTCAAAATACTATCTGTTAGTTTGATCTTTTTTGGAATGACTCCTCTTGAAACCTTAGTTTTCTTTTTTGGAACATTAATTGTTGGAACTGCAACACACATTCTAAGATTAGCTGGAGGCTCAATTCTAATTATGTCTAAAGGATTTGTTTTTACAATTACAAATCCTCCTAATACAGAAGCTGCTACATTATCATAATGAACTGTTCCAGCACTAGCTTTTTCTCCAGATCCTGCAAACTCTACCAAACTATTGCCATTAAGCTTTAGACTAAATAATTTGTCAAATGCCACTGCAGTTGCAGCAGCTGATGCAGCACTACTTCCCATGCCAAAGCCTGCAGGAATCCCTTTTTTGATTTTGATTTCAACACCTTCTCCAATTTTGAATTTCTTCTTCATGTTTTTTACAACTAGTCCAGCAGTATTTTTTTCAGGATTTGTAGGAATATCATCATCTGTGATTATTTTAATTCCGTTTTTTGTTCTAGTTAATGTGACTGTATCATAAAATGCATCTACTGCTAATCCAAACACATCAAAGCCTGGACCTAGATTTGCAGTAGAAGAAGGCGCCTTTACTGTAACTTTTGATACCATCTAGTCTTCTACCTCCTCGCCCAAATTAAGAATTCTGCTTAGAGCTCCTTCAAGATTCACAAAACCATCCCCTGTAATGTTTGATATTGGAATTAATCCCTGTGCAAACCCGCCCAAATTTAACCCACGCAAAATATTTGTAGTTAATGCGTATGTGTCACCATCTGTATCTTTAGCAATAGCGTTTTCCAAAGTTTTCAAATTAGTAGACCATTGCAAAATGTCTTTTAATTTATCGCCTATAAGATCTGATTTTGTAAGAACGTTAATTGTTGGCAAATTCAAACGTAATCTTATTGATGTAGCAAGTAATGCAATTGAAACAAAATTTACTGGGGTATTGATTAGTACACCATCAAAAAGAAATATGCTTGTTTTTTCTTCTGATGTGAGATTTTCAATAATGAAACGTCCACTAGAACGATATGCAAATAATTCAATCTGGCCTGGTGTGTCCACAATTAGATAATCTGGATTTACTTTGTTTACATCATTTTGAATCTCATCTATTTTTGATGCAATCAAATCGTTTGCCATTACCATAGCACCATTTGGTCCTAGATCATATTGTTGCATGATTGATACATAATCTACATAATCTCTGACATCCACATCACAAGTATAGGCTAAATTCTCTACACCTGGATCCAAATTCAATACAGCTGCAAATGCCCCATTTTTTGTATAATATTCATGAAGCTTTGATGAAAGTAATGATTTTCCTGATCCTGCAGTACCTGAAACAAAAATTGTTTTCAATCCGTCTAATTTTGACTATTTGCTCATATTTCAAACTAGCTTGTTTTTGGTATTTTTTTCTGTAAAAATACCAAATTGGTATTCATAAAGATCAATAATTTCCATTTTGCCTTTATCTAACTAAATTGTATTTTTTTTGTGATTCAAAGTACATTACAAAAGGAAGATTATCTCAAAGATTTAGTAGTAAAATTACTTAGAGAAAGAAATCTTTCAAACTTTGATATGCTTGATTCTTTATTTGAAGAAATAAAACAGGAACTTCAAAATCAAGATAAAGTCTCAGATATATCCTAATTTTCATGCCTAATTTTAGGCATAGATATTTCCTGACTGGAAATGTACTCAACTTTCATATTTGATTCCCCAAAAAAATTATCAAATGAACTGGAGATTAATTGCTATTCCATTAACCTTAATTCCTATTTTCATAATTGCCATTCAATTTGATATCCAAATAGAAGATGTTTTAGCTATTGGATTATTTCCGTTTCTTGGAGCAATAGCTGCCATGTTGATCAAACTGGGTCTTCAAGGCGTGAAATTTGCATACATTACAAGAAAATATCTTGGAAATTTTGACTCGTTTTTTAAGCTAGTTGGTGTCAGAGTTGGCAGCGAATTTATCAAATTTACAACTCCGATGTTTGTTGGTGCAGAATTTGTTGTGATATATTATTTGCATAAAAAAGGAGCAAAGCCTGCAAAGTCTGCATGGATTGCAATTATGGATATTGTAACTGAAGTGTTTGCAGCAGGTTTGTTATCAATAATTGCAGGTATCATCGCATTACTAAATGGTGCATATGTAGTTGCAGGAGTTATTTTGGCAACCAGTATTATTATTACATCTCTGTGGATGGTTATGTTCTTTCTATCATCCAAACACACATTCCAAGTTCCCAAAGTGTTAGAAAATCTTGCAAAGAAATTTGGAAAAGAAAAAGGGGCCAAAGCCATTGATAAAACCAACACCTGGATGGAAGAAGTATGTACAATGAGTCGAGAGAATCTAAAAACTTCTGAATCTAAAAAAATCTTTACAGTTTCATTCTTGTTCTCCCTTGCATCTTGGTCCTTTTATGGAATTTCATTTATGATTATTGCAGTGGGAACTGACTTTGCAATTAATGCATTTGATTCTATAATGGCTGTAATGGGTGCAAATGCAATTGGAAATCTGCCAATCACAATAGGAGGGTCAGGTTTGGCAGAATTTGGAATTGTTGCGTATCTGAATAATTTGGATCCATTTGCATTTGAAATTACTGAGGGAATTGTAGGCTGGGATGCAGTAATTGGATGGAGAATTGCCACATACTATGTACCAATTGTCATTACATGGCTACTTTTGGTAAAACTAGCACTAAGTAGAATATCCAAATCTTAGGCTATATAGAAACCACTTTATCTTTAGATGTTTTTTTTGATTTGTGGATTTTAAAAATAAAATTGTTTTAATTACTGGTGCATCCTCAGGAATTGGTAGAGAATCTGCAATAGAATTTGCAAAATTAGGAGCTAACGTTGTTTTAGTTTCAAGAAGAAAAGATAAGCTTGAACAAGTCGCTAATGAATTAAAAAAATTCAATGTTACTACAATGATTTGTCAATGTGATGTATCTGATAAAAACCAAGTAAAAGAAATGTCAAAAATGGTTTTAGAAAAATTCAATTCAGTTGATATTTTAGTAAATAATGCAGGTTTTGCAATTTATGGTTCTGTATCTGAACTTAGTATTGATGAAATAGAATCTCAGATGAAAACCAATTATTTTGGAATGATTTACTGCATCAAAAATTTTCTTCCGTCTATGTTAGTAAAAAAATCTGGTCATATTGTCAATGTTGCATCTGTTGCAGCAAGCTTTGGTTTACCTGGTATTGCTTCTTACTGTGCATCAAAGTTTGCAATGCTTGGATTTTCAGAAGGTCTAAAACATGAATTAAAAAATTCTGGAGTTGGAATTACTGTTGTTAGTCCAATTATGGTTAGAACTGATTTCTTTGAACATCCATCATTTGAAAAAATGCCAAAATTTTCTCCAACCTCACTTAGCTCCAAAACTGTAGCAAAAGCGATCTTAAAAGCAGCAAATTCTCCAAGATTAGAAATTATAGTTCCTTCTGTAGTACGAGGTGCAGTATGGATGAAAAATACGTTTCCATATTTTGTTAACCCTATTTTAGGCAAATCTTTCAAAAAACAACTAGATTCAATGAAAAATGCCAAAATTTATTCTTCTAAATCTTCATCTGCAGATTCACTAGAGCCTACATCTAGTAATTCCAATGATTTTAATTCAAATTGATAAATTGCTTTCATTTCAATTTCTTTTTCTTTTTCTAGAAATTCTGAGACCTTTTTGCTTAATGGTGCTTTATGTTGATCAAAAACAAACTCGTAAACTTCACCTTTTAGTAAATCATCTATTTTGATAGTTTTTGGAACATCCATTGTTACAATATGTCGACCATCTTCTACAGCATCATACAATTGAACATCTATCTTATTATCTTCATAATAAAATTCCAGAATATATCCTTGTTTTTTTAACTCTTCAGGTTTTTTGAATTTTGCATTCTGAATTTCATCGGTAACCCATTGTGGTATTTCATCTTCTTTCTTTTTTACCATGGTAAACCACTCTAGCTTTCTGCTTTTTCTTTTTTACTCTTTGACCACCATTCAAGATAGTCATCGTGTTTATCATCACGTGTTCTTTCTCTTTGATTTAACTTGAATCTGATATCTGAAATTTCTTCTCTTGTTGCGTATAATCCACATCTCTTACAAATGAAGTGTCTCCTATTCTTCTCATCCATTTTCATTGGAATATCAATTTCATCAAATAATTTGAACAAAGCATCTCTGTTTCTGTCCTCTTCTTCTGGAAAATCTTCTATGTATTTTGCTTCTATCTTCTTTTTCTCTCGTGATGTACATTCGGGACAGTTAGGCACTAAGATTTGGCTTAATTTTTTCCATAAAAGCGTTCCCACAATCATTACTGATCGATATTATCTGACACGCGGATTTTTTCATCATCCCTTGCGGTCCGTTCGCCCATCGAAATCCCGCGTGCCAGATGAGCAAAATTATCAAAATAATCTATTATCTCTTTTCTTCTAATGTTTGAGCAGCAATTTTTGCTGAATTTTCTGCCCCGTTTGGAACAAAATTCTTTGAAAAATCATTCAAATTATCTTGAAATTCCACATAATTTTCTTTGATTTTTGATATGCCTTTAGTCACTTGACTTGGCTTAATTGCTAACACACCTAAATTCTTCTCTTCGGCCCATCTGATATTGTTTGTATGCTCATCATAAATTGGAATTCCGATTATTGGCTTTGATTTCCCACCCATAATTTCTCCCATTACGGTATGGGATCCATTAACAACAGCATATTTACACAAATCCAAAATTGTATCTTTTTCTTGTTCTGAAAGAAAGCCAATATCAATTTGTATCCAATCAATCTTCTTTTCTAACGCTTCTGATATTGAATAATTTTCTCCATCTTTTCCAATTACTGAATCGATGTTAGGATCATTTCTTGCATGTGAAATAATTCTTTTTCTTTTTTCATCTCATCTTGGTGAAATACTTCTTCATATCTTTGACCAGTTCCATCATTAGTTGATTTGTTTCCTGTTCTCATCCAATATCCAAATTCATTATTTTTAACTAATTTTTCTAGTTCTGATTCTTTTTCTTTTTTGATTTTTTTACTAGTAAAATGTCCAACATAAGTAACTTTTTCTTGTACATCTTTGGTAAAATTTAGATTAAATTCACACATTGTATATGGTGGCGGTGAATCTGCTACAAGAATTCTTGATGCTTTGGCAATTTGTTTTGCAACAAAAACTAATGAAGGATAAAGATATGATCTTGAATTATATAATTTTGGTCTAAATTGATTTGTTACAAACAAACTTGGAATATTTCTATTTTTAGCTAGAATATTTGAACCCATATCTCCATCATTAATCACAAGATCAAACTTTTCTTTGTTGTAGAGCTTTCGCTCTTCCCTCAAATAGTTTGTAATCTGTCTAACTAATGATGGATTTTTTGAAATTGGTAGTAGCAAATTCATCAACGATTTTGAAACACTTGGACCAAATTTTCCATCAATTGGGGTTGGCATCAAAATTTCATGGATTTTTTCTTTTTGATCGGGGAATTTTTTTAATAGTTTTTCATAAACATGATCTTTGCTTGAAAAATGAACTTCAAATTCTTCTTTGATATATTCTCCCAGAACGTCATTTAGCCTCATCATTCTTGAATAATGACCACTTCCCCACGGATAGATGAATTCTCCTATTTTGAGCATAATATGAAACTGAATATGCCGTTTAAATTCTCAGTGATTCTCTAATGAATCTAAAATATCATGAACATTGTTAGGTCCTAGATGAACTGTAATGGTTTTCTTTGTTTTCAGTGCAAATTCAACTTCTTTTTTTAAAAAAGATGGAATTTCATTTGTTGCAATAGTCACCATTTTTTCTAATTTTTTGATGTTTCTTTCCAATCCAATCTCTTTTGCTTCATCAAACAAACTAGAATCCACGCCAGCTAGTGGCAAAATAGGTATTTTCTTTTTTTCAAAAACTTTTTTTAATGAATTATCGATAAATTCTAGAGAAAAAATTAGTGGAGACAATGCTAATGACACATGACTGTTAGGATATCGTAATAGTATCTCTAATATAGAATTTATAAAAATTAGATAATTTTTCGTTCCATTAGGATTAATTTTAAGTTGTAAAAATTCAAGTTTTATTTTGTCTTGCACTAGTCTTGGAATAATTTGATTAATTATCTTTGCAAGATTCATCAACTCTGATTTCTGTCTATAACAAACTAGTATATCCACATCATGACCTTGTTTGATCGTCTCATAACAAGAAACTGCAGAGATCTCATCAAATATTGCACATATAGTTTTTTGATTTTGTGATTGATATGGTATTCCTCCTTTACCTTTATCTAAAAAAATGCAAACATATGCACTACTTTTTGTTAAATATGTGTATAATAATTTATCAAAATTTTCATCTGTTCCTGGATGAGCTCCTGAACTCATTTTCTTTTCTATAATATTTGACGTAGCTGCAATTTCTACATCCTTGGTTACAAATCCTTTTGATATTCCTTCTACTTTAACTAGAAATTTTTCTCCTTTTAAGAGCAAGTTACCGCCAATAGAAGTAATTTCAGAAACAATACTTTGAAAATCATTTTTTACTTGTCTTGCAATTGCAATCTTTTCAATTCCAAAAAGTAAATTTATTGCTGATAATGCAAAGACAGGATCATTTGCATCAACTAGAATAACATCCCCATCACGTTTAACAGACTTAAATTGCTGATTTTTTATTTTAAGAATTTTTTTAATATTTGAAATTAGATATGGAATTTTATTTTTTGAAAATATAGTTGGAAAAACTACAACATATGATATTTCATCCATATTTTCTATTTTGAATTCTACTTGTTTATAATTTAGGATAAAACTTCGGGTAATCAATATAAAACAAATAATTCCACTGATATTGTGACAAAATTCACGCAAGAACAAGTAGATGATTTGAACTCAAAAATCAAAACTGCTGAAGAAGCATTACAGTGGGTCTCAGATAATCTTCATCCTAAAGTTGCCAAAGCATCAAGTTTTGGTGCTGAAGATGCTGTGATGATGGATATAATGATGAAAATTAATCCCAAATTTAGATTCTTTACTCTTGATACAGGACGATTGCCACAAGAAACCTATGACATCATAGATATTGTGAGAAAAAAATACAATATTTCTGTTGAAGTTCTATTTCCTAATACCCAAGAAGTAGAAGATATGGTTCGTGATAAAGGAATGAATCTGTTCTATGATAGTGTAGAAAATAGAGAACTATGCTGTGAAATTAGAAAAGTTCATCCAATGAATAAAATGTTGAATACACTAGATGGTTGGATCACTGGATTAAGACGTGATCAGACCAAAAATCGTGAAAATGTAAAAATCTTTCAAATAGATCACGTACACGGAGGAATTTTAAAAATAAACCCGATTATTGATTGGACTTGGGATCAAATTCAAGAATATATTAAAAAAAATAATTTGCCCTACAACAGTCTACTTGACAAAGGCTATCCTAGTATTGGATGTGAACCATGTACTAGACCAATCAAACCTGGTGAAGATCTAAGATCTGGACGATGGTGGTGGGAACAAGGTGGAAATAAAGAGTGTGGCCTTCATATAGACCGTAAAAGGATGGATTAGTATGTCAGAAAACAGTTCAATCAAACCACATGGTGGAATTCTAGTAAACAGAATTAAAAAAATTGATCCTACTGGATTATTCTCAATTACAATCAGTGAAGATCTTGCAAATGATGTTGAAAACATTGCAGATGGGATATTTAGTCCGTTAGAGGGATTTTTAAATAAACAAGACTTTGAAAGTGTCATTTCACGTGGAAGACTAGCTAATGATTTAGCTTGGACTATTCCAATTGTGCTTGATGTAGATTCAGAAACTGCTTCTAAAATGAAAGAATCAGGAGATGTTTTACTGAAAAATCCAGATGGTGTAGGTGTTGCAGTATTACATGTTAAGGAAACGTTTTCTTTTGATAAAGAAAAAACTGTACAAGGAGTCTATGGAACCAATGATTTATCACATCCAGGCGTTGCAAAAACAATGTCAATGAAAGATTATTTGGTTGGAGGAAAAATTGATTATATTCAAAGACCGAATGATACTGAAATCAGAAAAAATAGACTAACACCTACTCAAACACGAGAGGCTTTTGCAAAAGCTGGATGGAAAACAATCTGTGCATTTCAGACTAGAAATCCACCACATGTAGCTCATGAAATGCTTCAAAAAACATCAATTACAACACGTGATGGTGTATTTGTAAATCCGATCATTGGAAAGAAAAAATCTGGTGACTTTGTAGATGAAGTTATTGTCAAATGTTACGAAACTATGATAAAATTATACTATCCAGAAAATAGATGTAAACTAGGAACATTGCATACTGAAATGAAGTATGCTGGTCCAAAAGAAGCAATTCACCATGCAATAATGAGACAAAATTATGGATGCACTCATATCATAATTGGACGAGATCATGCAGGTGTTGGAAAGTTCTATGATCCATTTGCAGCACAAAAAATCTTTGATGACTATCCAGAGTTAGAAATATCTCCAGTATTCTTTCCGCCTTTCTTTTATTGTAGAAAATGCCTCACATACACTACTCCAAAAGCATGTCCACACGATGATGATGTAAAAGAGCAAATTAGTGGAACTGCACTGCGAGAAATGATTCAAAATGGTCAAGCCCCTTCAGAGTTTATTCTAAGACCAGAAGTAGCACAAGTAATTTTAGATCATCCAAAACCATTTGTTGATTAGATTTTTATTCAATCAAATTTGATCTAGCTTGTGAAATATCTTTTTGCAATAATTTTACTTACTGGAATTTTTATATCACCTGCATTTGCTCAGGAAACAAACAATCCGTCATTAATCATTGATACATTAGAGATTCCTTCAGATGAATTCAACACTATAGTACGTGAAGCACCAATTAGAGTTTTAGACGATGTTCATGCTGTAAGTTGGCAGGTGACAATTGATAACAATCTGCTATATGCAAATCCAAATGGAAATGCAGTTTTAAGACTGTATGATCAAGAGAATCGTGATGAGTTTATTGAAGTAGGAATGGGTTCACAGCCTGATAACAAATTTTGGGTTGCAGTTCAAACTCCCAAAGAAGGTTACATTGTAGTTCATAGAGATTTGGATAGAGGTTGGTATCCTGAGGCAAAATCTATCATATCATTTACTGACAGGGCAGGATTAACTGTGAATAATGGTGCAAGAATTGTAGTCACTAATTTGGATATAGGAGAATTTGCAATTCATTCTTACTCTGTTCATGGAATGGAAGGTTCCACTGATCCCCCTGCAGTAAGTTCTGGAAGTATGATTATAGAATTTCTATCTGGTGATCCTGCAAAGAATGTATTTGCATTGTTTCCATTTTATGTAGCAGCTGGCATGGGTGTAATAGTTGGAATACTATTTTTAACTAAGAAGCGTTCTTAGATTTGTAAAATTTACAGCTTTTTTTGATTTTACATACATTACACATTGGTGAAATTGGTTTACAGATATTTTGACCATACATAACGAATGTATCATTAATGTCAATCCAATATTTCTTTTGTATTTTTTTCATTAGTTCTTGTTCTGTCTCTTCTGGATTTTTTGTATCAACTAGTCCTAATCTATTTGAAATTCTATGAACATGAATATCTACTGGTATTGCAGGTTTCTCAAATGCATAAACTAGAACGCAATTTGCAGTTTTTCTTCCAACTCCTGGCAATTCTACTAGAGTTTCCAAATTATCTGGAACTTTGCCTTTGTATTTTTTGTCAATAATTTTTGCAACCTCGATGATTCTTTTAGATTTTACATGAAAGAATCCAATTGACTTTATTATTTTCTCCACGTCTTTGATTTTTGCATTAGCTAGTTCTTTGGGATTCTTGTACTTTGAGAATAATTCTTTGACTGCCTTTGTTGTGGCCTCATCTTTGGTTCTAGCTGACAAAATTGTTCCAATCAGAATACTGAATGGACCAGTTTCTGCATCATGAAGATCTTTTAATGCCGTAATTCTTGGTGGCTTTACAGCATTCATTGTTTTTACCATGCCTGAAAGAATCATCTTCATATGAAATGTAAAAGAATAACTCTATTAGAATCTAAATTCAACTTTTAAATTCTAATATCATGGAGTACTTGCACTTGCACAAGGATCTGAGCCTGTATCGATCTCTAATTTATCACTAAAACTATCTCCATCTGTATCTACTTTAGTTTTGTCTAAACATCCAGTTCCATCTTCAAAACTATTGGTTAATCCATCACCATCACAATCGTTGTCTGTTTGTCCTAGTGTTCCAACTGGATTAAATGGACAAAGATCCTCAGAATTGGTTAATCCATCACCATCACAATCCTCTGTAGATACTGTAACATCACATGAAGAATTTGGATTTTTTTCACAAACCCTACTATTCGGATTGGCATTTTCACATCCATTACTTCCATTATTTTTACCTTTAACTGCGAAACTATCCGACATTGATGTGGTCATTAACAATCCGGTTAGAGTAAAAACTATGAACGCAAATCCAACCATACTTCTCATACACGAAATATGATGATATTATTATTAAAATGATCTTTTTGTCTGTTATTATTGTAACACACAATATTTTCGAATTAAACTTCCTGGAATTGGAATTTTGTTCAAAATGAAGCAAAATATGACTATTTCAGTGGGCCATGGTTGATGATATTATACTCCCAAGTTTTTTAGAAAACCACCTAAAGTATTATACTCGTATTAACAAATATGTTCTATTGGAATTAACTAAAGATGAAGAATCTGCATTAAAAGGCGAACAAGGAGAAATTATGCAAATGGCATACAGAATTCTTGTTGCTACAGGTGAAGCAACAGATGCAGATAAACTAGTACCGATAGAATGGGCTCATCTTTCAGGCGTAAATTATAATACAATTGGTGATGCAGGAGAAGAATTTCTATCCAGTATTAGTAAAGAAGCACGAGTCAAAGTAAAAACAACTCTTAACCCAATGGGATTTGATATAGATAATGTATCCAACTATGGATTAGATGAAAATTTTATCTCAAAGCAATTATCTATTAGAAATTCATATGAAACAATGGGAGTCATCCCATCTTTTTCATGTATTCCTTATGAAATTTTTGATATTCCAAAAGTTGGAACTCAAGTTGCATTTGCAGAAAGTAATGCTGCAATCCATGCAAACTCTTTTGATAATCTAAAAACAAACAAAGAAAGTGCATTTAGTGCATTGGCTAGCGCACTTATTGGAAAAAGCCCATACTCTTCATTAAGAAAAGATGACAACCCAAATATTACAATTCAAATGAAAGTAAAAAATCCAAATGAATTGACATATGGTATGCTTGGATTTTTTGCAGGAAAAGTTGGTGATACATCTGTGAATATCTCAGGACTTGGCGATATGGATAAAAGGCAAACTAAAGCAATGTGTGGGGGTATGGGAACATCTGGAACTTGTGCTAAGTTCATCTTTGGAGAAGGAAATTCTAATTGTGAAAAAATTGATTTTGATGAAAAAGAGATGCAAAATGTTCATGACGAACTAAACACAGCAGAAAAAGGTGATATTATCACACTTGGTAGTCCTCAATTGGGACTAGATGAAATTTCTGAACTTGCAGGAAAACTAAAGGGTCGTTCATTTCAAAAACGGTGTATGGTGTTTCTGCCTAGAACTGTAAAGGAACAATCAACAAAAATTGGATATACTACAGAACTTGAACGTGCAGGATGTGAAATTCTATCTGACTGTTGTACATGTTTGTCTCCTCTAATTAACAAGGATAGTGTTGATGCAGTTACAACTAACAGTATCAAAGGTGCATTTTATCTTAAAAATTCTAACGGTGTAGGTGTCAATCTAAAGCCACTATCACAAATTATAGAAGATGAGACAAGATGAAAGTTCTAGTTTCAGGAAAAGTAGAAGGCATTGTTTTAAAGTCTAAAAACCCAATCAATTTCTTAGGTACAGTTGATAAGAAAATGGGAATAATTAGTGATAAAAATCATGATCTATATCAAAAATCAATCAAAGATACAGTTCTTGTTTTTCCGTATGGTGTAGGCAGTAGTGTTGGTGCATATACAATTTATTCAATAAAATCAAACAAAACATCTCCACTTGCAATGATTTGTAAAAAAGCAGATCTTACTGTAGCTACTGGATGTGCATTAGCGAACATCCCAATGATTACAATCAGTGATGAAGAATTTTCTTCAATTAAAAATGGAATGAAGATTTCGTTTGATACTGATTCTAATCAAATTCATTATCAATGAGATTCCCATTTTGTGAATCTCCTATACTTGCTTTTATTATCTGACTTTTTCCAGCAGGTAAAGCACGAACAAATTCATCAATGTTAATTTTTCTTGTAATGTCTTCAAACAGTTTTGAAAATTCTATTCTGATTTTTTTGGCACACTCTGCCATTTCTAATCCATGTGGTTCAATAATTGCATAGCAGAGAGAATTTTTCTTAATTGGTTCTGGAGGACCGCAAGTTAAAACATAATCGTCATCGATAGGCATAATTCCTACAGCCAGACGAAGTGTATCTGATTTGATAAAATTTCTTTGTCCTTCTATAGTAAAAGAGCCTTTTGGAAGAAATTCTCCACTTGGTGCTGATTTTTTTATTTGATCTGGATAAACCCAGTAAGCGCTAACACCATACATTCCTTCTCTCCATGCACGACTAAAACAAACTGTAGCATGTGCAACTTCATTCATACTTGTGTCTGGAGCATTTTGTGAATCTTTTAAAATAAAAAATGGAGATCCAAAAATATCACCATGAAATATTTTATCATTTTTATCTAAATGTTTTCTAATTACGGCTGAATTTGATGCAGCATCTCTGCCCCCAATTGTAAGAAATCCATCAGTTGTAAAGAACCATCTATATCTTTCATACCAGTTTTTCTTTCTAATTTCTGAAACAACAATTAGATCTTTTTCTGAATCTGTTTTACTTTGAAATTTTTCTAATCTCTTTTCTGTTTTCTCTTTAATTGCTTTAATAGAAAAAATTGCAGAGGATTGTTTCTTAGCCTCATCAAATAATACTGATGCAATTGATTGAAGGGGAGATTGAGTGTTTATCTTTATTTTTTCATCTTGCACTACAATTAAAGAAATTCCTTTTTCATTGATTAATTTTGCATTGTTTTTTGCTAAAATTTCTTGTGCCAAATTATCTTCAATTGATATTATTCCTTTTGATACCATCTCAAAAAGAGAATTTGCAACATTTGTAATGTTTTTTGATCTTTCTTTTACCGTTTCAATAGCTTTTTCTTGTTCAGAAATTTGTGTTTGCAGTTCTTTGATTTTTTTATCAGAACCACTTGATTGTACAGATTTGCCTTTTTCTATAATATTTTCAGTGAAAACAGTATCCAATCCTTCAATGAAACTATTTACTTGTGTTATTTCCCCTTCTAATTTACCTAATCTTATAGGAAGAACTTCAGTTTTTTCATTTCTAACAATTACTGCATCATGATTTCCACTTATTATATCTGAAACAATTTTTTTTACAGTTTCAAAAATTTTCTTTATTTCTTCTGCTGTTAATAAATTTCCAATTTTTTTACCATCAATTTTTGCAATTTCAAAGACAGCTTCAACATATTTTTTTGGCAAACCTAAAGTTCTTCCAAACCATTTTGCAGCAACAAGATCTGTAGTTTTTAATTCATCGAAATCTGATTCTTTCAAATTAAAAATATCTAAACCGCTACTAGGAGGCTGAGTATATTTCAAACCAACACTTAATTTTCTATGTCTAACATCTATTGAATGTTGTAATGCAAGAATTTTCATTTCATTGTTACATAGTAGTATATTACCATCCCCAAAAAATTCACCTACTAAAACAAACTCTTTTCCAAATCCTTCAAAAGTAAAATATGCAATTCTTTCTGCACCAATCTGCTCTATTTTTTTTAATTTCAATCTGAGTAAATCACTTCGTAATCTTTTGAGTAATCTGTTTGGTTCCATTTGATCAATTTTTACTGAAGTTAACCATACACCCGATGTAGAAATCATCATGAAAAGATCACTTTTTTCTGTGTGATGAAGTTTGAAGAGAATACTATCTTTAGTAATTCCATAAATATTGCTAACATAGTATCCTTGTGCTTGCTCTGTAATTGTATCAACTAAATATCGTAATTCTATTCCTGATAATGCCATAACACTCCTATTTCTTGTCTAAAATTATACTCTTGCTTTGAAATGCTCGAACTTTGACCAAAGATATTAAACATGGTTTGCTTGAGACACGCTAGAAAATTACTTGGCAAAATTCAAAAAGAAAAAATCTGAACCTACAGTAGATCCAAATGAATCTAAAAAGGAATCAATTGAGGAAGTTCCTACAGATGTTCCAGAAACAGAAAGTTCTGAATCTGTTCCAAATACTCCATCAGGGGAACCACCAGTGAGTATTGCTGAGAAAAGCGAAAAAGATAGGAAATTAAACAAATTATTTTGGATGCGTGTTGCCTTAGCTATAATAGCAGGAACTGCAGCAACTTTCATTTTTGAAGATATTGAAGGTGAAGAAAGAAGATGGGCATCAATTGGATTTATGATTATAGTATTTTTTGGAACCATTATAGTTGCCAAAGGAATGAAAATGCAATTGCCATCATCTGATAGAAAAAAAATTGTCACACAAGCTATTGGAAGCTATGTTTTCCTGTACCTGTTTTCATGGATTGTAAGTTATACACTAACCCATTTAGGAACTGTGTCTAATGGAATTAATATTTAATTTAGATATTAAAAAATGGTAATAGTAAATGTGGAATTTTAAAACACCGGGTATTCCTGATGAAGAATTTGAAAGAGCAGAAAAAGTTCCTATTACTAAAGAAGAAGTAAGAGTTGTTCAAATTAGTAAGGCTAGATTAAAACCTGGACAAATTGTTTATGACATAGGATGCGGTAGTGGATCTATATCTGTTGAAGCTGCATTGCAAATAGAACCTTCTGGCAAAGTTTTAGCAATTGATTATGATAAAAATGCTATAGAACTAACGAAGAAGAATATGATAAAATTTGATTTATCAAATATATCAGTAATTCATGGTAATGCTAAAGAAAAAATTTTAGATCTTGAAAAAGCTGACACTATTTTCATTGGAGGAACAGGCGGGGATACAAAAGAAATAGTTGAACTATCTGAAAATAAATTAAAATCTGGAGGACGAATTGTAATTGGCATCATACTGATTGAGACCCTCTATTCTGTGTTACAAGTATTAGAGAAATTACAGTTTGAATCTGTAGACATTACTCAAATTACCATATCTAAGAGCAGAAAAACTAGTAAAGGAACCATGATGCTTGCAAGAAATCCTGTTACCATCATATCTGCTACCAAAATTTAATCTAGATTTTTAATTAGGAAGAAAATCATACTTTTCATGCCTGGATTAATTGGAATAGGAGTAGGTCCAGGAGATGTCGATCTACTTACTGTTAAAGCTGTAAAGGCTATTCAGAATGCAGATATCATTATGTGTCCTGCTTCAAAAGAAGATCGACCTAGTATCGCACTTGCTGTTGTTTCACCAATTATTGATAAATCAAAAAATCAAGAGATTGTTAAGCTAATCTTCCCAATGACCAAAGACAAGAATGTTTTAGAATCTACATGGAAAAAAAATGCCAAAATAATGGCAGAAACTGTATTGACTGGAAAGAATGTTGTTTATCTTACTGTGGGTGATCCATTTTTGTATAGCACTTGGATCTACATGCACAAAGATCTTAAGGAAAATTATCCTGATATGAATATTAGTGTAATTCCTGGAATCGTTTCCATGTTTACATTTGCATCAAAAGTTGGCGTAAGTATCGCTGAAGGTGCAGAGAAAGTTGCTATCATTCCATCTTGTTATGATTTGTCAAGTGTAAAAGAGATCGCAAAACATTCTGAATCAATGATATTTCTTAAAGATGGACGTTACTTTGACAAGGTAATTGAAGTTCTAAAAGAATCAGGCTTTCCTGACAATTCAATTTTTGCAATTGGGCAAGATCTTGGAACAGAAAATGAAATTATTAGAAAAATGACTTTGGGTGAAGTAAATGATTCATCATTGACAACAAAATATTTCTCAATTTTGGTGGTAAAACGTGTCTGAGGTATTCTTTGTTGGATGTGGTCCAGGTGATCCTGAATTAATCACTGTTAAAGCAAAAAAATTAATTCAAAAGGCAGATGTTGTTGTATATTCAGGCTCTTTAATTCCTGAACCGATTTTGAAGTTATGTAAAAAAGGAAAATTATATGATGCTGCTAAATTAGTTAGAGAAGAAATTTTTAATTTATTATACAAAAATGCAAAAAAAGACAAACTTGTTGTTAGATTGCATGATGGAGATCCTTCAATTTATGGTGCCATCAAAGAGCAGATTGATAATTTAGAGAAAAAAGGAATAAAATCTACAGTTGTTCCTGGAGTTACTGCATTTTTAGCCTCAGCTGCAGCGCTTGGAATACAATTGACTCTTCCTGGAGTTACTCAAACAATTATTGTTACAAGAGGTGAATCAAGAACTAAAGTTCCAAAACGTGAAAAAATTTCAGAACTTGCAAAACACAAAGCAACATTGATTTTTTATCTTAGCATACAATTAATTTCAAAATTAGTTACTGAAGCAATTGAAGGAGGATACAAAAAATCTACACCTGTTGCAGTTGTTTATAGAGCAAGTTGGCCGGATCAAAAAGTTATCAAAGGAACATTGGGAGATATTGCTAAAAAAATTAAGGAAGAAAAAATTACACGAACTGCAATTGTAATAATTAGTGATGTAATTGATCCTGAAACTTATGAATATTCAAAACTATATGATAAAAAATTTAGTCATGGTTATAGAAAAGCTAAGAAGACAAAAAAATAACTTTGTTGTTGATTCCCATTTTATTTAATTTAGTTTGAAATGTTTTTACGTTTCCTGTTGCAAAAATCTTTAACATATTTCTTTTATTTTGTTTGTTTTTAATTTTTGAAAAAACTTTTTTTGCAACAATGTCTGCAGGATCTATAAAACTAATTTTTGGATATTGTTTTTTTAATAATATTTTTAAAAATGGTAAATGTGTACTTGAAAGAGTTATTGTATCTATATTATTTTGTAATATTATTTCATCCAGATTTTTTTTAATAATATTTTGACAATATTTTTTATTTGAAATAAACTTTCCAGATTCCACTAACTCAACAAGATCTGATCCATTTATTTTAAAAATTTTAAAATTTTTTGGAAAATTATTTTTTTTAATATATTGAGTTAAACCTTTACTGTTAATTGCACTTTTTGTTGCTAGTATTCCAATTTGTTTTGTTTTAGATATCTTTCTAGCATCTTTTAATGGAGGTTTTACATCAATTATTTTTTTTATTGACATGTCTAATATTATGCTAGGTGTGTTTGATGCTACAACTGTGATGTCAGGAGAAAATTCTTTCTGTAACATTCTGATAGAACTTTGAATTATTTTAGATAATTGAGCCTTTGATTTGTTCCCATAGGGATAATTTTGTTGGTCTGCAAAATAGATTATCTCTGACTTTGAAGTTTTTTGGATTGCCTTAATGATTGATAATGAGCCTAGACCAGAATCAAAAACTACAATTTTAGCCATTATCTTTCTATAAATTTGAGAGTAATGTTTGTTAGCTAAATTTAATCTAAAACTGATCTAAATTTACACTGTTGATTAAGACTAAATTTCTAAATTCTTTATCATGCCAAACTTCGATAGTACTTGGGCTCGACAAGAGACCCAAAGTGTAACTGGCAAACTACGTGATGCAGTAAAACCTCAAGGTGCATTAAAACCACGAATTCAACAAGCAGTAAACAAACTACAAGTTCAAATCTCAAAAATGGACTCTATGTTAGGTAAACTGCACGAAAGAGATGCGCAACTCTTTCAGAGAGTCGTGACTGCAATGCAGCAACATGATACTAGCACAAGTAGAGTTTTGTCTAACGAATTAGCTGAAATTCGTAAAGTTACAAAGATGCTCGGCAACGCAAGAATGTCATTAGAACAAGTCCAACTAAGACTGACAACTATTCATGATCTTGGTGACGCTATGGTAGCAATTGGACCAGCAATGTCTACAATGAAGGGATTGAAGTCATCGCTAGGAAGATTCATGCCAGAAGCTGATTCAGAATTGAACAGTATGACCCAGACACTTAATGGACTAATGATGGATTCACTTGCAGGAGACTCATTTAGTATGGAGTCTGATGTTTCAAGTGAAGAAACCGAAAAGATTCTTCAAGAAGCATCTGCAGTAGCTGAGCAACAGATAGGAGACAAATTCCCATCTGTACCATCTTCAACTGGACTTTCGTCACAATCCTCTACTTCTACCTTTGAGTAGCTGAAAAGAGACGTTAGTCAGTTCTTTTTATTTTAATTTCTTTAAAATTAACTTACTAGTTTTTCATTAAACGTCCATTTTTTGTTTAATACAAAGTTTCCAAATGCTGCAGTCATAACTGCCAAAATTAATGCTAATGGATAAGATATCTCAACACTATCTACTAGTAAGTAGACCATTCCTAATTGTATTAGTGCTCCTATAGAGCTAAACATTGCAAACTTTCCATATTGAGAAATAGTCTTTTTTATTCTAAAGTCTCTATCTCCAAAAGTCCATGCCTTATTTAGAATAAAATTAGTTGTAATTGATGCAATAATTCCTATAATATTTGCATGTAAATACCACATATCAGAGATTCCACCAGTAAATAATAATGAAATCATATAATTAACAACAAATCCCGACGCTCCTACAGTATAGAATCTAGCCGCTTTAGAAATAAATTTCACTGATGAACGATTTTCTTGTTTCTCTATTGGTTTACCGTATCGATATAACTTCCAAACTGACTTGTAGTAATCTAAAATGGTTTTGATGGTTAATTTACTAGAACCTAACTCTCTATCTTGAAAAGTATATGGAACTTCTTTAATGTTAACTCCTTTTGTCTTAACCAGAATTTCTAAAAGAATTTTGTAACCAATCGCATCTATGTTTAATTCTTTGATAATGTTTTTCTTAAATGCAAAAAATCCTGACATTGGATCTTTTGTCTCTATACCTAATCCTTTTTTTGCAATTAATGTTGCAAATTTACTCATTAATTTTCTTTTTAATGGCCAACCTTGAATTTTTCCTCCACTAATATAACGTGATGCTACTGCAATATCAAATTGATATTTTTTTATTGATTCAATTAATTTGGGAATAATTTGCGGTGGATGAGAAAAATCACTATCCATTACTACAATTGTATCTCCTTTAGCTTTTTGAATTCCATTGAGAATGGCAGAACCTAATCCATCCTTAGCTTTTCTATGAATGATTTCAATTGTATAATTTGCCATTTTCTTAAAATTTTTTAAATAGTCTTCTACTATTTTTCCAGTTCCATCTGGAGAATTATCATCTATAACTATAGCTTGAGTAATCAAGTTTTTTGGCAAATTATCTTTAATTGATTTTAAAATTTGTACAATATTTTGAGACTCGTTGTATGTTGGAATTATTATTGAAATTTGAGTATTACTCTTTTGCATTTTCTCATTTGATTGCATTTACTCGACTCAAAATTAAATTGCTATTAAATTTTTAAGTTGTTTGTTTATGCCTATATGCTGTTTTTTGCATCTAATATTATCTCTATTTTTGCCACTTGATATTTTTTACAATGACCTCTTTTCTCTCCTCAATCCTATCTTTGTAAGGTAAAAGGTGCTCGATCATTATTCCTATTTCATCATCAATTTCTCTTGTTCTTTTGAATCCCAAATTCTTTAATTTTTCATGATCCGCATTATAGTAGTGTTTCTCAGATTCCAATCTTGGGTTTTCTTTACTTTTAATTTCAACATTTAATCCTTTTTGATTACCAATATTTTGAATTTTCTTTGCAATTTCCAATACACTATATTGCTCATCAAATTGATTTACAACTCGATATTCTCCATCATCTGGTGGATTGTCTATCAATAATGAAATACATTGAATAGAATCTGATAAAGCTAAAAATCCTCTTGTTTGACCACCAGAACCATGAATTGTTAATGGATATCCAATAACTGCTTGTGCACAAAATCTATTCATTGATGTTCCAAATGCTTCATCAAAATCAAATCTTGTATGGTAATTCTCATCAATTGTTTGTTCTGTTTTAGTTCCATATACTATTCCCTGCATGATGTCAGTTGATTTTAGATTCCATAATTTACATGCAAACATGATATTGTTGCTATCGTGAACTTTAGTCCAATGATACCAACTTCCTGCAATCTTTGGAAATGGCACTGTTGCTTTTTTACCTCTAAATTCAACCTCAAAAAATCCTTCTGGAATATCCAACCCCGGATCATATCCATATTCTCCCATAGTTCCAAGTTTAATCAAGTGAGCTTTAGGAACGTGTTTTTGAACTGAATGAAGTAAATTTAGTGTACCTATAACATTATTTTTTTGTGTATAGATATTATGTTCTTGATCAATCATACTGTAAGGTGCAGACGGTTGTTCTGCTAAATGAACAATAACGTCAGGTTTTACTTTACTAACAATGTCATTTGTAAAATCAACATCCAGCAAATCTCCTTGAAAAAATGAAACTTTCTCTCCAAACGTTTCTCTCAAAAATTTCAATCTTTCTTTCATTTCTAAAATTGGTAATGCAGAATAAGATCCCATCTCTTCTACATTTCTTCTTCTTGAGAAATTATCAATTCCACAAACTTGGTTACCGATTTTGAGTTGTTTTAGAGCTAATGCCCAACCAATATACCCATCCATTCCTGGAATTAAAATTTTCATTTGTATATTGCCTCCAACATTCTTTCTATTTTAGTTAACCAATGCTTTTTCTATTGGTGTCTTTCTTCTATAATTTGCGTTGAAAATTTGTTTTTGAACATTAATGTTATAAGATAAAAATTTCTCTATTTTATGAAATTGTGATTCACCATAGGCTCTGGTAACTGATAATGTGGGTATCTCAGAAATTTTCAATCCATTTCTTGCAGCTCGAATTGCTAATTCTATTGCAAAATTAGTTTCAGAAAAGAAAAATATAGAATCAAGTTTTTCAAATGAAACAGCTCTGTAACCCGTATTAACATCAGTTAATGATAATCCTGTAATTCTATTTACTAATTTTGTATAAAACTTATTTCCAATAAATCTAATCATTGAAGTTTCATATTCTGTATCTTTATAAAATCTAGATCCATACACCATATCAATATTTTCATCTTTTATTTTTGATATCATTTGTAAAATAAATCTTGGATCATGTTGTCCATCGGCGTCAATATTTATGACAATTTTTGGTTGCAATATTTTAGCTACATAAAACCCTGTTTTTGTTGCACCTCCAATTCCTAAATTAAAAATGTGGTTTACAACTAATACATTTTTTAATCTTGCAATATTTTCTGTATCATCTGATGATCCATCATTAATAACTAAAATTTTGTATGTAAAAGAAAATTGTAATGATCTTATACTATCAATCACTTTCCCAATACTTTTTTCTTCATCTTTGGCAGTGATTACAATTAGAACATCAATAGGATCTTTGATTATGTCTTTGAATTCTCTTTTGAAATTATCTATTGCTGTTTTTCTAATAAGCAGATAAAAATTTCCAGAAATATTTCTGGTCTTGATAGTTTGAGAATACAGAGTATAGATAATTACTCCAATTGAAATTATCAATAGAACTTGTGCCCTGTTATCTAATTGTGTAGAATCAATTATGTTGTCTAAAATATTTGGATTTAAACTAATACTAATGACTAAACTCCAAAATACCATCATAATTCCAAAGAATTTATTTCCAATTCTTTCTTGAATTCTAATTTTTACTAAAATTGCTATTATAACTAATGAAATTACTATTAGACCTATCTTTGGAATTACTAATAATGAATCTTCCATATTTGACTTTACTTGGTTTACTATTTAATCAGTTTTGTAAAATGGTTGATAAACCTATACCACAATGGAACAAAATTTATTTTTTCAAAACAAATTTTCATTATAATTTTTTTATTATATTGGAATTTTTTTATTAAAAATGTTAAATGCATAATTAAATTATTTATTAACTTGAATTATTAAGATTATAAAATGAAAGCAGTCATTTTAGCAGGAGGATATGGCACCAGGATAGAGGAAGAAACCTATCTTAAACCAAAACCTATGATCGAAATTGGGGGGAAACCAATTCTGTGGCATATAATGAAAATATATTCATCTTATGGAATAAATGATTTTGTCATTTGTTTAGGTTATAAAGGATATATGATTAAAGAATATTTTGCAAATTATTTTCTACATAATTCTGATGTTACTATTGATATTAAAAATAATAAAATTGAAATTCATCAAGTAAAAGCAGAGTCTTGGAAGGTAACTTTAGTGGATACTGGAGAAAATACTATGACTGGTGGGAGAATCAATCGAATTAAAAATCATATCACAGATACTTTTTGTCTTACTTATGGAGATGGTGTAAGTGATATTGATATCAACAAACTCATTGATTTCCATAAACAAAATAAATCTTTAGCTACATTGACTGCGGTACAACCTCCAGGAAGATATGGTGCATTATCTATAAAAAATAATAAAGTTAAAACATTTCACGAAAAACCACTTGGAGATCTAGGATGGATCAATGGTGGATTTTTTGTATTTGAAAAAGAAATTCTAAATTATATTAATAATGATGAAACAATTTTGGAAGCAGAACCTTTAGAAAAACTTGCATCTGAAGGACAACTATCTGCATTTATGCATTATGGTTTTTGGAGAGCTATGGATACTTTGAAAGATAAAAAAGATTTGGAAAAATTATGGCAAACAAATAATGCACAATGGAAGATTTGGCAACATTAATTTTTAAATCGTAGATCTTGGTTAATTGTTCCTTTTTCAAGTAACCATTTTAAATATTTAAGCCGATGAAATGATTTATCAGAAAAATATTCTAGAGATAAACATTTGTCTTTCATAGCATCGTAGATTTGTTTTATTCCATCATCTAGATTCCATTTTGTCTTAAAACCTAATTCTTCATATATTTTATCAAAATTTACTTTGTAAGAACGATTATCTTTGTTATCTTTGTTGGCTATCTCAATTTCTGAATTTGGGATCTTTTGAGCAATTTTTTCTGCAATTTCAATTACTTTGTGGTTGCCCTGATTTGATCCTACATTAAAAAATTTACCATTCACTTCATTTTTTGATGCCTTTAAACATCTAACAAAAGCATCTGCCATATCTTCAACATGAAGTAAGGGTCTCCATGCAGTACCGTCACTGTTAAGCTTAATTTTTCCAGTACTTAGAGCCGAACCTATTAGATTATTTACAACTAGATCTAATCTCAGATTTGGAGAAATTCCATAAACAGTTGCATTACGCAACATCACTGGAGCAAAATTAATATCTCGTAATTTAACAAGTTCTTGCTCTGAATTGACTTTTGATTTTGCGTATGCTGTTTGAGGAGCAAGTTGAGATTGTTCTGTTACTATATCTTCATTTAACCCATATGCTGAACATGAGGAAGAAAAAATAAAACGTTCAATACCAATTTCTTTTGATAATTTTGCAAGACGAATCGTAGATAAATAATTAATTTCATTTGTTAATTTTGGATTGATTTCACCAATGGGATCATTTGAAAGTCCAGCTAAGTGACATATTGCATTGCAACCATACAAATCTTCTTTTGTTATATCTCGTATGTCTTTTTTCAAAAAATTCTGTGGTACTATCTCTGTATCCTCAAAACTTTGAGGATAATATCCAATATCACATCCTACAACTTCAAAATTTTCTGCTAAGAGTTTTTCAAGTAATACTGTACCTACATAACCCAAATGACCTGTCAGAAATACCTTCATTTTTTAAAACTCTCTTCTATTCTAATTTAAAACAAATGGTTTACGCCAAATACTATTTGGAGGTATCCATCTAAAGATTCTACTTTTTCCAATCATTGTATCTCCACATGAATCTAACCCGTCTTCTACCAACTTTAACTGATCTTTTGAAAATGAAAAAATCATACTAATTGGGGTCGACAATTCAAAAGTTGAGAGTTTTACATCTGGTGTAGACAACCATTTTTTAATATCATAATGAAAAAGAAATTTTGGCTTTGAAATCATTCTGTTTCTACTCAAAGGATCATGAGATAGACCTCTACAATAATTTGCAACATCAATAAATTCTCTTTCTAATTTATCATTTAATTTTTTATTTGTTTTTAACAAACTATGTGCAACATCTAACGTATAATCTGTCCATTCATTCATATTTTCAAACATTACAATTGCTTGATAATGTTGTAATACATTAATTCCGTCTTCGCCATCTAATAATTTTCTATATTCATTTTCATTCTGATAGTTTTTCTGAATTTCTTCTGAAGAATTCCACAGTTCATCTCTTGTTGAATTTTCAAATTGTTCAAAAACATGAATAATTTTTTTAGGTGCATTCTTTTTTTGTTTTAAAGTTTGGTTAAATAGCTCAAAAACATCCATGTCTTGTTCTCGTAAGAACTTTAGTAACGGTTCAAAAACTAATCCTATATTTGTTACAAACATAATAAAAGCAAGTAATCGTAATTCTAAATATTCTTCAAAAGATAATGTATTGGTTTCAATTACTACTTCTTCAACTTCTACAACTTTTTTCCCATTACTAAGCTTTGCAAAATCCTTTGCTAATATCCTAAATTTTGTTTTGAATCCCCATTTTTCTCGTTGTTCAGGACTATTCATTTCTGCACCATTAAGAAGCATCAACGTGTATGGACGTACATAATTTAGATTGGCCTTAACCAAACTTCTCAGAGTTTCAATATGACTGTCATATGTCTCTCCAGGTAGTCCTAAAATTACTTCAGCTGTAGTACTCAATCCATTTTCTTTAATTGTTGGGGCTAAATCTAGAATATGCTCTATGCTGATATTTGATCGGCGGATATTTTCAAGTACTTGTCCATCCATTGATTGTACTGACATCATTAGTCGTAAAGCACCATTGAGTAGTTTTACTGCCTCGATTACTTTCTCTTTCTTGTTTTTACCTGTTGTTGTCTGAATAAGCCTAGGATAATCATATTTTTCTTGAATCTTTGCAACAATCCTACAAATATCTGCATCTCTAGGATACATTCCAAAATTTAAGTCACTAATTGTCATACTATGGATGTTTTTTGGTACTTTTTTTCCAATATACTCAAGTTCATCTCTGATACGATCTAAACTAAATTGATTTACTTTCCTAACCAAATCTGAACCATCAGTACAAAATGTACATGAAAATGGACATCCTCTATTTGTTTGAATCATTGGACTAAGTTTTCCGTCAAAGAATTTATCTAAAATACCAGTAAGATATGGAGAAGGAATGTCATCTAGATTATTGATTCTAATTACTGGATTACTGTACTGAAGTTTTCCATTCTTATCTTTTGAAATACAACCATCAATGGGATTAGATAATACTTTGTTCTTTATCTCTTCTCTAGTTTTAGCTTCAAGTGCTTTTCCTACAATATTTGAAAAACCGGTTTCTCCATCAACTGGAACATAAAGATCCACCTCAGAATATTTTTTCATAAATTCCTCTTGGGATGGAATATCTCTGGGAAAATTGGGTCCTCCCCACACTGTTATTGCATATGGATTTTGTTGTAGTAGAATTCTAAACATTTCTAAACCTACTTGATGACACCAAGCATAGTTACTTAATCCAAGAATATCTGGAGGATTATCATTAATAGCTTTATCTAACTCATCAATATACTTAAACAGAGAAATCTCTACTTTATCACCAAATAATTTTTTACAATAACTTGCAATATATCCAATATTTAGAGGAAAAACCTCAGTTGAAAGACCAACTGTATCGTAAGTAAGATCTCCAAGATAAATTTTAAGTGGACTTATGTTAATCATTTTTATTACATTCCATGTATCTCAATAAAAAATAAAATAAAAATAGTTTTTGTATAGTTCCTATGGTCCTATATCTATAGTCCAAGTAACTGCTACAGTATCACCATTTGTTAGTGTAGCTGCAGTATCAAATGCTTTGTGTGCCATCATGTTATCTGAGCCAGCTAAAATATTCTCAGTATCCATTAGTCCAGCTTCAGTAAACACTCTACTTGCATCTGCTGTAAACGTAGCTAACAATGTAACTACTGCTTTTGATGTATCTGCTGATGAACCTGTTGAGGATACAACAGTTGGAGTAACTGATGTTCTTGCAAATGTTGTTCCCAATTCAAGACTTGAACCGTCTGGAGCAACTGGAGATAATCCAATTGAAACGACTCTAAAAATGCCGTTTGTACTTGTTTGACATTGAGAAGCACCACCTGTTGTCACACCAAATACTAATTCTGCTATACAATTTTCACCATTGTTTGTAATGACGTTGTCACCTTGCATGTATCGCTTGACATTTCCTTCTGAATCATATATTGTCAGGGCAACATGTCCTAAGAGACCTGTGCTTGCATCAGATACTCTAATTCCATTAGAATTAGAATCTGCAATTAATGAATTCGCTACGGAAAATGAACCGCCAAGGATAGCTATGCCGAGAATAACGGACATTATGGCAATCTTTTGTTCCATAAGGTCTCTATCTAGTAATAGTTATTGAAGGTTTTGGAATTTGATGAGGCAAATGAGTTCTATTTTGGAAAAACAGAAGAATTCTATGGTCCAGATATCCCTACACTCTCATTCAGACTTCTTTTAAAAACACGGGGACTAGACTCTTCCACCTGTTCTGAATTATCATTATTTTCAAAAATCTCTATATCAATTCCTGTAGATATTGCTACAACTCCAATTGTTATTACAATAGCAATTCCTATCAAAATAAGACTTTTTGAATTCAATAATAAAAATAGAAAAATCTAATAATATAAACATGTAGGTAATATCGATAAAAATTATGCGAGTAATGTTAGTTTTTTTGACATTTTTTTTATCATTCAATTTCTTTTTTGTAGAATCATTTCAAGAAGAAATATGGATTACAGCTTCATCAAAAATGGATGATATAGTATTTGATGGAAAGTGGACAACTACAGTAGAATGGAAACCTACGAGTCTAGATAACATTTCAGGACAACCAATCTACATAAGAAGTGCTCATATGGAAGATTATGTTTACATAATGATCGATTATACAAATGACAGAAGTATAGAAAAGATGAGTGATAGATCCATTATTTGCTTTGATACCTTAAATGATAAAACAAGTAAACCAAATAAAGATGATTATTGTTTTCAAGCAACATTAGGTTCTTCAAATGCAATCACTATGCAAGGTGGAACAGATGTTGCAGTAACAGGACATTTCAAAAAAATTTCAAATCATAAAGACTTGATTGCAATTGGGAATGTTTCTGATGAAAATGACCGACATCAAAGACAAATACCTCACCCAAGTTATGAATTTAGAATTCCTACAGATGTAATTGGAAGATCTGATAATTATGGATTTCTTGTTTATGTATATGATGGAAATAATAATTCAGTAATTACTTGGCCAGCTAATGTTGAATTAAATGAAAGAAAAAACATTCCTTCGCCATCACAATGGGGAGATTTAATTTCACCCGATAAATCCCTACCTGAGTTTCATATTTTATTTCTAATCTTAGCTTCATCATTGTTTATGTTAATTTTGAGCACAAAAATGAGAATATTTAAAATTTTAAGATTTAATTAGACATCAACTAATATTTTTAAAATCCGTTTTGTTTTGAAGGATAAATTTTAAAACAATAAAACCAAGAAGTATAACAGACCAAAAAGTAACAAGTCTAATTATCAAAACTAAGGTTGATGCTACACTAAATTCGACATTATTTTGTATCAATATTCCCAATAATCCTGATTCAGTAACTATCAAACCACCAGGAATCATTGTTAAAAGACCCATGGAAATTGATGTTAGATAGATTTGACTGGTTGCAAAAATATCAAAATCAAGATTAAACGATTGAAAAATTAAAAATACAGAAACAAAGACAGGAATTTGTGCACTAACAGTTATTGGTAAAGTTTTCATTAAAACTTGGAAATTTATCAAATGTTGTGTATTATCTTGAAATTTTTCAAAATCTAAAATAAATTTTCTGAAAAAGACAATTTTGTAAATTAGTTTATTGAAGTGTTTTAACATGTTGGGATTTTTCAAAAAAAGAAATATTGTTATAGAAAGTATTATGCCAACTCCTAAAACAATTTTTGCTTCAAGTAAATCAAACCAAATCAACAAAACAGCAATAAGAATAGTATTGGATAGTAGCTCTAACCATTTTTCATAAATAATCACTGGCGCAGTACTAGAATACGAATTACCTGTTTTCTTTTTCAGTATGTATGACTTAATGATAGTACCTATACCACCAGGTGTTACCAACATCGACATACCTGCTAAAAAAATTGATACACTATCAAAAAAACGTAAATTTATTTTTATTTCTCGTAAAATTATTTGATATCTAAATCCACGAAGAAGAATACTAAAAAATATCAGACAAAAAGCGATAATTAAATAATTATAATTTAGAAGATTGAGATGAGACAAAATTTTTGATAAATCAGAAAATAATGCTATAATAACATAAAATAGAATAGTTGCTACCAAAAGTAAAAATATCTTATTATCTATTGAAGTCTTCAATAATCTTTTCACATCTTTACTTCATTGTTTAATGTATTGGATTTTTTATTTTTGCTAGTTAAATTTCTAATAACATCAATTATTAAAAAAAATTCACTACCTAGATTTAACAAAATATAATGATCTATGTTTTTTAAGAAATTTTTAAAACCAATATTCTTCATTGACCATATTGTAATTGGGTAATGTGGAAAAATTATTCCAAGTTTATTTCGATTTTGATTTTTAGCTAAAGAAAGAATTCCTTTTGAACCTTCACCTACAGGAAACCTTTCCAATAAAGGTTGATCAATAACCTGAATATCTCCAAATTTTAAGAGATTGAGAAGTAATGCCACATCTAGTGCAACAAATGATCTCGGAATCATGGATTTTTTTAAAACATTTGTACGAAATATAGAATAAAGCATTACGTAAGGAGAGTTTTTTAGTAAGGTTCTTACTTTTTTATTATAATCTTTTGTAAGTGGTATTGAATCATAATTTCTTATTGAATTTAGGATTTTTTGTCTAAACTTATAAAAATTTGAATCAATGTTAAGAGAATTGATTTTAGACGGAATTATTTTTTTTGTAGAAACTTTACTTATGCTTCCAATTAATGATTCATCTGTTTTAAGAATTAAAAAATTTTTTTCTAAAAATTCTGGTAACCATAAATCATCTACTGCTACCCAAACAAAAAATTCAGAATTGGCTTGCTGAAGAACAAAATTAAAGTTTTCCCAAATTCCAATATTTTTTTTTTGACGAATATAGCTAATTCGATTATCTGTTTTTAAATATTCTTTACAAATTTTTTGTGTAGAATCTGTAGATGCATTATCAGAAATTATTAATTTGAAATCGGTAAATGTTTGTGATAAAATAGACTCTATTCTTTTTTTAAGAAATTTTTCACCATTAAAAACAGGCAATCCAATAGAGATTTTATGTAATTCTTGCAATTTTTATAAATTAGAACAAGAAATATACTTTAAAAGTTGTTTTATTTGAATTAGTAATTTGTTATTTTTTCCAAAATAGTTCCTAATAATCTCAATATGTTCCAAAACCTTCAATAACAATAATCAAGCTTTACTATAACAAGAATGACAAGTCTTTTTAACATCAAGTCCATAAAAAATGAAAATAATTTAAAAAAACAAACAGCTAGTAATTGGCCTACATCAGAATCAAGTCATATGGAATTACAAAATTTTGATTTTACAAAAAAAATTTTATTTCATCCGGAAAAAATTACTGAGTATAAACAAGGGAAAAGACCGTTTCCAATTACATTAGAAATTGATCTTACAAACAAATGCAATCATAGATGTTCTTTTTGTAATTATGCAGAACATATAGAAACTAGTAGAGACTCTCTTAAAACAGATATTTTAAAAGAACGGTTAAAAGAAGCAAAAAAATTAGAAACCAAAGGCATAGTATATTCAGGAGGTGGTGAACCTATGGTACACCGAGATTATTTTGAAATAATTAGATTTACCAAAGAATTAGGATTTGATGTTGGTACAATCACTAATGGTTCTATCATTGCAGAAAACAATGTAGATATTATAATAAAAAATCTACAATGGATTAGAATTTCAGTTGCTGGTGGTGATCGTAATAGTTATAGAAATGTACAAGGAGTCGATCAGTTTGATAAAATAATTGAAAATATCAAAACATTATCAAAAAGAAAAGATGAATTAGATAGTAACATCAACATAGGTATCAGAACTTTAGTAACCCCAGAAAATATTTCTTCTATTCCAAATCTAACACATATTATTAAAAAATTCAATATAGATTATATTCAATTAGCTCCAGATCAATACACAACAGATAAAGGAAAATTTTGGAATAGTATTCAAACACAACAAATGTTAGAAGATTCTAAAAAAATTTTAGAATCAACTAAAACAAAATTACTTGGAACTACATTTATGAAACAACAAGAAAAATTAGATTATCCACGTACTTGTTATGCCCACTTTTTTAAAGGAGTAATTTTAGCAGAAGGAGATTATGGATTCTGTCAAAATATTAAAGATAGTAAAAATGAAAATACAAGTAAATATCTAATTGGTAATATTTACAAACAAACTTTAAAAGAAATATGGGAATCAGACAAGAACAAAGAAATTGAAAAATGGGTAAAACCAAATAACTGTGGATTATTTTGTAAACATATGGCAATAAACAATACTTTAGAAGATATTGTCAATCCAAGTTCTAGCATGTCTCCAAATTTTATTGGGTGATTATCTCATGATTTTCATTGTAGGCGGAAAAGGTTTGACAGGTTCTGCATTTGTAAAGAATTTAGAAAAAAAACAAATTGAATTTAAAATTATTCAAAAAGAGAACAAAGAAGAATTTTTTGGAAAAGATTGCGATGTTTTAATTTTTGCAAATGGAAACTCTATAAAATATAAAGCAAATGTAGATCCACTTTTTGATTTTCATGCATCAGTATCAAGTGTTGCTGAATATGTTCATAATATTAATTGTAATTTGTTTGTCCTATTGTCATCAATTGAAGTTTATGATCAACATTCATCATTAGAAACATCAAAAGAAGATACCAAAATCAATGAACAAAATTTAGAACCTTATGGATACCATAAATTCTTAGTTGAAAAATATGTTAAAAGATTTGTAAAAAATTTTTTAATTTTTCGACTTCCTGCAATAGTTGGTATAGGTACAAGAAAAAATCCAATCTATGATTTTCTTCACAATCACAAAAAAGTTATGATTTCACAAAATTCCCAATTAAATGTAATTAATACAAGAATAATTGCAGATATTGTTTTAGAAATTATTGGCAAAAACATACATAATGAAATTTTTAATTTGGCTTCTACAAATAGTATAAGATTAGGTGATATCAAAAATATTGTAAATTTTGATAGTGACTATACAAAAGAATCAGAAGAACATTTACAAAAATATCATATTAACACTGATAAAATTCAGAAATATGTTAAACTAAGTACTAGTGAAGAAGCTATAATTGAATATAATGAATCATTAAAATAAAAATTAGTTTTAACCTGAATTTTGATAAAATTTTATCAGGTCTTCAATTTTATCTGTTACTTTTGTTGGAATAAAATCAAATTCATTTTTTATTTTATCAATATTGATTTGTCCAGATGAAAACTCTTTTGCATCATTCGAAATTTCAATAGAACAATTTGTTATCTCTACAATTTTATTTATAATATCCTGTGATTTTATGTTATAACCACTTGCAACATTGTAAATTCTACTTTTTCCATTCTGTATTATCTTTATAATTAAATCAATTACATCATCAATGAAAATATAGTCTTTTTTGCTTTCTAGAGTTGAATGTAAAATAATTTTATTTTGTTTAATGGCATCTTTAATAATTGATGGAACAAACAGATTTGAGGGAGCACCAATCCCTAAAACATTTGAAGGTCGAACCACTCGAACATTTTTTCGGTTAGTGGATAAACATAATGATTCTCCCATAATTTTTGAAATATTGTAGAGATCGTTTGGATTTGAAGGATCTATAGTTACTTTTTCATCTTCTACGGTAGATAAAGAATTATAATAAATTCGTCCAGACGAAATATACAATAATGAATCAAAATTACATTTTTCTAAAATCTTTTTTAAAATACAAACATGAGCATCAATAGCTTCAAGAGGTTTTTCTACAAAATTTGATACTCCTATTGCATAAATTATGTTTCCTAATGGCTTTGAAAAAATTTCAGTATCAGTTCGTATATCAGGTGCAGAGAATTCAATATTTTGTGTTTTGAAATATTTTACAAAATGAGAACCAATGAATCCTTTTGAACCCAAAATTGTATATTTCATTTTTAGTTATCCTAACATATTATATCGTTAAAGTGTTTAGAACAAAGATTGATTAATTTTTGATACATTTTAGAAATCCTGAAGAGCAAGCAGTTATCAAAAGTTTTTTGTCAACTGAATGATCTATCTTGAATCTATCATTAGTTTTTAAAAATTTTTTAATTGCAGTTTTTGGATTATTGCCTTTGTTCCAATTCCTATCTTTAAAAAATCCTTTTGGCATTTCTTCGACAAATGTATCACATACAATAAGATAACCACCTTTTTTTATTAAATGTGAATAACTGTTTAATTCTTTTAACACATGTTTTTCAGAATGATCAGAATCCAGTATTATTAAAATTCTTTTTTTATTTTTTGCAATTTTATTAATTTGATTTATTACCTTTTTCTGAACAGATGAACCTTCAATAATTACAATTCTATGTGATAAAGGATGCTTTTCTATCTCTTTTTTATTCTCTGATCTTATATCTATATCAATTCCAACCACCTTCCCTTTCCCCATTAATTCTAATAATGAGGCAGAAAAAATTATGCTCCCTCCTCTTGCAATCCCAGTTTCAATAATTAATTCAGGTTTAGTTTTCCAAATTATTTCTTGTAAAGCTATAATATCTTGAGGAAATTGAATTATGGGTCTTCCAAGCCATGTAAAATGATATGGGTATTGATACTTCCAAGCATGTTGTACCCAATCATTTGTTTTTTTTACAAGTAAAGAGTCATTTGACATCAACTGAATATTTTTTTTATTTAATTTTTCAAACTTTGAATCTTTCATATATTTGATAATATTATTGTGTTAATGAAGTTTTTTCATCATATAATATCCATGAGTTGTCTTTTTCAGTAATAATTTTCTCATCTATTGGCCATTTGATATTAAAGCTAGGATCATTCCAATGAATACCACATTCTGCTTTTGGAGTATAAAATTGTGATACTTGATAAAAAATTTCTGTATCATCTTCTAATGATTGAAAACCATGAGCAAATCCTTCAGGAACATATAGCATTTTATAATTCTCTTGACTTAATTCAACTCCAAACCATTTCTTGTATGTTTTAGACTTACTTCTTAAATCAATAATGACATCAAAAATTTTACCCTTTGTACATCTAATTAGTTTTGATTCTTCAAAAGGCTTGGTTTGATAATGCATCCCACGTAATGTACCACGTTTTTTACTAAATGAAATATTACACTGAACTAAATTATGATTTAAGTTATGTTTGGCAAATTCGTTTGTATCCCATGATCTAGCAAAAAATCCCCGATGATCTTCTTTTTTTTCAAGTTCTACAATAAAAGCATCTTCTAAACTTGTTTTAGTAAAAATCATATATTATCATAAATTTTAGGTAATAAAAAGAATTTTAAAAAATATTTCAAATTACTTTATCCAAAATTAGTTTAAATATAATTTAAAAATTAACGAAGTAAATGTATAAATTTTTTAAAAATTTCGATTCATCATTAGTATTTCTTCTTTCTTCCTTAGTCATTATAATCAATTTAATTTCAATGGCATTCCCTGCACTTATTTTACGTCTAACTAGTGGAAGCGGACTTGCTCCTATTGATCCTTTTGAATTAGGAATTTTTGCCATGCCATTATTAGCATCAAATTTAATTTTCTTTTCTTTTTTCTTTTTATATAAAAAAAATCTTCTTCCTAAATACATCTATAATTCTTCAAAATTCTTGACTAATTTTGATATATCAAACAAAAAAGCAATTTTAATCTTAATTTCAATTATTACCATCTATATTATATTCTCTTTTAACGAAATATCTGAGGCTGATACATGGCCAGATTTTCAACGAGTCATAGATGCATATAAGGTATGGAATTCCCAAGACTCTGATTTTAATCTAAAACAACTTCATACAAAGATGTTCTTTTTAACAATTTCATATGAATTATTTGAAAATTTTAAAGTCCTTCCATTTTTTGCATCTATTTCATTATTGATTATTGTATATTTTTTTACAGTTCAAATTTCCTCAAAAAATATTTCAGGTCTAATTGCAGTAATAATAGTAATTCAAAGTACGATTTTTCATTTTTTTGATACAACAGCAACGTACTCCAATTTTTGGGTAGTCTTTTTCCTTTTTTCTCTATATCTTGTGAAAAAAAGTTGGCCTTTTTCTTGTTTGAGTTTTGTTATTGCATTTTTCGCAAAAGCTCTTACTTTAGCCTATTTTCCTTTAAGTATATTATACATTTTACACTCTTCAATATCTAAGAAGAAAAAACTACTCACAATCTTTTCTTATTTTATAGTAGTAACTGCATTGGGCATTCTTATTTTTGGTTTAGGTAATGAAAATCTTGAAACTGATAATCTATATTCTAGCAATATTTCATTTCATCCACCAAAATTCTTTTCTGGTTTTTCAATTTTTCCTCTCCAATTACGCTTTGATATTTTTGTAGTATTGTTGTTAATGCCATTAAATTTTCTATTATTTTTAAAATCAAGACAAGGAGCAAAACATGCTCAATCCATGCAAATTCTAATATCTGGAATACTAATCTCAGGTCCAATTGTAACTGGATTTTTTGATTTTCTTATTAACCCATATCGTCTTGTACCTATGATTGTGTTTTTTGCAATTGGATTTGGTTTACTTTTTGAAAAAAATTATTTTTCAAAAATTAATTGCCAATAATTTGTAAATGTATCATCCTTATGAGTCAAATATCCATGCCATCTTCCTATAATGACTGGAAATTCTATATCTTCACTTTGGAGTTGATCTACATATATGATTCCAGTTCCTGACATCATTCCAGGATTTTTTATATCAATTTTATTATCGGTAATTGATAAGAAAGATAAAACATATTCTCTATCTTCACTTTGAACAGTTTCAGATCTATATTGAATAAGTAATGAGTTAAGTATCTGATCTATGTCTTTATGTGCAGCTTTTCCTATTAGATCTGACTCCATATATCCAATTAAATTTCCATTTTTATCTCTAACAATAGTTTGAAGATAACCATCGATATCATCAGTAGTAAATGATTTGTAAAGACCACGTTTTAATTCAATAGCCTGTTTATGATCAGGATCATTTGACAAGATTATATTTAATATATCAATTGCATAATCCAACTGTTTATCTAATGCAAGAGAACTTGCTTTATTTAATAATGCATTAGTATTATTCGGTTCCATCAATAAAATTTTATCAAAATAAACTCTTGACTCTTCATATTTTTCCAAATGTCCTACTAAAGTCCCTTTATTGTTTAATGTTTTAATGTGATTTGGATTGATCTCCAATGCTTTATCAAAAAAATATTCAGCTGCAGTAAAATTTCCATATCTAATAAAAATAGCTCCTTTACCGTTTAATGCTTCAACATTATTGGGGTCTAACAAAAGAACTTGATCAAAATATTTCATAGATTCCTGATAATTAATTTCTTCTTTAAAATAATAAGTTCCTTTTTCTAAAAGTTCTTCTATGTTATTTTCTGATTCTGCAAAATTAGAATATGGAAAAATAAACAACAAAACAATAATTATGAAATACTTTTTTTGCATGCTTCTCTAAGTTTTTAATTAGTAATAATTATTATGTAAAAATTATTTTTTTATCGGAAAAATCAAACTTTCACGATCAAAAACATGATTACCAAATTGGCTTCTTAAATTAAGATTTTTACCAAAATGGGCCCTAATTTCATACCATAATTCCTTACCCCTTATCGTTTTTTCTAGTGGATAATTATTGTATGATATCAGTTAAAATCCAAATAATACCATTTATTGAAAACACATGCTCCACTAAAAATCTAGAGTATATTGTTTTTGGAGAGTGTAAACTATGAATTTGAAACTTTTTGCAATATTCTTAATTTTTCTTTTGCCGATGTTTAGTATTCCAAGTTATGCAGATATTGTTTCTGAATCAATTGTTTCTGAATCAATTGTTTCTGAATCAATTGTTTCTGAATCAATTGTTTCTGAATCAATTGTTTCTGAATCAATTATTTCTGAATCAAAACATCGAAAAATAAATCTTGTTGAAAATCTTGGAATCTCTGATTATAAGCCATATAAAATTTCTAATAATTCAATTCGAACAATCTTACTACATGAATCTATTTCTATTTTATCTGATCAAAAATATATTTCTGATTTTGCTATCATCAAACCTTCTTATGATAAATATACTATTACAGAAAGAATTTTTGAAAGAAATAAAATTCAAAATAATTTTGTTTCTTCAAATTCTGAATCAATAACTTTGAATTTATTATCTGATTCAAAACACAATGAAATCATTAATGATGATCTTAATTTTTTAAATACTAGTATTTTAGAATTTATTTCAAATATTTGGAAACTATCTGCGATCAATTCAGAAAATAATTTTGTTTCATCTTCAAATCATTTATTATTTAATCAGAATATCAATACCGACTCATCTGATAATTCAATTGTGATTTTATTGTTAATTATACCTCTTACAGGTTATCTTTTACTGAAAAGTGAAAACGAAAAAATTAAAATCTTTTCAAGACAAACTCTTTCTTCTTTTTCAATTATTTTATTATTATCAGCTGCATTTTTAACACCATTTTCCATTTCTGAATCATATTGGGGCTCTGCATATGCAGAAGAGTTTTCATTTAATGGACTAATTGATGATTCAATAAAAATCAATTTGGAACCAAACA